>NZ_JBHUIW010000008.1:0-165235 GCF_042682915.1 Rhodoplanes azumiensis | reverse complement strand
TGCCTCCTGCCGCCCCGAGTCAATCCGTCGCAACAAGATCTGTGCATGCCGTAGCGCTGCGCGGGGAGAGAGGTGACGCCGGTTCGTGCCGGCATCTGCGCGGCGAGGTCGCGCCGTTGCGCCGGGATCCGGATCGGGGTAAGCCTCGCGACCGGTCCCGCGCGGCCGCCCGATCCTTCCGGCCGCGGCTTTTCCCGCATCCGGAGCGTCCCATGTCCGACTACGATCTTTCCATCCGCGGCGGCACCGTCGTGACGGCGAGCGACACGGTGCGGGCCGATGTCGGCGTCCGCGGCGGCCGCATCGTCGCGGTCGCCGAGCGGATCGCGGGCGCGGCACGCGAGATCGACGCGTCCGGTCTCCTCGTCATGCCGGGCGGCATCGACAGCCACGTCCATCTCGCCCAGCCGACCTTCGGCGGGCCGAAGATGTCGGACGACTTCGAGACCGGCACCCGCGCCGCGATCGCCGGCGGCACCACGACGGTGCTGCCCTTCGCCATGCAGCCGCGCGGCGCCGGCCTGCGCGCCGTCGTCCAGGAGTATCACCAGGAGGCCGACGGCAAGGCCTATTGCGACTACGGCTTCCATCTGATCATCACCAACCCGAGCCCAAGCGTGCTCGGCCAGGAGCTGCCGGCGCTGGTCGGCGACGGCTACACCTCGTTCAAGGTGTTCATGACCTACGACGACATGGTCCTGAACGATCGCGAGCTCTTGGAGGTGTTCGAGTGCGCGCGCGGCTGCCGGGCGCTGGTGATGGTGCATGCCGAGGGCTACGACGCCATCAAATTCATGACCGAGCGACTGGAGCGGGCCGGCAAGACCGCGCCCTACTATCACGGCGTGTCGCGGCCCGAGATCGTCGAGCGCGAGGCGGCGCACCGCGCCATCAGCCATGCCGAGCTGACCGACGTGCCGATCATGATCGTCCACGTCTCCGGCCGCGAAGCGATGGAGCAGATCCGCTGGGCCCAGAACCGCGGCCTGAAGGTCTACGGCGAGACCTGCCCGCAATACATCGCGCTCACCGCCGACGACATGAAGGGCCTCAACATGGACGAGAGCGGCGGCAAGTATGTCTGCTCGCCGCCGCCGCGCGACCATGCGAGCCAGGAGGCGATCTGGCAGGGCCTTCAGGCCGGCGTGTTCCAGACCTTCTCGTCCGACCACTGCCCGTTCATGGACGGCGTCGACGGCAAGCGCAGCCCGAAGGCCAAGACCTCGTTCAAGTGGGTGCCGAACGGCATCCCGGGCGTCGAGACCCGCATGGCGGTGCTGTGGGGCCTCGGCGTCGACAAGGGCCGCATCGGCATGAACGAGTTCGTCGCGCTGACCTCGACCAATCACGCCAAGATGTACGGGCTCTACCCGCAGAAGGGCTCGATCGCGCCCGGCTTCGACGCCGACCTCGTGCTGTGGGATCCGGCCCGCAAGGAGACGATCCGCCAGGAGCTGATGCACGGCGCCTGCGACTACACGCCCTACGAGGGCCTCGCCGTGACGGGCTGGCCCGTGATGACGATCCTCAAGGGCAAGCCGGTATGCGAGGAGGGCAGGATCCTCGGAGCGCCGGGCGACGGCGCCTTCCTCAAGCGCGGGATCTCGCCCTACGCGTCGAAGTGATGCTCGTCATTCCGGGGCGCGGGCGGAGCCCGCGAGCCCGGAATCCATAGTCCCAGTGCCGATGGCGCACGAAAGACCGGGCGTATGGGTCCGGGGCTCGCCGCTTCGCGACGACCCGGGACGACGGAGGATCACCCCAATCCCCCCGCCCGGATCACGAACGCCTCCACCGTATCCACGCCTTCGCCCGTCTTCGTGTTGGTGAAGACGAACGGCCGCTCGCCGCGCATGCGCTTGGCGTCGCGCTCCATATTGGCGAGCGACGCCCCCACGTGCGGAGCGAGGTCGATCTTGTTGATCACCAGAAGATCCGAGCGAGTGATGCCCGGCCCGCCCTTGGACGGGATTTTCTCTCCTGCCGCGACGTCGATCACGTAGATCGTGAGATCCGCGAGCTCGGGCGAGAAGGTGGCGGCGAGATTGTCGCCGCCCGACTCGACCAGCACCAGATCGAGGTTCGGGAACTTCGCCCGCATCTCGGCGATGGCGGCGAGGTTCATCGAGGCGTCCTCGCGGATCGCCGTGTGCGGGCAACCGCCGGTCTCGACGCCGGCGATGCGCTCCGGCGCGAGCGCCCCCGAGCGCACCAGATACTCGGCATCCCACTTGGTGTAGATGTCGTTGGTGATCGCGGCGATGTCGAACTTCTCGCGCAACCGCTTGCAGAGCGTGTCCATCAGCGCGGTCTTGCCGGATCCGACCGGCCCGCCGACTCCGACCCGCAGGGGACCGTTTGGACTGGGCATGTGAGTTTCCTTCTCGGCTCGATCTGATCAGTGACCCGTCATTCCGGGGCGCGGCCGCAGGCCGCGATCCCGGAATCCACAACCCCGGACCGGGAGTATGGATTCCGGGCCCGGCGCTTCGCAGCGTCCCGGAATGACGTCGAATGGAGCGCTCTTATCACGACCGGAACAGCCGCGTGTACTGGGTCTCGTGCCGCATCGCGGCGATGTCGGCCCGGAACGCGGCGCTGCCGATGTCGTCCGTCGGCGTCACGGCGGCGCGCGCGCAGGTCGCGGCCGCGAGCGGCTCCAGTGCGGCGAGCACGCGCTGCCCGTCGGTCTGGCCGAGCGGCACGAGCCGCACCCCGGCCGAAATCAGGTTCGCCACCAGCGCATGGACGAAGGCGTGCAGGGCGGGCGTGAGCGCGATGCCGTGCCCGGCCGTCGCCACGGCGACGGCGACCGGATAGGCGACGTGACCGTCCGGTCCGAGCGGCAGCCGGTCGAGCGCCGCGCAAGCCCAGGCCGAGCGGATCGCCTCGACGAAGGCTTTTCCTTGCGTCGTCGTCTCCAGGAAGCGTTCGCGCGAGGGGGCCAGCGCCAAGGCCAGCTCGGCCGTCGCGGCGAGCCCCGCCTCGTCGTTCGCCACGGTCGCGCGATGCGCGTTCGCGAACAGCGCCGCGTCGCAGAACAGGCCGCCGTCGCGCAGCATCACGGCGAGCCAGCGCCGCAAGGAGTCGGCGTCGCGGATGTCGCCCGCCTCGACGGCCCATTCGAGGCCGCTCGAATAGGCGAAGGCGCCGACCGGGAACGACGGCGACATCCAGGCGAGCAGCCGCCACAGCGCCTCGGGAGCGAGCGGCGCCGACACGGTGCCGGCGGCCTCAGTCATGCGGATGGGGATGGCCGTGCCCGTGGTGGTGCACATGGCCGTGCCCGTGGGCGTGGCCGTGCGAGTCATCATGATCATGACCGTGGTGGTGATCATGATCGCCATGATGGTCATGATGGTCATGACCGTGATGATGATCGTGATCGTGGCCACCCTGGGCAAGATCATGACCATGACGATGACCATGCCCAGGCCCATGTCCATGCCCGCCCGGCGCATAGGCGCCCGCTTCGGGATCGAACGCCGCATCGATCGGGGTGAGCGTCGCGCCGAGCCCGCGCAGCATCTCCTCCAGCACGTGGTCGCGGCGAATGCGCAGCCGCTCACCGAGAATTTGCACCTCGGTGTGGCGGTTGCCGATGTGCCAGGCGAGCCGCGCCAGCGCGGCGGGGCTCGCGGCGGCCACCTCGACCAGAGGCTCCGGCCGCGCCGCGACCAGCACGACACGCCCGTCCTCGAGCAGCAGGCCGTCGCCGTCGAGAAGCCGCGTCGCCTCCGGCAGATCGAGCAGGAAGGCGGTGCCGGCCTCACCCGTCATCGCGAGGCGCCGGCGATGGCGATCGTCGGCGTCGAGCAGGACGCGGTCGACGATCCTGTCCGGCGACACCGTCCCGCAGGGCAGCACAGCAGTGGCTCTCAACATCCCATCCTCGCGTTCCGCAGCCTCGTGCTCGGCGACTTTCGTACCACTTTTCATACCAATCCCGCCGGCCAGATCCGCGTTTTACCCGGATCGCTCGTCGATCGGGTGGCGTGATAGCGTTTCGGGTGACGTCCGTGAGGTTCGTCCGACGCCCCCGGCAGACGTTCCCTGTTTCCGTGCCACCCATAGCCATCGGGGAATGCCATGACCAGCCTTCTCGACACCACCCGCCTGTCCCGCCGCTCCGTCCTGGCCGGCACCGCGGCCACGATCGTCGTCGGCTCGCGGGCGCGCGCCGCCGACTTCACGTGGCGGCTCGGCCTCAGCCAGCCGGTCGACAGCCCCAACTTCATCCGCCTGAAGGAGATGACCGATCGGGTCCGCACCGAGACGGGCGGCCGGCTCGACATCTCCATGCACGGCGGCGGCGTGCTCGGGTCCGACACCAAGATGCTCGCCATGCTGCAGAGCGGCGAGCTCGAGATGTACAACGCCGGCAACGTGCTCGGGCCGATCGTTCCGGTCACCGAGATGCCCGGCCTGCCGTTCACGTTCAAGAGCCCGGGCGACGTCTTCAAGGCGCTCGACGGCGATCTCGGCGACTACATCCGCTCCGAGCTCCTGGCCAAGGGCATCTACGCGTTCCGCTGGGGCGGCGACAACGGCTTCCACCACCTCACGACGAGCACCAAGCCGATCCGCACCGTCGACGATCTCGCCGGGATGACCATGCGCACCCCGGTACAGGAGATGACGGTCGATTTCTTCCAGGCGCTCGGCGCCGTGCCCAAGAAGTTCCCGCTCAGCCAGCTCTACCAGGTGCTCAAGGACAAGACCTGCGACGCCCAGACCGACCCGTTGTTCCTGATCGTGCTGATGCGGCTCCACGAGGTGCAGACCTATCTGAGCCTCACCAACCACTGGTGGTCCGGCTTCACCTTCACGGCCAACGCCGCGGCCTGGAGCAAGCTGCCCGACGACCTCAAGACGGTGGTCGAGCGGAACGTGAGGATCAGCGCGCTCGCCCAGCGCCGGGACGTCGAGACGGCGACCGGCGAGGCGATCGGGATCCTGAAGAGCAAAGGCATGATCGTCAACGAATGCGACACCTCGGGCTTCAAGAAGCCGCTCGGCGCGTTCTATGCGAAGTGGAAGGGCATCTACGGCGCCAAGGCGTGGTCGCTGCTCGAGGGGCATGTCGGCAAGCTGGCGTAGCTCCTCTCCTCCCCCCTCCCATTGGGCGAGGGTCGGGCGCGAGCGCAGCTCGCGACCGGGGTGAGGGGTTCAGACGCCGGCGTGGGCACCCCCTCACCCGCCGCGCTTCGCGCGGCGACCTCTCCCCGCCGGGGAGAGATGAAAACAAGCGTCACTCCCCCGTCTTCCCCTGCCCGGCCAGCAGGGCGGCGAGGTCGATCCGGGGGTAGACGATCTTGCTGTAGGCGCCGCGCAGCTCGGGGGCGAGCGTCGCGTCGATGATGGTCTTGGCGATCACCCCGGTGCGGTCGGCGGCCGGATGCAGCTCGTTGCCGAGCGTGCCCGGGATCGTCACCTGGTCGCGCTCCCAGCGCACCCGGGTGGAGAGCGCCCAGAACACCTCGGTCGGGTCGAACACGTCGACGTCGGTGTCGACGACGACCACGGTGTTGATGTTGACGTGGGCGTTGAGCGCGGCGAGGCCGACGGTCCGGGCCTCGCCGGGCCGCGGCTCCTCCATGGCGATCAGCGCCAGGAAGCCGGAGGCGAAGGGCGGCAGATGGGCTTCGCGCACCCGCGGCGAGGCCTGCCGGCACAGCCGCTTCAGCTTGGGCTCGCGCGTCACCGCGGTGCCGAGCAGCAGGTGCTCGAACGACGCGCCGGCCGTCGTCTGGAAGATCGGGTCGCGCCGGTGGGTGATCACCCTGACGCAGCCGACCGGCTGCGGATGCACGCCCGAATAGTGGCCCGTGTACTCGGCCATCGGCCCTTCGGGCTCGCGCTCGCCGGCGACGATCTCGCATTCGAGCACGATCTCGGCGGTCGCCGGCACCAGGATGTCGCAGGTTCTCGCCCGCACGACGGGAGTCGGGCCGCCGCGCAGAGAACCGGCGATCTCGTACTCGTCGCCGTCGTAGCGATAGGCCGCGGCGATCATCAGGGCCGGGTCGACGCCGAGGGCGACGCAGAACGGCAGGTTCTCACCGCGCTTCTCCGCCGCCTCGAAGAACTCGAGCAGGTGCCGCCAGGTGTTGAGGTTGACGCCGATTCGGTCCTTCCCCTTCACCTGCAGCCGCACATAGGAGAGATTGTGGCGGCCGCCGCCGGGCTCGCGGGCGATGACGATCCCGGCATTGATGTAGGGGCCGCCGTCCTTCGGCGCATGGGTCGGCACCGGCAGGGTGCCGAGATCGACGTCGGTCTCGACCACCTCCTGGCACGGCGCCGCGCCGTTGATTTCTCGTGCCGGCACCGGGGCCTGCGTCGCCGCTTCCATCACGTCGCCGAGATCGTCGCGGGCGCAGCCGAGCGCCAGCGCGATGCGCTCGTGCGAGCCGAGCATGCTGCCCAGCACCGGCATGGCCGCGCCCCTCACCCGATGGAAGTAGGCCGCCTTCCCGTCCTGCTCGCAGGCGCGCAGCACCGCTCCGAGCTCGTGCACCGGATCGACCGGTGTCTCGATGTCGCAGACGAGGCCCTTCTGCCGGAGCAGCGCCACGAAGCTGCGAAGGTCGTCGATACGGCCCGTCATGAATCCTCGCGGGTGGAGCTGAGCGCGCTCGGTCGCGGCGCCGGCGGACCTTAGGCGGCGGTGCCGGGGAGCGTCAAACATCGGGCGTCGCCGGGCGCCGCGGGCCGAACCGGCGCGGCGGCGCCCGATCCTGGCCCGGCATTTGCAAATCCTCGGACGCCCCCGACTGGCCGGCCCAAGGAGGACGAAACAATGGTGTGGTGGGATCGACGGACGTGTCTCGCGGCCGCCCTCGGGGCGGCCCTGCTGGCCGGCGGCCTGGACGGTGCCGCGGCGCAGGGTGCCGCCGGCGACAAGGTCGTGATCAGATTCACCTGGAAGCTGAAGGGCGAGTACGCGCCGCTCTTCGTCGCGCTCGACAAGGGCTACTACAAGGCCGAGGGCCTCGACGTCGCGCTGTCCGAGGGCTCCGGCGCCCAGACCGTGCTCAAGGTGGTCGGTACCGGCCAGGAGCACTTCGCCTACGGACCGGCCGTCAACGCCCTGCAGGCGGTGAGCCAGGAGCTGCCGGTCAAGCTGGTCGCCCTCTACCAGACCTCGACCCCGATGGGCGTGATCGCGTTTCCCGAGGTGACCCTGAAGACGCCGAAGGACATGGAGGGCAAGTCGATCGCGATCTCGTCCGGCGAGACCTTCTCGGACATGATCCGGCCGTTCGCCAAGCTGAACGGCATCGACATCGAGCAGGTCAAGCGCGTGCAGCTCGACAATTCGGCGCGCGCCAGCCAGTTCCTGGCCCGCCGGGTCGATCTCCTGTCGGTGTTCCTCACCAACGACCTGCCGAAGATGGAGCACGTCACCGGCGTCAAGTTCAACCTGCTGAAGCCGGCCGACTTCGGCCTCGCGGTGCCGGGCGCCGCCCTGATCGTCAACACCGCCTGGGCCGAGCGGAATCCCGAACTCGTCCGGAAGGTGCTGCGCGCCACCGCCAGGGGCTACGCCGACGCCATGGCGGATCCGGTCGCGGCCTCGCAGATCTTCCAGAAATACCTCACCATCAAGGAGGATCCCGGCGTGCTCGAGCGCCAGGTGAAGGCCACCATGGCCTCGACCAACGCGCCGGCCGGCAAGCCGATCGGCTGGACCGACGAGGCGACCATCGTGCGCGCCCTCGACCTGCTGACCGAGACCGGCAGCCTGAAGGGCCGCAGGGATCCGGGCGCCTACTACAGCAACGCCTATCTGCAGTGACGCCCGTCCGCCCGGCCGGGGTCTCGTCCGCGCCGCCGCCCGGCGCCCCCCGGGGGGCGTGCGGCCGGTCGTCAGAACAAGAAGTACCGCTGCGCCATCGGCAGAACCTCGGCAGGTGCGCAGGTGAGGAGCTCGCCGTCGGCGCGCACCTCGTAGGTCTCGGGATCGACGTCGATCCTCGGGGTCGCGCCGTTGTGGATCAGGCTCGCCTTGCCGATCGCGCGGGTGTTCTCCACGGCGACGAGCTCCTTCGCGGTCCCGAGCTTGTCACGCAATCCCGAGGTCGCGGCCGCCTTCGAGACGAACACCAGCGACGACGCGGTGAGCGAGCGGCCGAAGGCGGCGAACATCGGGCGATAGTGCACGGGCTGCGGCGTCGGGATCGAGGCGTTGGGATCGCCCATCGGCGCGGCGACGATCGAGCCGCCCTTGATGATGCAGTCCGGCTTGACGCCGAAGAAAGCCGGCGACCACAGCACCAGATCGGCGAGCTTTCCCACTTCGACCGAACCGATATGCTTCGACACGCCATGGGCGATCGCCGGATTGATCGTGTACTTGGCGACGTAGCGGCGGACCCGCAGATTGTCGTTGTCGCCGGTCTCGCCTGGCAGCCGGCCGCGCTGCTTCTTCATCTTGTCGGCGGTCTGCCAGGTGCGGATGATCACCTCGCCGATGCGGCCCATCGCCTGGCTGTCCGACGACATCATCGAGAGCGCGCCGAGGTCGTGCAGGATGTCCTCGGCCGCGATCGTCTCTTTCCGGATCCGGCTCTCGGCGAAGGCGAGATCCTCGGCGATCGACGGGTCGAGATGGTGGCATACCATCAGCATGTCGAGATGCTCGTCGATGGTGTTTTTCGTGAACGGCCGCGTCGGATTGGTCGACGACGGCAGCACGTTCGGCAGGCCCGCCACCTTGATGATGTCGGGCGCGTGGCCGCCGCCGGCGCCCTCGGTGTGGAAGGCGTGGATGGTGCGGCCCTTGAACGCCGCGATCGTGTCCTCGACGAAGCCCGACTCGTTGAGCGTGTCGGTGTGGATCATCACCTGCACGTCGTGCTCGTCGGCGACCGAGAGGCAGCAGTCGATCGCGGCCGGCGTCGTGCCCCAATCCTCGTGCAGTTTCAACGCGCAAGCCCCGGCCTCCACCATCTCGACCAGCGCGGCGGGGCGCGAGGCGTTGCCCTTGCCGGCGAAGCCGAGATTGACCGGGAACGCATCGGCCGCCTGGATCATCCTCGCGATGTGCCACGGTCCAGGCGTGCAGGTGGTCGCATTGGTGCCGGCCGCCGGCCCGGTGCCGCCGCCGAGCAGCGAGGTGACGCCGGACATCAGCGCGTCCTCGACCTGCTGCGGGCAGATGAAATGGATATGCGCGTCGAAGCCGCCGGCGGTGAGGATCTTGCCCTCGCCCGCGATGACCTCGGTGCCGGGACCGACGACGATCGTCACGTTCGGCTGGATGTCCGGATTGCCGGCCTTGCCGATCGCGGCGATCCGGCCTTCTTTGATCCCCACGTCGGCCTTCACGATCCCCCAGTGGTCGACGATCAGGGCGTTGGTGATCACCGTGTCGACGGCGCCGTCGCGGTTGGTCGCCTGGCTCTGGCCCATGCCGTCGCGGATCACCTTGCCGCCGCCGAACTTCACCTCCTCGCCGTAGGTGGTGAGATCGCGCTCGACCTCGATGAACAGCTCGGTGTCGGCGAGCCGCACCCGGTCGCCCGTGGTGGGCCCGAACATGCCGGCGTAAGCCGCGCGGGAGATGGTGACGGGCATGGGATCCTCGGAGTGCTGGTGACCGCGGCGCGATGCGCCCGACGACGACGGCGGCGTTACGACTATAACGTCCCCATCACGCCCTGCCTGAAGCCGTAGACGGTGCGGGTGCCGGCGAGCGGGACGAGCGTCACGTCGCGCGACTGGCCCGGCTCGAACCGCACGGCCGTGCCGGCCGCGATGTCGAGCCGGAAGCCACGCGCCTTGTCACGATCGAAGCGCAGCGCCGGGTTGGTCTCGAAGAAGTGGTAGTGCGAGCCGACCTGGATCGGCCGGTCGCCCGTGTTCACGACCGTGATCGTCACCGACTCGCGGCCGGCGTTGAGCGTGATGTCGCCCTCGGCCGTGATGATCTCGCCCGGAATCATGGCTCCTCCTGTCAGGGTCGCGGCGCCGGCGGCGGGGCCGGCGGGGCCGGCGGCAGCTCGCGCATCGTCATCATGTCGGCCGCCGGAATCGCCATCACGGCATCCCAGCGCGCGATGCCGGTCGGCTCCTTGTTGATGTCGCGCAGCCGCGGCCAGATCGCCGCCGGCACGGCGTATTCCAGCGTGCGGCCGCTGGGCTTGTGGCGGATGACGACGCGGCCGAACAGCCCGTCACCGGCCGGCGTGTCGGCGACCCGCAGGCTCGCTTGGCCGGGCGAGGCACGGGTCGCGATCATCACGCCGTCGACGATGCACGGGCACGGCGCGCCGGGGCTCGAGAAATAGGTCACGTCGAGCTCGCGCGGCGCCGCCCCGAGCTTCTGGCGAGCGTCGTCGCCGATCCGGATGCCGGCCGCGATCAGCGAGCCGAATCCGCCGTGCACGCGCGCGCCGAGCGAGATCCACAGATCCCGCTCGGTGGGCGGCGTCGTCTCGATCGGCCCGTCATGTGCGGCGAGCGGCCCGACCGCGGCCGGCACGACGGCGAGCAGAACGGCGAGCACGCCGACGAGGGCGAAGGCACGATGAAAGAAAGGCATGGATACACTCAGCGGATCGGGTTGTGGACCGTGACGAGCTTCGAGCCGTCCGGGAAGGTCGCCTCGACCTGGATCTCGTGGATCATCTCCGGGATCCCGTCCATCACCTGGTCGCGCGTCAGCACCGTCGCCCCGGCCGCCATCAGCTCGGCGACGCTGCGGCCGTCGCGCGCCCCCTCCAGGATGAAGTCGGAGATCAGCGCGACGGCCTCCGGGTGGTTGAGCTTGACGCCCCGCTCCAGGCGCCGGCGCGCCACCATGGCAGCCGTGGCGATCAAGAGCTTGTCCTTTTCACGCGGCGTGAGATGCATCGGAGGGGATCCGTATATCTGATCAGTTGAGCCACAAGGGCGGCAGCGGGCCGCCGAGCGCCAGCGGCAGAGCCGTCGCGAGATCGTGCCGCAGGCTTTCCCCGTCGGGCGCACAGAACCGTGCCGCCGTGATGCCGTTCCACGACGAGACGCCGACCTCGCCACGCAGCCCCTCGCAGGCTCGCAGCATCTCGACGAAGGCCGCGTCGGCCGGCATCAGAAGAACGATCGCGACCGCGACGCCCCCCGCCGCCACGGCCGGCTCGCGCAGCGTCCGGGCGATCGCGCCGTCGAGGCGCATGGTCTCGGCATAGACGAGCCGGCCGGTGCGACGCACCCGCCAGCGGTCGGAGAACCAGCCTTCGTGCACGGCCTCGTCCATGCCGGTACGGCCGAACACCACGGCCTCGGCCAGCAGCAGGCGGGCGTCGTCGGCGAGGTCGATGTCGATGGTGCGGGCGAGGCGCGCGCGATCGAACAGGATCATCTCGCGCGGCATCCAGGCGAGGCTCCCGCCGCAGCCGACCGTGAGCCTGACCTGCATGTGCGCCGGCGCCCCCTGCGCGCGATAAACCTTCTCGGCCGACGAGGTCGTGACCCGGACCGAGGCACCCGCCTCGACGGCGATGTCGATGTCGCAGCGGTCGCCGCCGGCGATGCCGCCGGCCGTGTTGACGAGCACGGCGTCGAGCGCCGGCGAGGGCCGCACCGGTTTCGGGAATCGCACCCGCAGCGAACCTTCCTCGAACACATGGGTGCGGCAGCTTTGCGTGCGGCGGCTCGTGCCGTCGCGCAGCCCGACGCCGAGCCGCACCGTGCCGGTCGCCCGGTTGGCAGCGAAGACCGCGTCCTGCGGGCTCACTTGCTCGCCGGTCGTCCGCCTGCTCGCCGCCTGCTCGCTCAAGACGTCCCCCGGCTCCTGCTCGCACGACGATCAGAGCGCGAGCGCGCGCCGCAGGGCTCCGTCGTCGAGATCGACACGGCTCGCCGCGTAGACGACGCTGCCGCGATCCATGACGGCGAAATGATCGCCGAGTTCGCGGGCGAAGTCGAGATACTGCTCGACCAGCACGATGGCGATGCCGCCGAGGTCGCGCAGATAGGCGATCGCCCGGCCGATGTCCTTGATGATCGACGGCTGGATGCCCTCGGTCGGCTCGTCGAGCAGCAGGAGCCGCGGCCGCATCACCATGGCGCGGCCGATGGCGAGCTGCTGCTGCTGGCCACCCGAGAGGTCGCCGCCGCGCCGCCCCAGCATGTCGGCGAGCACCGGGAACAGGTTGAACACGTCTTCCGGAATCGCCCGGTCGCGCCGCGGCAGCGCCGCGAAGGCGGTCTCCAGATTCTCCTTCACGGTGAGGAGCGGGAAGATCTCGCGTCCCTGCGGCACGTAGGCGATGCCGCGTCTGGCACGGCGATCGGGCGCGAGGCCGGCGATGTCGGCGCCCTCCCACTCGATCGCGCCGGCCTTCACGGCGTGCTGGCCGACGATGGCGCGCAGAAGGCTCGTCTTGCCGACGCCGTTGCGGCCGAGCACGCACGTCACCTTGCCGGGCTCGGCCACGAGGCTGACGCCCCGCAACGCCTGCGCGGCGCCGTAGAAGAGATCGATGGACTGGACGTTCAGCATGGGAGCAGCCCGACCAATATCGCTTCAGGACGACGCTCACCCCCCTCCCTGCCCCTCCCCCCCAAGGGGGGAGGGAATGCTGGAGCCGCTATGTCGTCCACGACCGTTGAACAGATGTCTGGGTCGATGATGGAGATTCCAGATGCCGCAGCCTGCTCCCTCCCCCCTTGTGAGGGAGGGTTGGGGAGGGGGGTAGCCCCGACACGGACATCTCGTTCCCAGATCATTCCGGTCGAACTCGCCTCATCGCCCCAGATACACCTCGACCACCCGCTCGTTCTCGGAGACCTGATCGATCGAGCCTTCGGCCAGCACGCGGCCCTCGTGCAGCACCGTGACCTTGACGCCGAGCGCGCGCACGAAGGTCATGTCGTGCTCGACGACGACCACGGTCTTGTCGGCATTGATGGCGCGCAGCAGCTCGGCGGTCTGGTGGGTCTCGGCGTCGGTCATGCCGGCGACCGGCTCGTCGACCAGCAGGAGCTTCGGATCCTGCGCCAGCAGCATGCCGATCTCCAGCCACTGCTTCTGGCCGTGCGACAGGCTGCCGGCGAGGCGCGAGCGCGCCGCGGTCAACCGGATGGTGTCGAGAATGGACGAGATGCGCTCACGGTCGGCCGACGTCTCGCGCCACGTCACGGCGGTGCGGGCGCGGCGGTCACCGGCGAGCGCGAGGCGGAGGTTGTCCTCGACGGTGTGCGAGTCGAACACGGTCGGCTTCTGGAACTTTCGCCCGATGCCGAGCACCGCGATCGAGGCTTCGTCCAGGGTGGTGAGGTCGTGCGTGCCGTCGAACATCACCTCGCCCGAGTCGGGCCGTGTCTTGCCCGTGATCACGTCCATCATGGTGGTCTTGCCGGCACCGTTCGGGCCGATGATGGCGCGCATCTCGCCGGGCGCGATGGTGAGGGACAGGCTGTTCAGCGCCTTGAAGCCGTCGAACGACACGCTGACGGCGTCGAGATAGAGAAGTGCGGAGGTGGTGCGGAGCTCCATCGTCTCACTCCGCCGCCGCCGGCTTCGGCGCTTCACCCACGGCCGGCGTCTCGCTCGTCTCGGGCTCGGTCGTCTCGGCAGTCTGGGCCGCGGCGGCCGGCCGGCGCGCCCGCCAATGCGAGATCGTACCGACGATGCCGCGCGGCAGCCACAGCGTCACGCCGACGAACAGGCCGCCGAGCAGGAACAGCCAATAGGGCGCCAGCGCCCCGCTGGTGAAGGTGGTCTTTGCGTAGTTGACCAGCAGCGCGCCGATCACGGCGCCGATCAGCGTGCCGCGGCCGCCGACCGCGACCCAGATCACGGCCTCGATCGAGTTCGCCGGCGAAAACTCGCCCGGATTGATGATGCCGACCTGCGGCACGTAGAGGGCGCCGGCGACGCCCGCCATGCAGGCCGAGATCACGAACACGGCGAGTTTGTAGGACTCGACCCGGTACCCGAGGAAGCGGGCGCGCGCCTCGGCGTCGCGGATTGCGACCAGCACCATGCCGAATTTCGACGTGACCAGCACGCGGCAGACGACGTAGCCGGCCGCGAGTGCGAGGCACGACACGGCGAACAGCGCCGCGCGCGTTCCGTCCGACTGCACGTTGAAGCCGAGAATGTCCTTGAAGTCGGTGAGGCCGTTGTTGCCGCCGAAGCCGAAGTCGTTGCGGAAGAAGGCGAGCATCAGGGCGAAGGTCATCGCCTGGGTGATGATGGAGAAGTAGACGCCGGTCACCCGGCTCCTGAACGCGAACCAGCCGAACACCAGCGCCAACACGCCCGGCACCAGCAAGACCATCAGCATGGCATAGGGAAAGCTGGAAAAGCCCCACCAGGCGAGCGGCAGCTCCTTCCAGTTCAGGAACACCATGAAGTCGGGCAGCAGCGGGTTGCCGTAGACGCCGCGCCCCCCGATCTGGCGCATCAGATACATGCCCATGGCATAGCCGCCGAGAGCGAAGAAGGCGCCGTGGCCGAGCGACAGAATTCCGCAATAGCCCCAGATCAGGTCGATCGACAGCGCCAACAGCGCGAAGCAGACATACTTGCCGAACAGCGAGACCAGGTAGGTCGGCACGTGCAGGGGCGAGCTCTCGGACGTCGCGAGATTGAGGATCGGGATCACGATCGCGACGATCGCGACGACGATCAGGAACGCGATGCTGCCGCGGTCGAGTGCGCGCGGGGTCATGTCGTAAGCCCGTCATTCCGGGGCACGGGCTGAGAACCCGCGCCCCCGGAGTCCACAACCCCGGTCCGTGAGTGTGGATTCCGGGCTCGCCGCTGCGCGGCGCCCCGGACCGACCGAGATCTTGATGCGGACCTCATGCCTCGATCGCCCTTCCCTTCAGCGCGAAGAGGCCACGCGGACGGCGCTGGATGAACAGGATGATCAGCACCAGGATGGCGATCTTGCCGAGCACGGCGCCGGCGAAGGGCTCCAGGAACTTGTTGGCGATGCCGAGCGTGAAGGCGCCGACCAGCGTGCCCCACAGGTTCCCGACGCCGCCGAACACCACCACCATGAAACTGTCGATGATGTAGCTCTGGCCCAGATTGGGCGACACGTTGTCGATCTGCGAGAGCGCGACGCCGGCGATACCGGCGATGCCGGAGCCGAGCCCGAAGGTGAGCGCGTCGATCCGGGCCGTGCGGATGCCGACAGACGCCGCCATGGCGCGGTTCTGCGTCACGGCACGCATCTCGAGCCCGAGCCGCGTGAAGCGCAGCATGGCCAGCAGCAGCGCGAACACCGTGAGGCTGAAGCAGACGATCCACAGCCGGTTCCAGGTGACGGCGAGCTGGCCGATCTCGAAGGCGCCGCTCATCCAGCTCGGGTTGCTCACCTCCTTGTTGGTCGGGCCGAAGGCGGTGCGCACCGCCTGTTGCAGGATCAGCGACAGGCCCCAGGTGGCGAGCAGCGTCTCCAGCGGCCGGCCGTAGAGGAAGCGGATGACGCTCTTCTCGATGAGAATCCCGATCAGGCCCGTGACCACGAAGGCGAGCGGCACCGCGACGGCGAGCGACCAGTCGAGCGTCAGCGCCGCCGGCAGCGGCAGCGTCACGCCGATCGCCGTGCCGGGGATGGTGAGGGCGACCGCCTTCTGGCGGATCGCCTCCTGCACCACATAGGTCGTGTAGGCGCCGAGCATCACCATCTCGCCATGCGCCATGTTGATCACGCCCATCACGCCGAACGTGATGGCGAGCCCGATCGCGGCCAGCAGCAGCACCGAGCCGAGCGAGATGCCGTACCAGGCGTTCTGTGCCGTCTCCCACATCTGCAGGCGACTGCGGATCGCGCTCGCGGCGCCGTCGGCCGCGCCCTGCACGGTCGCCGGGGTTCCCGGCGGCAGCGCCGAAAGGAGCGCCAGCGCCGCCTGGTCGCCGCGCTCGCGCAGCGTCGCCACCGCCTCGACACGGGCGACCTCGGGCGCGTCGGCGCTGGTGATCAGGATGGCGGCGCGCGCCTCGGCGAGCGCCGCCTTCACCTGCGGGTTCGTCTCGGCCGCGAGCGTCGCCTCGACGGCGGCGAGCGCGCCGGCGTCGCGCGACTTGAACACCGCCTGGGCGGCATCGAGCCGGCGCGCGGGGTCGGGTGCGCGCAGCGTCAAGGCGCCGAGCGCCGCCGCGACGGCGCGGCGCAGCCGGTTGTTGAGGCGCACGCGCTTGAGATCGCCCGCCGCCGGGGCCGGCGAGACGGTGGCGCCGGTCGCCGCATCCTTGAAGACGCCGGCGTCCTCGATCAGCACGCGACGTCCGGCCGGGTCGGCCAGAAGCTGGCCGTCCTGGAGCGCTTTCACAACCGCGAACGCCCTGACATCACCGCCAGCCCCGAGCGCCGTGACGCCGGCTTCGGTGTCGGAATAGGAGTCGGTGAGAAACTTTCGCAGAGCATCGTCGAAGTCGGCGGCGCGAAGGGGCGACGTCGGCGCGACGATCGTGAGAACGGCCACGAGGATCGCGAACAGGAGAGTTCGCAAGTGCTCTCGCCCGGGGCTCGCCGCCCTCCCTGTCCCTCCCCCACAAGGCGGGAGGGAACGGGGTGCGGCAGCACCAACTGTCTCACGCCGGCTTCGATCTTCCGTCTGTGCAGTCGAAGTCACGAAAACGAGCCCTTCCTTCGGGGTTCCCTCCCCCCTTGTGGGGGAGGGACAGGGAGGGGGATGGCGGCACGGAACGGCGCCGGCCGACCACCGCATTCACATCGCACGAAGCCGTCTCACCCGCCGCATTTCTGCGTCTTGGTGTTGTAGTTGCCGCACTTCAGCTTGACCCAGTCGGCGGTCAGATCCTTCGAGCCGTCGAGATACTTCGACCACGCCTCGCCGGGAACGAGCCCTTCGGTCTTCCACACGACGTCGAACTGGCCGTCGGCTTTGATCTCGCCGATGAACACCGGCTTGGTGATGTGGTGGTTCGGCAACATCTCGGAGACGCCGCCGGTGAGGTTCGGCGCCGTGGTGCCCGGCAGCGCGTCGATCACCTTGTCGGGGTCGGTGGTGCCGGCCTTCTCGACCGCCTTCACCCACATGGCGAAGCCGACGACATGGGCCTCCATCGGATCGTTGGAGACACGCTTCGGGTTCTTGGTGAAAGCCTTCCACTTCTCGATGAACGCCTTGTTGGCCGGCGTGTCGATCGACTGGAAGTAGTTCCAGGCGGCGAGGTGGCCGAGCAGCGGCTTGGTGTCGACGCCGGCGAGCTCCTCCTCGCCGACCGAGAACGCCACCACCGGGATGTCGGTCGCCTTGACACCCTGGTTGCCGAGCTCCTTGTAGAACGGCACGTTGGCGTCGCCGTTGATGGTGGAGACCACCGCGGTCTTCTTGCCGGCCGAGCCGAAGCGCTTGATCTCGGCGACGCGGGTCTGCCAGTCGGAATGGCCGAACGGCGTGTAGTTGATCGAGATGTCCTCGTCCTTCACGCCCTTCGACTTCAGATAGGCCTCGAGGATCTTGTTGGTGGTGCGCGGATAGACGTAGTCGGTGCCCTCGAGCACCCAGCGCTGCACCTTCTCCTCCTTCATCAGGTAGTCGACGGCCGGGATCGCCTGCTGGTTCGGCGCGGCGCCCGTGTAGAACACGTTGCGCTCCGACTCCTCGCCCTCGTACTGCACCGGATAGAACAGGATCGAGTTCAGCTCCTTGAACACCGGGAGCACGGATTTTCGCGAGACCGAGGTCCAGCAGCCGAACACGGCCGCGACCTTGTCCTTGGTGATCAGCTCGCGCGCCTTCTCGGCGAACAGCGGCCAGTTCGACGCCGGATCGACCACCACGGCCTCGAGCTTCTTGCCCAGAAGGCCCCCCTTCTTGTTCTGCTCCTCGATCAGCATCAGCATGACGTCCTTCAGGGTCGTCTCGCTGATCGCCATGGTGCCGGAGAGCGAATGCAGGATTCCGACCTTGATGGTCTCCTGTGCCTGCGCCGGCAGGGCGGCGGCGAGGCTCAGCGCGGTGCCGAGGGCGGCGGCGAGCATGCGGCCGGCGAAGCGGCCGGTCATCCTCCGAAGGGAGGCGTGCCGAAGGGCTGCGTGCCGAAGAGCTGCGAGCATCGTCACTCCTTGCGTCGTCGAATCCTTGGGGTCCGGGAGCGTCCCGCCCCGAGCGGTGCGGGATCGGGCCGTCGAGCGGCGGCCGAGCGGCCGAGCCCCTGCCGCAAGGAGCATGCCAAGGAGCCCGTCGCGTGCACCGGCCGGACCGGACAACGGAATCGCGCTGTAAGGAGAATTCCGTAACGGACCCGAGCCGGCACCCGCCCATCGCGTGAGCGATTTGCTCAAATCATGCTCAGGACGGTGGTCGCGGGGGTCTCTTGAACTCGGCGCCCCGGCTCTGCCATGGTGCGGCGCCCCCGACGCGGGGCCGGCCCGGGCACCGCCTCGCCCGCAGCCCTCGCGTCCGAGACCCCCGATCGACGAGGCCCGAACTTGGAGCTTGTCCTGACCGAATGGGCGTCCGCCCTGCTGCGGTGGCTGCACGTGGTCGCCGCCATGGCGTGGATCGGCAGCTCGTTCTACTTCATCCACCTCGATCTCAGCCTGCGTGGCCGCCACGACGGCACGGCGCTGCCGGACGGCGTCAAGGGCGAGGCCTGGCAGGTCCACGGCGGCGGCTTCTACCACATTGCCAAGTACCTGGTGGCGCCGGCCCGGATGCCGGACGAGCTGACCTGGTTCAAGTGGGAGGCCTACGCGACCTGGCTGTCCGGCTTCGCCCTGCTGGTCGTGGTCTATTATCTCGGCGCCGACCTGTTCCTGATCGACAAGGCCGTGCTCGACCTCACCGTCCCGCAGGCGGCCGGCCTCGCCTTCGCGACCCTGGTGGTCGCGTGGCTCGCCTACGAGGGCCTGTGCCGATCACCGCTCGGCAAGCACGAGGTGGCGCTCGCCCTCGTCGGCTTCGTGTTCCTGGTCGGGCTGACCTTCGCCTTCACCCACATCTTCTCGGGCCGCGGCGCCTTGACCCAGATCGGCGCGCTCATCGGCACCATCATGGTGGCGAACGTCTTCGTCGTCATCATCCCGTTCCAGAAGAAGACCGTCGCGGCCCTGATCGAGGGCCGCAAGCCGGACCCGTATTGGGGCGAGATCGGCAAGCAGCGCTCGGTGCACAACAACTATCTGACGCTGCCGGTCGTCTTCCTGATGCTGTCGAACCATTACCCGCTGGTCTTCGCGACGAAGTACAACTGGCTGATCGTCGCGATCGTGCTGCTGATCGGCCCGGTGATCCGGCATTTCTACAACACGCGGCACGCCGGCAAGGGCAGCCCGTGGTGGACGTGGGGGGTCGCCGCGGCGGGCGTCGCCGCGATCGTGGCGCTGTCGATGGCGGGGCCGCGCGAGACCAAGAGCGGCGCCCTGCCGGCGACGCCGACCTTCGCCGCGGTCAGCGACGTCGTGATCTCGCGCTGTAGCATGTGCCACGCCGGCGAGCCGGTGTGGGCCGGCATCGGCCACCCGCCCAAGGATCTGCGGCTCGACGAGCCGGAGACCATCCGCCGCCACGCGCGGCTGATCGAGCTGCAGGCGGTGCGCAGCCACGCGATGCCGCCCGGCAACATCACCGAGATGACGCTCGACGAGCGCGCCCTCCTGGCCGCCTGGCTCGCCGCCGGCGCCCGGGGGGAGTGAGCCGGCGCGTACCCATCGATTCGCCGTCATGGCCGGGCTCGTCCCGGCCATCCACGACTTTCTTCGTCTGAGAGGCCGGACGACGTGGATGCCCGGCACAAGGCCGGGCATGACGGGGTGGAGCTTTCGGAGGCGATACACCAATGCCGACTCCCCTCTCCCTCGACACCCTGAACGCCGTCGATGCAAAGGACTTCGTCGCCGCGCTCGGCGGCATCTTCGAGCACTCGCCCTGGGCCGCCGAGGCGGTCGTCGAGGCGCGGCCGTTCGGCTCGCTGCAGGCGCTGCTCGACGCCATGGTGGCCGCCGTCCGGGCCGCCGGCCCGGAGCGCCAGCGCGCACTGCTGGCCGCGCATCCCGATCTCGCCGGCAAGGCGGCGCGCGCCGGAACGTTGACCGCCGCCTCGACGGCCGAGCAGGCGAGCGCCGGGCTCGACCGGCTGAGCGAGGACGAGCACGCCGCCTTCCACCGCCTCAACGACGCCTACCAGCAGAAGTACGGGATCCCGTTCATCGTCTGCGTGCGGCGCCACACCAAGGCGTCGATTCTCACGCAGTTCGAGCGCCGGCTCGCCAACGACAGTGCGACCGAGCACGCGACGGCCCTCGACGAGGTCTTCCGCATCGCCGCGCTGCGGCTCGACCAGCTCGTCGCCGCGCCCGACCGGCTGCCGCTCGCCGGGCGCCTCTCGACCCATGTGCTCGACACCCACGGCGGCACGCCGGCGAAGGGCATTCCGCTGACCCTGTTCGAGATCGGCCCCGGCGACGCCCGCCGAGTCGTCGTCGAGACGGTCACCAACCACGACGGCCGCACCGACGCGCCGCTGATCGGCGGCCGGCCGGTGCCGATCGGCACCTACGAGCTGGTCTTCGCGGTCGGGGCTTATTTCACGGCGCGCGGCGTGCCGCTCGCCGACCCGCCCTTCCTCGACACCGTGCCGCTGCGCTTCTCGATCGCCGAGGCCGAGGGCCATTACCACGTGCCGCTGCTGGTCACCCCCTGGAGCTTCTCGACCTATCGCGGCTCCTGAGCCGCGGCGGCGAGGCGCCCCCCTGCGGCAACCCGCCTCGTCCGGCGGACGGGACGGCGATTTCAGGATTTCACGCCGGGCGGTATTGTGGGCAGGTCACGGCCGCCTGCATCTTTTTTAGACAGCATTTCTCGCGTCCTGCCGCGGGCTTACGGCTCCGGCTGGCGAATTTCGTGGCACGCGGCTTGCTGACGGACTCGGCAACTTGTCGGACAGCGGCTCGGCATTTGCCGGACACCCGGCTGGACACCCAGCCCGCATGGCCAAGGGAGCATTCGGATGAAGACATCGCTCGCGATCTGTGCGCTGGCGGCGAGCCTGGCGATGGTCGCCCCGGCGTTCGCCGACACCGACGTGAAGTTCGCCCTCGACTGGAAGTTCGAGGGACCGTCGGCGCCCTATTTCGTCGCCATCGACAAAGGCTACTACAAGGCCGAGGGCCTCAACGTCACGGTCGACACCGGCCCCGGCTCGGTCGCCGGGATCGCCCGCGTCGCCGCCGGCACCTACCCGCTCGGCTTCTTCGACATCAACTCGCTGGTCAAGTTCCGCGACCAGAACCCCGACAAGGCGGTCAAGGCCATCATGATGGTCTACGACAAGCCGCCTTTCGCGATCGCCACCACGACCAAGACCGGCATCGCCAAGCCGAAGGATCTCGAGGGCAAGGTGCTGGGTGCGCCGGCCGCCGACGGCGCCTTCGCCCAGTGGAAGGCGTTCGTGAAGGAGAACGCCATCGACGACTCCAAGGTGAAGATCGAGAACATCGGCTTCCCGGTGCGCGAGCCGATGCTGGCCGACGGCAAGGTCGACGCCATCACGGGCTTCTCCTTCTCGATGTATTTCAACCTGCTGCAGCGCAATCTGAAGCCCGAGGACATCAAGGTGATGCTGATGTCCGACTACGGCCTGGTGCTGTACGGCAATGCCATCATGGTCAATCCGGACTTCGCCAAGGCGAACCCGAAGGTGGTCGAAGGCTTCGTGCGCGCCACCCTCAAGGGCGTCCAGGACACCATCAAGGATCCCGAGAGCGCCATCAAGTCGGTGATGAAGCGCAACGAGACGGCCGACGAGAAGACCGAGCTGGCGCGGCTGAAGATGGCGCTGCGCGACAACTTCGTCACCCCCTGGGTGAAGGAGAACGGGCTCGGCGGCGTCGACATGACGCGGCTCGCCAAGTCGATCGACCAGATCGGCATCACCTACGACTTCAAGGTCAAGCCGAAGGCCGAGGACGTCTTCACCAGCGAGTTCCTGCCCCCCGCCGCCGACCGCAAGCTCTGACCGTCACCAGTGATGGCCGCCGATTCGATCCGTCACCCTGAGGCGGCCGTGGATCCCGCGCGCAAGCGCGAGACCCGCGGCCTTCGAAGGGCGACGGCCCGGTCGGGGCCGCATCCTTCGAGGCCCGGCTTCGCCGGGCACCTCAGGACGACGGAGCAAATCGAGTCCACCATGCGTCTGATAATTCTCCGCCGCGCCCGCGGCCCCGTGTCGACGGAGGCCGCGGCATGACGGCCTTCGTCGACATCGACGACGTCACCCTGATCTACAAGGGCGCGAACGGCGGCGTTCACGCGCTCGACCGCTTCAGCGTCAGCATTCGGAAGGGCGAGTTCGCCGCCGTGGTCGGCCCGTCGGGCTGCGGCAAGTCCTCGTTGATGAAGCTGGTCACCGGCCTCTTGCCGCCCGACTTCGGCAAGATCGCCATCGAGGGCACGACGGTGCACGGCCCGGTCAAGATGGCCGGCATGGCGTTCCAGAACCCCAACCTGCTGCCGTGGCGCAAGGTCATCGACAACGTGCTGCTGCCGCTCGAGATCGTGCAGCCGCACCGCTCCCGCTTCCGCAAGGAGAAGGAGCGCTACCGTGCCGAGGCCGAGGCGCTGCTCGCCACCGTCGGCCTCGCCGGTTTCGGCGACCGCTTCCCCTGGGAGCTCTCCGGCGGCATGCAGCAGCGCGTCTCGCTGTGCCGCGCCCTGATCCACCAACCGGCGCTGCTGATGCTCGACGAGCCCTTCGCGGCGCTCGACGCGTTCACGCGCGAGGAGCTGTGGTGCGTGCTCCGCGACCTCTGGCAGAAGATCGGCTTCACCGTGATCCTGGTGACGCACGACCTGCGCGAGGCAACGTTCCTGGCCGACAAGATCCACATGATGAGCGCCCGGCCCGGGCGCCTCGTCCTCACCAAGGAGGTTCCGTTCCCGCGTCCGCGGCCGATCGAGGTCTGCTTCGAGCCGGCCTTCACCGACATCGTCCACGAGCTGCGGGCCAAGATCGGCGAGGTGCGGAAGGGATGAACACGCACACCATCGAGCGGCTGTCGCCGTGGCTGTTCACCATCGCCATGTTCCTGATCTGGGAGGTGATCTGCCGCGGCTTCCGGGTCGATCCCTTCATCCTGCCGGCGCCCTCGCAGATCTTCGTCGCGATGGCGCAGTACTGGTGGCCGCTGGCGAAGAACTCCTTCGTCACGCTGTGGACCACGCTCGCCGGCTTCGCGCTCGCCGTGGTGTTCGGCATCGTGCTGGGCATCGTGGTCGGTTGGTCGCGGACGATCTATCGCGGCCTCTATCCGGTGATGATCGGCTTCAACTCGGTGCCGAAGGTCGCCGTGGTGCCGATCCTCGTGATCTGGTTCGGCATCGGCGAGATTCCGGCGATCCTCACCGCCTTCCTGATCTCGTTCTTCCCGATCGTCGTCAACGTCGCGACCGGCCTGTCGACCATCGAGCCGGAGCTCGAGGACGTGCTGCGCGCGCTCGGGGCCAAGAAGCTCGACATCATGCTGAAGATCGGCATTCCGCGCACCCAGCCCTATCTGTTCGGGTCGCTGAAGGTCGCCATCACGCTCGCCTTCGTCGGCACCGTGGTGTCGGAGACGATCGCGGCGAACGCCGGGCTGGGCTTCCTGATGGTGCAGGCGGGCTCGAACTTCCAGATGCCGCTCGTCTTCGCCGGGCTCCTGCTGCTCGCGGCGGAGGGCATCATCATGTACGCGATCTTCGCCTATGTGGAGAGCTACTTCGTCGGCTGGGCGTTCCGCTCGTCGATGAGCGCCGGCGGCTGAGGCCGCCGGCACGCCCGACACTCGAAACGAAAATGGCCGGGCATGCCCGGCCATTTTCTTGACCCTTGCTCGTCGAGCGCGTCTCCGTCGTGGCGGCGTCCGGGCGCACGGAACGGCGAAATGCCGATTCGGCCTCGAACCGGGCGGCCACGGATCGCCCCGGAGCCTTCGCTCCGGGCCGCGGACGTCACTCTCAGGCCGGAACGCAGGTGCCCTCGACCGGGCAGACGGCGGCGCATTGCGGCTCGTCGAAATGGCCTTCGCACTGGGTGCACTTGACGGCATCGATGACGTAGATGTCGCCTTTCATGCTGATCGCGGAATTGGGACACTCGAATTCGCAGGCGCCGCACGCGGTGCATTGCGACGCGATGATCTTGTAGGCCATGGCGGCACTCTCCTTGGTACCGGCATGGCGTAACAGGCCCGCCCCGGTGGCGCTATTTGGGGAAACCCGGATTGGAATGACTCGAAACTGCGAGCGAGTTGCAGCAACCATACTCGCCCATCGATCGAGCGTGCCGTGCGCTTGAAGCGCCCCCGGTCGGCGCGCTAACAGACGGCGCGTTTCGCCGCCCGCGAGGAACAGCCACGATGACCCGAGCCGTCGTTTCGAACCGATCCGCAGCCGTCGTCCTGTCGGCCGCCACGCTGCTCGCGGGGCCCCTCGAAGCGCAAGAGCGGCAGCGGCCGAACAACCTGTTCACGGCGTCCGGCTTCGCGGTGCGCTATGCCGACACGCCCGAGCGCGCCGCGCATCTGCGCAGCCTGCCCGCCGACAAGCTCGCGGTCCGCCGCAAGGACGGCAAGACCTGGTACGTCTATGCCGACCCGCGGGGCTGCAACTGCGCCTATGTCGGCACGCCCGAGGCCTATGCGACCTACCGGGCCGGCGGCCCCGGCGCGCCCGTGATCGACGGTGGCGGCCCACCGCCGCGCTACGTGCAGGAGCTCGAGCAGAGCATCGACGACGACGGCTCGGTGCTGGAGCCGGGCAGCTCGCTCGGCACCTTCTTCGACCAGGACTGAGACCGAGTCCGAATCGCCGCCACCGAGATCCAGGCGCGCGCCGCGGGCTTCCCCGAGAAAATACCGCATCCGACGGACCGACCTACGATGGTAGGGCCGCGGTTCTCCTGATTTCGCGCGCGGCGGCGGCGGCGCATGATCAGGATCGGAGGGGACGCCGATGGCGCGACACCGTTTCGCGACCCGCACCTGCGCGACCGGGCTCGATCTCGTCGAGTTCGGGTCGAAGGCCGCGGCGCGCCGCTTCGAGCAGGCGACCGACCAGTACTTCTTCGACGGCCGGCGGGCGGCGCTCTACGAGGCGCTGCTGGCGCTCGGCATGGATGCGCGCACGATCCGCTGGCACGCGGACCATCCCGGCGAGCGCATGCTGTGCCTCGTCGCCCGGAGTTCGTCGCAAGGGCCCGGCCGGGCGACCTGCCCCATGGTCGGGGTCGCCGGCGAGACGCTCTGACGTCACGCCCGGCGTCAAGCCCTGTCCCGACCGGTGGGCGGCGTCAGGGCGCCGTCGCGAACCGCGGCGCCGAGGCGCCGCGGCGGCACCCGATCGAGCCGGGGCGGCGGTGCGATCATCACGAAGGTCCAGAACAGAAAGCCGACCTCGGCCGAGGCGATGTTGGCCAGCGGGATCTGCGTCATCGCCGCGCAGGCGATGGCGGCCGACATCACCGCACCGGTGCTGGCGTCCCGGCGCGTCGCCAGCACGGCATTGGCGGCCGCCCACACCAGGGCGCTCAGGCAGACCATGCCGACGACGATTCCCATCTTGACCCAGACCGCGATGATCATCCCGTCGATCGCGTCCAGGCTGCCGAACTGCATGATCGCCGCCTCGCCGCTGAAGCCGACGCCGAACAACGTGCTGTCGGCGCTCTTCCACAGCTCGACGTACTGGGCGAGCCGCTCCCGTGCGCTGTCGTCCTGGCTGCCGTCGCTCAGCGTGGAAAATCGCTCCATGATCACGTCGGCGAAGGGTGTCGCCGTGACGACGACGATCGCCGCGATCGCGAACCCGATCATCACGGCCGAGGCCCGGGCGCGCGTCGCGCGGAACAGGAGGCTGAACAGGACCGCGGCGAGCAGCGCCACCCAGGCGGTGCGGTAGAGCGAGAGCAACAGGGAGAGCGCGGCCGGGCTGACCACGAGAAGCGACGCCCAGCCGGAGCGCAGGAAGCAGACGAGAAGAAGACCGGTCATCGTGAAGGTCGCGAAGCTCGCCGGTCCGTTCATCGTGCTGAAGACCCGCACGGCGAACGGCTCCGGGTAGCCGACCGACATGATCGGCGCGAACTCCATCCAGTAGCGATCCCAGCGCGGCGGATCGACGTACTGATAGATCCCGTAGAGGCCGACGATCGGAAGGATGACCAGGAAGGCCGATGCGGCGGCGGTCAGCAGCTCGTCGCGGTCGGCCCGCGCGGACAAGACGAGGGCATAGAGCAGCGGTGCGCCCCATTTGACGCCTTCGGACGCGGCCTCCGTCCAATGTCCCTGGACGATGGTGAGGACGGCGGCGTAGACGACGCATGCCCCGACGACGACGATCGGGCCGACCGGGCGCGGAAATCCTCGATCGCTCTCGAGCAACCTGATCAGATCGACGACCGCGGGCAGCAGCGAGACCAGCGGCCCGACCAACATGAGACCGAGCTGGTCGTAGCCGAGCGTCACGTCGAGGATGCGGCGGACGAACGGCGCGAAGGCGAACAGCGTCAGCGCCACCTGGAGATGCGCGGCCGGCCCGCGCCGCCAGCCGTACCAGCCGCAAGCCAGGCAGCCGAGGACGAATAGCGAGCGCGACAGGCCGCCGAACATCGGACCGGCCAAAGTCGTGCCGGCCAGCAGGGCGGCGGCCGGCAGCCAGGCCGGAATCGCGCGCCACGCTCGTTCGTGCATCGTCTCCATGAACCTGCTCGACCTCGACCCTGCTCGACCTCGAACTTGCTGGCTCGCGACCCTGCTCTGGCGCGAACCTGCTCACGCGCGAACCTGCTCGCGCGAGCGACCCGACCCCAGGCCCTCGCGCGGGAGAGACGCCCGCCCGCAGGGGTTGCCGCGGACCATTATAAGCTGTCGGTTCTCGTTCGCGGCCCGCAGGCGCGCCGCGATGGCGATAAGGTTAACCCGGGTTCCGCCTTCTTGGCGCGCAGGGCCGATGCTATCAGAACGCACGCGTCGTAGCATCCGGCGTGCCGCGTCGCACCCGGCGAACCTGTCGTCGTGGCCGCGCCCGACTTGCGCCGCCGGAGCGCGGATCACGAACCACCGAGGATCACGAACCACCGAGGATCACGATGTCGTCTGCCTCCGTGAACGATCCGACCGTCCGGACCGGTCCGACGAGCCTCCTCGGCGTCGCGCGCCGGCTCGTCGGCGGCGTGATCGTCGCGCCGGTCGGTACCGAGCCGGAGCGGGGGCGGACGTCCGCCGTCGTCACCGCGATCCTGGCGACGGCACTGGCGATCACGATCGCCTTGTCCGTCGCTCGCGCCACCAGGTTCGGCGTCGACAGCTGGTCGATCACCGAGTGGCTGATCAACTATCAGGGCGGCTTCGTCCGGCGCGGCCTCGGCGGAGCCGTCCTGTCCTGGCTCTCGTCGGCCACCGCGGTGGCTCCGAACATCTTGGCGATCGGCGCGTCGGTGGTCGCCTATCTGGCGCTGCTCGGGTGGTTCCTGCGCGCGACCAGAGGCCTGCTGCCGGTCGCCGTGGTGCTGTCCTCGGTGCTCGCCGGCGGGTTCGTGTTCGGGGAGTATCTGATCCGCAAGGACGCGCTCCTGGTCCTGCTCTTCGTCGCCGCGACGACGATCTTCCGACGATCCTGGCCCGGCGGGCTCGGGACGGTTCTGATCAACCTCCTGGTCTGCATCGGCGTGCTGCTGCACGAAGCCGCGTTCTTCATGGCCTTTCCAGCCCTCGTCGCGACGGCTTGCGCGCGCGACATGTCGGCCGGCCGGTCGTTCCTCGCCGCGGCGAGCTCCGCGGCGGTCCGCTTCGCGCCGGTGCTGATCACCTTCCTGATCGTGTTCCGTTTCAGCGGCGACGACGCGATCGCTCGTGCCATCAACGCCTCGCTGCAGGACGTCTGGAGGGGCGTCGATCCGACCGGATGCTGCTTCGCGGAGCCGGCGGCGGCGATCGACTCGCTGCGCTGGACCGCCGCGCACGGCGTGTCGCTGACCCTCGAAGAGCTCACGACGTTCTCGCTCGGTCTCTGGGTGCCGCTCGCCTGGCTCGGGACCATCGCCGTCTTCTGGTGGGTGCTCGCGACGTCCGCCCGGGCCGCGCCGACCGGCGCCCCCGTCCCTGCGCATCCAGCGGCCGACCTGACCGCCGTGATGGCTCTCCAGCTCTGTGCGATCTTTCCCTTGTTCGTCGTCGGCGTCGATTTCGGCCGGTGGATCACGCTCTGGACCTGCTCGTCGGTCGCGCTCTGGACGACCGGGCTGGCGCGCGGCCTCCCGCTGTTCGGCCCGCTCGGCCGCGCGATCGTGCGGAGCGGCAGCGCCGTGCTGGCGTGGCGGCCGGCGCCCCTGCTCTTTCTGCTCGTCGGCCTGCCGGGCTGCTGCTGGACGGTGGCGCGCTGGCTCGCCGCGACGCCTGTCGGGGCGACGCTCAAGGCGGCGATCAAGGTCGCTTTCTGATCGGCGGAAGGGGTCGCTGCCCCACCTCACGACGCCGCGGAGGCGCGGCGTGGGGGCTCCGGCAGCGAGCGGTCCTGCCTGGGTCGCTCATGGACGGGCTGCTCATGGGCGGGCTGCTCATGGGCGGGATGCTCATCGACGACCCGGTCGCCGATCGCACCCGACCGCTCGGTCTCGGCGACCAGGAAGGACGGCCATCTGCGCGTCTCGCGCAGCACCCGGCCCACATACTCGCCGATGATGCCGAGCACCAGGAACTGCCCCGCCCCCAGGATGGCGATCGCCGACATGATCGAGGTCCAGCCCGCCACGGTGTGGCCGATGGCCAGGAAGCTGACGACCGAATAGACCAGCAGCAGCACGCCGATCAGGGCGAACACCAGCGCCAGATGGATGGCGATGCGCAGCGGCTTGACGCTGTGGGCGATGATGCCGGTGACCGCGAGGTCGACCATGCGGCGCAGCGTGTAGGACGACTCGCCTTCGCTGCGCACCCCCTGCCGATACGGCACCTTGACGAGCGGGTGGCCGAGCCAGCGCACCAGGCCGCGCAGGAACAGATCGTGGTCCTCGAAGCCGTTGATGGTGTCGACGACGGTGCGGTCGAGCAGCAGGAAATCGGCGCTGCCGGGCTCGATGCTGATGTCGCCGACGGCGTCGAGGACGCGGTAATAGAGGGCCGAGGTCAGCCGCTTGAAGACGGAGACGTCGCCGGCCGCGGTCTCGCGCTGCGCCGCGACGATCCGGGCGCCCTCGCGCCAGCGGGCGACGAACTCCGGGATCAGCTCGGGCGGATGCTCGAAGTCGCAGTCCATCAGCACCACGGCCTCGCCGGCAGCGTGCCTGAGCCCGGCCCGAAGCGCCGACTGGTGGCCGAAATTGCGGGTGAACGAGACGTAGCGGACGCGCGGGTCGGCGGCGGCGAGGCGGCGCAGCTCGGCGAGCGTGTCGTCCTTCGAGCAGTCGTCGACGAAGACGATCTCGAAGCGGCCGGCGAGGCCCGGAATGGCGCCGATCACCTCGACGAGGCGGGCCGCCATCGGCCCGACATTGCGGGCCTCGTTGTAGGCGGGCAGCACCACCGAGAGCAGCGGCCCCTCCCCGGTCGTGCGCCCATCCGCTGCGCTCGTCACGCCGTTCTCCCGACCCTCGCTGTGCCCGAGCGATCGCCGCCCGGCAGCCGGCAGGCGCCGGCCAGGGCGTTTCAGGGCATAGACGCGGCGAAAGATCAAGCCGCGAACGATCGCCCGCGGGAGCCCGCCCCTACAAGGCGATGCAGGGCGCACTGGCGAGCGGGGCGGCGGCCCGCCAAGCGCGCCAGGCGAGCTGCGAGGGCCAGACGGCCGCGCGCAGCCGCTTCGCGGTCCGGCGATGCCTGATCAGCTCGTTGAAGCCGCGCCGCAGCAGGGCGGAGGTCGCCCAGTCCCATTCGCCCAGGAACTCGACCCGCGTGGCGCCGGTGAGCCGCTTGAACTCGTAGACACCGGGGTTCGCCTCGGGGTCGATCCCGCCGAGATCGTAGTCGACGATCCCGGCCTCCCGGCAACGACCGATCAGCTCCCAGAGCAGCAGATAGGCGGCGCGCCGACGCCGGCCTTCGGCATTGGCGGCGGCGAAGTAGTCGCAGGCGCGGCCGCCGACGCGAAACGCACCGCGCGCCGCGATCAGCGTCCCGCAGCGGTCCCGGCAGGTGACGAGGACGAGCGAGCGGCCGGTCTCGGCGAGCAGATGTGCGAGCTTCTCGCGCGAGAACAGCTCGGGCAGCCCCTTGGCCTGCTCCATCGCCGCGAAAAGAGCGCGTAGTTCGCCGGGATCGACCAGGGCGTCGTGCTCGACGACGACATCCTCCTTCCGGGCGAGACGCAGGTTGCGACGCCACTTGGCATCCACCCGCGCGAGCAGCGCGTCGGGCGAGGCCGAGAGATCGAGCGCCATGCTGAGGCTCGATCCCATCCGCACCGCGGCGGGCGACCAGCCTTTGGTCTGCAGGACCGCGATGTCGCCGGCGCGGCGGGGCCGGTCGCTCCGGAACCGAAAATAGAGGTGCCACAGCTTCAGGTCGGCGCGGACGGCGTGGCGGAGCTGCGCCCACGCGGCCGGATCGCCGACCGGCCCGCCGACGCACCAGGCGAAGCCGATGCCTGCCGGGTAGCGGCGCAGCAGCAGAAGGCACATCGCCGAGATCGCGCCGTCGGCGGCCCGATGCACGTAGTGTACGGGCTCCCAGCCGAGCTTGCGCTGATACTCCCCCCAGCCGAGCGATTGGAACGGCGAGCCGTCGTCGAAGCGGGCGAGGGCATCGTCCCACATCCGGCGCGCCTCTTGCGCCGTCAACGCCGCCCACCCGTCGGTCATCAGCGAGCTCCCCCTCGTCTCGACATTCGTCGGCTCGGTCCGCGCGAACGCACGTCCGGCCGGTGACGTCAGCGGGACAACCGGCTCCACCGCGCGATCGACGACGCGACCATGCTCCGCGCCCCATGACTGCACGGGCGCGAGGCGGCATGTCACAGCAACCAGCGCAGTGAGTCCAGGCTGACCGACCGCCCCATTCGGGCTATGGTGAATCCGGCTTCGGGTAAGAGTTCCGCGAGCCGTGAGGTGCCCAGGCGACGTGACAGAACCGTCGGCGCGAACCTGATCAGTTCACACGGACAGGCGAAATGCGCCCGTCCGGCAGCGCTTTTCATCGCCGCGAGAGCGTCGCGTTCCGGCGCGGCGAGCCGGTCCGTCGCCGGCGCCGAGCGCTCTCGTGGCATCGCCTTGAAGCGCGCGTCGCGCAGCCGATCCGCACCGGACACGATGTCGCAGCCGGCGGCTCCGCGAGCCGCATGTCGATCTCATCCGGATGCCGGCCGCACCACGGACCGAGCCCCGAGGACCGCGCTCCGGTGCGCCACGCTCAGTCGATGTTGCGCCCGCCGCCAGCCAGGAAGTCGGCATAGGCGGCGGCGAGGCCGTCGCGGAGAGGAATCTTCGACCGCCAGCCGAGCGCCGTCAGACGGCTCACGTCGAGCAGCTTCTGCGGCGCACCGTCCGGTCGCGAGGTGTCGAACCGGAGCTCGTCGGTGTAGCCGACGACGTCGGCCACCACGCGGGCGAACTCGCCGATGGTGACGTCCTGCCCGGTCCCGACATTGAGGAAGCCGATGTCGGAATAATGCTTCATCAGGAACACGCAGGCGTCGGCGAGATCGTCGACGGCCAGGAACTCACGGCGCGGGCGGCCGGTGCCCCACACGACCACCTGCGGGTCGCCGGCCAGCTTGGCCTCGTGGAACCGGCGGATCAGCGCGGCCGGAACATGGCTGTTCTGGCGGTGATAGTTGTCGCCGGGGCCGTAGAGATTGGTCGGCATCACCGAGATGAAGTCGTCGCCGTACTGACGACGGAACGACTCGCACAGCTTGATGCCGGCGATCTTGGCGACCGCATAGGGCTCGTTCGTCGGCTCGAGCTGACCGGTGAGCAGCATGTCCTCGCGCATCGGCTGCGCCGCGTGCTTCGGGTAGATGCAGGACGACCCGAGATACAGAAGCTTGCCGACCCGGTTCGCGTGAGAGGACTGGACGACGTTCGCGACGATCTGGAGATTCTCGAGGATGAACTGAGCCGGATAGGTCGCGTTGGCATGGATGCCGCCGACCCGTCCGGCGGCCAGGAAGACCGCATCGGGACGTTGCTTGGCGATGAACTCCTCGACGTCGTTCTGTCGCGTCAGATCGAGCTGATCGCGGTCGGCGATCACGACCTCGCAGTCCTCCGAAGCCAGACGCCGGACGATCGCGCTCCCGACCATGCCTTTGTGGCCGACGACGAACACCCGCTTGCCACGAAGATCGAACAGGAGAGGGGACGACATGACAGCTCCTTGAAACCCGAAACGCGGGCAGAGGCAGCGGCCCGGAAACCTGCACCTGTCCGCCGCCGTCAATGCCGAATTCTGACGATCACGATCGTCTTTAGCAGCAAGCCGCGCGTCCTGCCAAGGGTCCGAGCACTGCGGCCCCGCGCGGTCAGGCGCGTCTCGATGCGGGACACCATGACCGGTGAAACGGCGACCCTGTAAGTCACGTCTGATCGACAGTTCGATGTATCCGCCGTGACATTTCCGCGGACGACTGACGACACCGAAGAGCCGAGATCGGGGAGCGGTCGCGCCGTCGCGCAACGGCGTTCGACATGTCCGCGAGCCGCCGCGACGTCGATCATGATCGCGGCGCGGGCGGAGTGACCGGCTGCGCGTCGATCACCCGGTACCAATAATCGCCGCCCCCCGGACGTTTGGGCATCTCCTCGACCGTGAAGCGCCAAACCGAGACCTCGGGTCGCGTGAGCACCGCCTCGGGAACGAGATAGGTGTGGTAGCTGCGAACCCCCTTCTCCACCCGAAGCCCGTAGACGAAGCCGAACGGGGTCGGCGGAGGCGCCGGCGTCGCGAGCGGCTGGTACTGCTCGACGCCGGACAGCCCGACGACGCGCTCGAACTGGTCGATCGTAATCACGGGCATGGTCGTGCGGCGCGTTTTCGCGTCGCCCACGACCAGGACGCCGGTCAGCCGCGGACCACCGAACACCAGGTGCTTGGCTCCTTCCGGAGCCAGGTTGACGCGCGGATCGGCACCGGCGCGGGTGTGCGCGACGGCCGGCAGGACGACGACACCGACGAGAAGCACGCCGGCCGCGGCCGTCACCGAGCCGGCGAGGACGGGGCTGGCGGACTCGGACGGAGCGGGCTCGCGCGGTCCGGCCAATCCCATCACCAGAAACAGGCCCAGCAGCGGATAGCTGGCCGACAAGACCCGTGTGCCGTCGTCGAAATAGACGAAGGCGGCCGACGCGATCGTGCTCGCGATCAGCAGCCCCCAGAAGGCGAGCTCGCCCGGCTCACGGCGAACGACCAGCGTCCCGACGGCTCCGACCAAGCACACGACGACGAACAGACCGAGCGGGAACCACGGCGGCGAGCCGAGCCCGAAATACCCCCCGACCAGCAGGCTCGGGATACGGGGCGTGAATGCGAGCGCGCCTTGGACCAGGCGTCCGACGAAGACGCCCGGATGGCTCCGCGCGTTCTCGGCCGCCTTCGCATACATGAACTGGACGACGTCCTTCTCGTCCGTCAGCGGCTTCAGCTCGTCCTTGTAGCGGTTCAGGCAGCCGTCCCAGGTGGTGCCGATGGAGATGCCGCAGATCGTGTAGGAGAAGTTGCTGCCGGCCGACATGTGCCCGGTGGCGTAGAGCTTTTGCACGGCGCTGCTCGTCCCGAACGCCGCCGCGACGACGATCGCGGCGAGCACGCCGGCCTTCAGCTTCTGCAGCAGCGTGTCGCCGAACGCCCAGGCGACCCACAGGGTCATCGCCGGAATGGCGAACATCGCTCCCATGCGGGTGAGCAGCGAGAGCGCCATCACGCCGAGCGCCGCCAGCGCGAACAACAACGACCGCCGTCGCAGCGCCTCGACGAACAACGGAACGGCGAGCAATGCCCAGACCAGACCGAGCGGCTCGGTGAGCGTCGTCGGCACGTAGCCCTTCACGGTCAGCACCATGGTCGCCGCGAACGCCAGACCGGCCCAGATGCCCCGCCACCGCGCCACCGCAGCGGCCGCCAACATGATCGCCCCGGCCAGCAACGCGGCCTGGACGACGACGATGCCGGCGAAGCGGTAGTCGCTGACGAAGGCGACCGCGGTGCGGAACGCCGCCGCCAGGGGCCGGCGCGCCGCGAACTCCGACCAGACCCCGGACCGCACGGAATCACTCGCATCCGAGAAATAGCCGGCCGCATCCGAGAACGGCACCAGCCCGAACAGGCTCGCCCAGACGAGATCGCCCGGCAGGATAAGGCCGGACCATTGCGCACTGCTCAGATAGACGAACAGGGCCGCGATGAGGACGAAGCCCCAGCGCGCCGCGAAGCGGGCCACCCGATCCTCGCCGGCCCGGACCACGCCCTCGCCCGAGTCCCGAAACCAGGCGCTCCACGCGGCCAGCGCGCCGAGTACGCTCAGGATCAGCACCCAGAACGGGGCGACGGCGAGCCCGCGCGCGGCCGTCTCGGCGGCGGCCCCGAACCGGAAGATCGTCGTGGTCGGCAACGGCACGCCCTGGACGGCGCCCCACGCCGTGACGGCGGCGAAGACGCCGATCGCGCCGAGCCCGACCCATCCCGAGACGACGACGAGTCCCGCCGGCAGCGCCTGCAACCGGTCGAGCTGTCGGCCGGTGAGCCGATGGCCGTGAATATGAAGCGCGAAGACGATGGTGAGGCCGAAGACGGCCGCCATGATCCAGCCGCGCAGGCGAACCGGATAGCGGACCGTGACGGTCGTGCCGGCATCGTTCGCCACGCCGGCCGGAAGGGAGAAGAGGACGCTGCGGTCCCAATGGCTGAAGGCGTGGCCGGCCGACGTGCCGATCTGATCATGGAGCGCATTCGGCTTGGTCGCGGGGCGGCCGTCGATCGTGAGCGTGAGCGACGAGGCGTAAGGGTCGCGCGGGGTGTCGCCCCTGGCGTCGAGCACGAGCCGGTCGATACGGGAGCGGTCGAGCGACAGGACCAGCACCCCGGGCCGGCCCTCGAGCTCCTGGAACGGCCCCTTGAACGTCCGGCTCTGCTGCCAGACTCCCGTCTCGATCAACAACAGGACGGCACAGAGGAGCCCGAGAACCGCGAGCAGAACATCGTCTCGGCGGCGGGTCGCGGGGGTCTCGTAGAGCCGCTCGAGCGCGTTCTGCATGGTGTCGTGTCATCCATTATGGCGCCGCGACGGGTGCGCCGAGACCGGCTCCGGACGGCGCGGCGCGACGGCACACGATCCGTCGAGGCACCGACTCCTCACCGCCGCTCGAGCGCGACGAAGATGCGGAACCCGAAGGTGCGCCTCAACACGGCTGGAAGCCGGTTCTCGAACGCGATCCCGGGCGACGCGGCCGCTTCGGGGACGAGGCACCAGCTCTTGAATCCGCCGCTCAGCGGATAGACCAACAGGCTGAGCCAGTCGACCGCCTTCACCTCGAACTCCGGCACGGCGGCCGCGAGACGCTTCAGGCCGTTCGCGCGTCCGAACACCAGCGTCGGAATCGCCTGATTGGAATCGAACGGATCCTTGCCCGACATCTTCTCCGTCATGGCGAACGGATCCTGCCCCATGATCACGGGCTCCTGGTGGACGAAATGATAGAACCACCAGGACACCGGCGTGATGCCGGGCTCGATCATGAGGAGACGCCCGCCCTTCCGCAGCACCCGCGCGGCCTCCTTCAGGAAGACGATCGGCCGGTCGAGATGGTGGAGGACGTCGAGCATGATGATCGACGCGAAATGTCCGTCCGGGAACGGAAGCTGATGCGCGTCGGCGACCGTGTCGATGCCCGGAAACGGCAGGATGTCGAGACTGACCGCGTCGGGACGGAAGTTCTTGACGTGGGCGGAGCCGCCGCCGATGTCGAGAAGCGGCCCGACGGGGGCCAGCTCGAGCATCCGGCGATAATAGTCGGAATAGACGATGCGCAGGACGTCCTTGCGCTCCCAGACGCGGCGATGCTCCAGGAGACGCGCATCACTCTGAACGTCGGCGGTCATCGGGTCAGATCGCCTTCAGCTTTCGCCACGCGAAGACCACCATGCGGAGCAGGAGGAACCCGTCGCGGAAGCGCGAGATCTGCGTCTCGCCGTAGACACGCGCCTTGTAGTGGACCGGCACCTCGACGATGCGCAGGCTCTGCTTCGACGCCCCGAAGATCAGGTCGAAGTCGCCGAACGGATCGAACTCGCCGAAATAGTTGCGGTTGGCCGCGATGCGGTCGTAGCCCGCCCGGGTGACGACCTTGGTCCCGCACAGCGTGTCGGTGAAGCGCTGGTTCAGCAGATAGGTGAACAGCCAGGCGAAGATGCGGTTGGCGATCAGGTTCAGGGGCCGCATCGCCTCCTTCTCCATCGGATAGACGAGACGGCTGCCGTTGATGAACTCGCCCTTGCCGGACGCGATGGCGCGATAGAAGCGCGGCAGCGCCTCGGGCGGCACGGTCATGTCCGCGTCGAGGATCATCAGGATGTCGTGCTTGGCGGCGTCGTAGCCCTTCCGCATCGCATCGCCCTTGCCCTTGCCGCTCTGCTTGAGCACCTGGATGTCCCACTCGCCGGCGTACTTCTCCTTGATGCGCAGGCACTCCTCGTAGGTGCCGTCGCGCGAGTTACCCTCGATGAAGACGATCTCCTGGCGCGAGCCGAACCGCGGCATGCGCTGCACGATCGGCTCGATGTTGCCGCGCTCGTTGCGACACGGCACGAGCACGCTGACCGACATGTCCCGCGGCGTCTGGGCGCGCAGGCTGCGCGCGACGATGTAGCGGCGCAGGCACAGGTTGCGGATCAGCGGCAGGGTGCCGATGTAGCGATTGATCAGCGTGCCGAGACCGAGCAGGCGCATCGGGACGAGCTGGCGCATCTCGCTGCGCACCGGCTCGAAGTCGGCGAGGTGGAGCAGGTTGGCGAAGTCCGTATCGGTGATGAAGTTCGCCTGGGGCTGGCCGCGGCGGAAGCCGAGCTTCTCGGCGACGTAGATGAGCGGCTCCCAGAAGTGGGAGTAGTAGGAGATGACCAGCCGGGTCTCGGGGCCGCAGAACCTGTGGAGCTGGTTGAGCGCCGTCTCGAGGTCGTCGAGCAAGCCGATCGTGTCGGACATCACGATGTAGTCGAACGTCCCGTCGATGCCGGCCATCGTCGCCGGATCCTCGACGTCGCCGACCCGGAACTCGAGCCCGCGGTGGTTCCGGCGGGCGATCCGGATCATCCGGGGCGAGAAGTCGAGACCGAGACCGTAGGACGGGTTCAGCCGCGCCAGCAGGTCGCCGGTGCCGCAGCCGAGATCGAGCACGCGCGCGCCTTCGTTGACGAGAAACCGCATGGTCCCGCGGTCGTCGGCGAAGTAGCTCCGGTTCTTCGTGATCCACGCGTCGCGGCTGTCGGCGACGAGCTCGGCATGCGCGAGAATCTCGCGCTTGCGCGGGGTCAGAGACGCGGAGACGTCAGGCTCCGGCTCCTCGTCGAGCGGCCCGGGACCGCCGGCGGCGGCAAGGGCGGCGGAGGCCGGACGGGCCTCGTCGGTCGCCGTCTCGTCCTGCCGCATGACGCTCTCGGCGAGCCAGACCAGGCCGCCCACCAGGCCGACGGCGACCAGCGACAGGCCGAGCAGCACCGACAGGGCGAGCGCGGACTCGGCCGGCATGCCGAGATGCCCCAGGATCACGACGCTCGCGCTCTCGCGCACACCCCAGCCGCTGAACGAGATCGGGACCGCCGCGGCGAGCAGGATCGCGGGCAGCGCGACGAACGCCAGGACCAGATCGAAAGAGAGACCGAGGCTGCGGGCGAGAACCAGAAAGGCGACCGCCGTGATGGAATGTCCGATCAGCGAGTGCCCGAGAGTCTCGACGGTCGCGACCGGGCTCTTGAACACGCGCGCGACGCCGTCGGACAGCCAATAGAGCGGCCGCGTGATCGTGATCCGCCGCAGGGCCGGCAAGACGGTCGACAGAAGCGCGCCGACGATCGCTCCGCCGACCACCACGGCGATCACCGCGGCGAGCACGTTGGCGGTCAGGGCGGCGGAGGGGATCTGTGAGAGGTAGTACGCGCCGACCACCGCCATCAACGTCAGCGTGAGCAGGCCGAGCGCGCGATCGACGAAAACGGCGACGACCGAGACTCCGAAATTCTGCCCGGCCTGTCGCGCCCGCAGCACCCGATACGCATCGCCGCCGATGGTCGACGGCAGCGCCTGATTGAAGAAGTTCGCCTCGACATAGCCGGCGAGCGCGACGCGGAACGGGATGGGCTCCCCCTGCGTGCGGCACACGCTCATCCAGCGCGCGGCGGCGAAGATGTGCTGAAACACGATGAGGCCGGTGGCCACCGCGAAGAGCCCGACGTCGAGGCCGGAGAGCACGCGCGCGGCACCGCTGATGTCGATGCTCCGAGCGATGATCCAGAAGATCAGGACGCCGATCGCGATCCGAACGAGAAGCCCGAGCACCGGCAGCCGGCCGCGGGCGGGCGTGCCCACGTCGGGCACGTCCATCGGCCCGGCGTAGATCGCTTGATCGGTCATGCACTCCCCTCCGCGCGTCCTTCGCATCGATATGCCGCCACCGCCCGGTCTGCCATCGCTCGTCTGGTGGTGATCCCCGGGATCGACGGCGCCGACGCGGAGAGCAATGCTTGGCGGGCCATCCATACTATGCCCGGCAGAATGCGCCAACCGGGGCGGACGTGGCCTCGGCAGGGCGTGTTTCGGGGAACACGGCCCGCGGTCACTCGGCCGATGACGCATCGACCGGGAGCATTAGCACATACGACGAAGGTCGGAACCCGGGCTCTCGGGCCGGCTCGTGAGCATCGCGGCTCGGCGAGGGTGGCAGCCGCGCGCTACCCTGACGGGGCTTCTCGGCCCGCCTCGGTGCGGGGAGCGCGATCGCTCACCGGATGGGGCCGATCGGCCGGGGACGTCGGCGGGGCCGGCTCGGCGGCGTAGAGCGCGGCGAAGCGGGCCTGCGCCCGGGCGATGGAGAAGCAGTCCACCACGCGGGCCCGCGCCCGCGCCCCGCGATCCGCCCGTCCCGCAGAGCCTTCGGCGACCAGCCGGCGGACCGCCTCGGCGAACGCTCCCGGATCGCCGGGCCGCACCAGGAGACCGGTGTCGTCGACGATGAGGCGCGTGTCCCCGACGTCGGTCGCGACGGCCGGAAGGCCGCAGGCCATGCCCTCGGCGATCGCGTTCGAGAAGCCCTCGGTGGTCGAGCTCGACACGACGATGTCGGCCGCCGCGAGGAGGCGCGCGACGTCGTCGCGCTGGCCGAGCCCCAGCACGTTGGGGCGCGGCGGCAGCCGCTCGGTCCCCGCCCCGATCATCATCGCGCGGACCTCCGGAAGCATGTCCATGGCGGCCAGGAAGCCGTCGTGATCCTTGGCCGGATCGACTCGCGCGACATGGGCCAGGACGACGCCCTCGGCCGGCAGCCCGAGCTCGTCCCTCACCGCGAGACGGCCGGCCGGATCGGGACGAAAACGATCGGTATCGATGCCGTTCGCCACCACCTCGGCACGGCGCGGCCGGTAGCCGAGCCGCAGATGCGCCTCGAGGCCGGCGCCCGAGTTGGCCGTCACGACGTCGGGTTGCCCGGACAACCGCGCACAGGCCCGCACCACCAGGCCGAGCTGGCGGCCGTAGCGGGCGAGATCGAGGTCGGCGCAGCGGATGCCCCAAAGCAGCCGGGTCCGGCGGCGGCGACCCGAGAGCCGCAACGCCAGAAGGGCGGCGAGATCGCCGTGATACATCCAGCCCTGGACCACATCGGGCCGCTCGCGCGCGATCAGGCGTGCGAGACGGATCAGTCCGGCCGGCATGCCGAGGACCGTGTCGAACCGAAGCTCGACGACCCGGATGCCGGCCGCGCGCAGCGTCTCGACGTGACGGCCGCCCGGCAGCAGGCTGACCACGATCGGCGTCTCGGCGAGCCGCGGCTCCGCCGTGACCAGCCGCTCGAGCATCGCCTCGGCGCCGCCGACCCGCAGGTCGGTGATCACGAAGACGATGGTTCCCGGCCGTCGACTCAACGCCCGCTCTCGCTGGTTCGGACCACCGCCGGCGTCGGCGGAAAACGGAGGGGCTCTATCACGGCCGATCTGTTCGGTCGAGCCGCACCGCCGCAGGGCCGCGCGCAAGACTTCAGTTCACCTTGTAGAAGTCGCGGTACCACCGGACGAAGCGGTCGATGCCCTCCTCGATCGGCGTCGCCGGCTTGAAGCCGACCGCCTCGACCAGCGCGTCGACGCCCGCATAGGTCCGCTCGACGTCGCCCGGCTGCATCGGCAACATGTTCAGGATCGCCTTGCGACCCGTGGCGCGCTCGATCTGAGCGATGAAGTACATCAGCTCGACCGGGTTGTTGTTCCCGATGTTGTAGATTCGATAAGGGGCCGTCGAGGTGGCCGGATCGGGAGACGCCGAGTCCCAGGCCGGATCGGGCTCGGCCACCTTGTCGAGCGTGCGCACGACGCCCTCGACGATGTCGTCGATATAGGTGAAGTCGCGCGCGTGCTTGCCGTTGTTGAAGACGTCGATCGGCTCGCCCTTCAGGATCTTCGACGTGAAGATGAACATCGACATGTCCGGCCGGCCCCACGGACCGTACACGGTGAAGAAGCGCAGCCCCGTCATCGGCAGACGATACAGATGCGCATAGGTATGTGCCATCAGCTCGTTGGCCTTCTTGGTGGCGGCGTAGAGGCTGAGCGGATGGTCGACGTTCTGGCTCACCTCGAACGGCATCGCCGTGTTGGAGCCGTAGACGGAGCTCGACGAGGCGAACACGCAGTGGGCGATGCCGTTGTGGCGGCAGCACTCCAGCACGTTCATGAAGCCGACGATGTTGACGTCGATGTAGGCGTGCGGATTGATCAGCGAATAGCGGACGCCCGCCTGCGCGGCGAGATTGACGACGCGGTCGAAGCGATGCGCCCGGAACAGCGCCTCGAGCCCCGCCCGGTCGCCGAGATCGAGCCGCGCGAACTCGAACCCGGGCAAAGGAACGAGCTGTGCGAGGCGCGCCTCTTTGAGCGTGGGATCGTAATAATCGTTGAGGTTGTCGAGCCCGACGACCGTGTCGCCTCGCCCGAGCAGAGCCTTCGACGTGTGGAATCCGATGAACCCCGCGGCCCCGGTCACCAGAACTTTCATTTCGTCTCCGATTCGCTCGCCGCGCCGCGGCGGCCGGTGAGCCGGCCGCCGTCCACGCCGTAAAGCTCGCAGGTTTCACGCAGCATGCGATCCAGCCCGAAGCGCTCGCCGACGAAGCTAGGCCCGGCGGATCGCATCCTGTCCGAGAGAGCACGGTCTTCTAGCAGGGTCGTGACACGCTTCGCCAGATCGAGCGGATCGTATCCGGCGACGACGAACCCGGTCTCGCCGTCGTCGATCGTCTCGGCGGTGCCGCCGGCCGCGGTCGCCACCACGGGCACGCCGAGCATGCTCGCCTCGAGGACGATGTTCGGCGTGCCCTCGAATCGCGACGTGAGCAGCATGACGTCGAAGAGGCCGAGGCCGAGCGCCGCGCCGTCGATCGGACCGGGCAGGTGAAAGACCTCGCGAAGGCCGTTCTGCCTTGCGAACTGTTCGAGCGCGTGCTGAAGCGGCCCGGCGCCGAACAACACGAAGTGACAGTCTCCGACCCGGCGATGGATCTCGAGCGCGGTCCTGATCCACAGGAGCGGCTGCTTCTCCGGATAGAAGCGGAAGATCGAGCCGACGACCGGCGCGCCGTCGGGGATGCCGATCGATCGCCGCAGCCGCGCCACCGCGTCGGCCGGCGGACGCCGAAACACGCCCGTGTCGACGCCGTTGCGCAGCACGACGAAGCGTTCGGGGGCGATCCCGATCCAGCGGGCATAGTCGCGGGCGCCCGCCTCGCTGTTGTTGAGCATGACGACGTCGTCGCAGGCGGCGAGATCCCGATAAGCGAGCTGCATGTGCGATCGGCAATAGCCGAAATGCTCCGCCGCCATGTTGCGGCTCGCCAGGATGATGTGCGGCACGCCGACGATCCGGGCCGCATAGCCGGCCGCGATCGAGACCGAATCCTGCCAGGCGTGGACGACCGACGGCTTCAGGCGCGCAAAGTCGGCGGCGAAACGCACCACCTCGCCCTGCACGTCGGCGGGCATCCAACCGACATGACGCAGCAGCTCCGGCAGCGCGTGCGGCCCGATCTCCTCGGCGAGGAGGCCGAGGGCCTCCTCGATCCCGATCACGTTGCGCAGGACGGGCAGCGCGGCCCGGTCGACGGCGGCGAGCCGGGCGAGATGAAAGTCGGACTCGGTGTCGGTCCCGAGCCGCCGGCACAGGAGGCCGAGCGGACGGTCCACGACGCCGGCGAGGCCGGTGAGCGTGGTGACGATCTGCCGTTCCACACCGCCCCAGGAGAGGGCGTCGTTGCACAGGAGAATCGGACCCCCGGCGAAGCGCGCGCGGGAAAGAAGCGGAGCCGCGTGCGCCGGCGTCGTGTCGCGTGCGGCGAAGTCGATGCGTTGGCGCCGCGCTCGGACGACGTCGAGCCCGCTCGCCAGCCAGAGCTTCACGCGCAGCGGCAGGACGCGCCGGGCGGTTTCGCGCGCGAGCCTGTGGATGCGGCCACTCCAACCCGAGACGAGATGGACGGGAGGAGAGTGACGCGCGACGGAATCGCTCGGCCCTCCAGGCATCGTTCCAGGCTCCCGAAATCCCATGATGGCCGGAGGGGGCGGTAGACCGCGTGCTGCAGCCGACACCGCTCGCGCTCGACGCCGCGGCGGGTCGTCGCTACCCGACATCGCCATCGACGGCAAGCCCGACCCCCGCGTGGCACGATCCCGGCGCCCGGCCTCAACCATAGAGCGCCGTCGTTTCCACGATCATCCGTTCGAGCCCGAAGCGATCCAGGACGAACCGCGGGCCGGCCTCGCGACAGCGCTTTGTCCATGCCGGATTCCGCAAGACCTCCAGAACCTTATCCGCGATCGTCTCGGCCACATTCGGGGGGCCGGCAGGGCCCTCGTCGGCGCCCGCGGCGCCCCGCACGACGATGCCGGTCACGCCGTCGGCGATCGTCTCGGCGGTCCCGCCCGCATCGGTCGCGACGACGGGCACGCCGGCGAGCGACGCCTCGATGACGACATTGGGCGTGCCTTCGTGTGCGGAGACGAGGAGAAACGCGGTCATCGCCGCCAAGGCGTCGCCGACGTGGCGCACCGCGCCCGGCAGGTGAAGCACGTCGGCCATGCCCCGCCGCCCCGCCTCCTGGAGCAGGAGCGGACGCATCGGGCCGTCCCCGACGATGACGAAATGCGCGGCGGGCAGCCGCTCGCGCACCCGCGCCGCCACCTCGAGCCACAGGAGTGGACGCTTTTCCGCGTGGAGGCGAAAAACGCCGCCGACCAGCGGCGCGTCGGGCGGAACGCCGAGCCGGGCCCGGAACGCGGCTCCGTCGGCGGCACCGAGCGCCACGATCTCGGCCGGCGCGATGCCGTTCCGCACGACCACGAACCGGGACGGCGGAACGCCGAGCCACGCAGCGTAGTCGTCGGCGCCGGCCCGGCTGTTGTTGATCAGCACGACGTTCGGCTCGGCCGCGAGGGCCTGATAGGCGACCCGCATGTAGGGCCGGTCGTAGGAGAAGTTCGGCGGGCTGACGTTGCGGGTCGAGATGACGACGCGGCGCACCCCCACCGCGAGCCCGGCGATGGCCGCGGCGATGCCGACCGAATCCTGCCAGCCGTGCACGACGTCGGCGCGCCGCACGACGATCTCGGCGGCGAGCCTGACGATGTCGTCCGCGACGTCGTCGGGCGCCCAGGCGAGGTCGCGCCCGAGTGTCGGAACGAAATCCGGGCCGAGGATTTCGGCGAGCCTACGCTCCGCCGTCGCGGTCCTGGTCACGGTATCGATCACGGCACCGGTGCCGGCGAGCGCCGGGGCGAAGTGATCGAATTCCGGGCTCTCGCCCAGCCGGAAGCCGACCAGCTGCGGGGCGGGATCGCACCGGGCCGCCTGACCCTTCAGCAGATAGGCGAGCTGGCGCTCGGCGCCGCCGCAGCCGAGCGACTCGGTGACATGGAGGACCAGCCCGGGGATCGGCGGCAGGGACCGCGGCGCGCCGACCGGCGGCCGCGGCAAGGCCGGGACGGCGTTCGCCCTGGACGCCTCGACGGCTCGCAACGCCGCCCGGAACGTCGTTCCGACGCGGTGGTGCAGGCGGCGCGGCACGATCCGCCGCAGCATCGGGCGCAGCGCGATCAGTCGTTGAACCGCCACGTTGGCGAGCGTGACGAGGAGCGCCTTCACCTTCGACACCTCGATCGTGACTCCGATTGCGACGTGACCTACGCCGTGGACCCGGCCATACGGACCGGCGCTCCGAGCACCCGCGGAACGAGACTTATCGGCCGTAGACCGCGCGCGTCTCCGACAGCATGCGCTCGCGGTCGAACGCGTGCCGTGTCAAGATCGGCAGCTCCGCCCGCCGCCGCGCCCGCAGCGTGCCGTCGTCGTCGATCAACCGCAGGATGGCGCGCGCGTAATCCTGGGGGTCGTCGCCTTCGATGGCGAAGCCGGAGAGCTCCGCCGACACCAGCGCCTCAGGGGCGCCGCCGACCGCGCTGGTGACGACCGGAACGCCCCCGAGCTGAGCCTCGATCAGCACGTTCGGAAGACCCTCCACCCGCGAGGTCAGCAGCAGGCATTCCATCAGCGCCATCGGCAGCGCCGGCTCGGCGGAACGGCCCGGCATCACGAGCCGGTCGCCCAGCCCGGCGGCTAGCCCGGCCGCCCGGGTCGCCTCGCGATCCGGCCCGTCGCCGACGAGCAGGAAATAGACGTCCGGCCGCGCGGCGGCCACGGCCGCCGCGATCCTGATCCACAGATCCGGACGCTTCTCCTCGGAGATGCGGAACACCGAGCCGACCACGCGGGCTCCGTCGGGAATGCCGAGGCGAGCGCGATACGCGACGATCTCGTCCGGCGTGGGCGTGCGGTGCTCGCCGTCCTCGATGGCGTTCCGGATCACCGTGATCCGGTCGACGGCGATGCCGAGCCACTCGGCGTAATCGGCCGCGCCGGCACGGCTGTTGTTCAACATGGTGACGCCCGGGGACTCCAGCAGGAAGCGATAGCCGGGCCGCATGAACGGCTGATGGAACGCGAACCGCGTGGGCGCGAGCGAGCGGCCCGACAGCACGATCCTCGGCACGCCGGCGATGACGGCGGCGACGCCCGCCGCGATGTTCGACCAGTCGAGCCAGGCATGCACGAGCCCGGGCCTCTCGTCGGCGAAGAGGCCGAGATATCGGCACACGTCGGTGAACAAGAGATTGTCGTGGCCGAGAACCCGGCCGAGCTCGATCAGCATCGGCGCCCAGGCGGACGGCAAGAAGAGAACCTCGCGTTCCGGCGCTTCGAGCACGCGGACGCCGGCCTGCTCGACGCGATCGAGAAAGAAGTCGCCGCCCGCCGCGGTGCTCTGGACGGCCAGCGACAGCTTCGGAACGCTCCCGGCGAGGCCGACCGAGGTGTAGGCCACCTGGCGTTCGGACCCGCCGGCGCCGAGGCTTCCCGTGACCAGCATCACGTGGCCGGGGTCGAACACGATCCGGTCGGGCGGGCGACGCTCGCACTCCGCCTGCACGTACTGGAACAACGCGCTCCAGAACGGCTCGTCACGGTAGTTCGTCAGGCCGGCGAGACGCAAGCGCTTGCCGAGCATGGCCCCGGCCAGTCGGCGAAACGGGGGCAGGTCGAGCGCCCGGGCCGCAAGGGCGTTCGCGACGCGAGACGCCATGGCCGCACGGATCGAGCGCAGGACGAAGCGCTGCCTCACGTGACAGTAATAGCCGAGATCGCGGACACCACGAGCCTGCATGCGCCGGAGGACGGTCAGTCCGAGATTCGGTGCGCCGAACAGGGCCGCCACCGCGGGGGACATCCGGTCCGGAAGGTTGATCTCCATGTAATGCCAGTCGATCCATCCGACCCGACCGGGGAACTTCTCCGCCAGCGCCTCCGCCCGCCGCGGCATGATCACCGAGGCCACACCGTCGATTTTGAGCAATGCGGCGGCGGTGATCTCTTCTGCCAAAAGTAGGACGACGCCGTGACCCACATCCGCGAGCGCAGCAGTCAAGCCATTGTGGAAGGATGTATTGAATTCCATGACCGCGACTGTTTCGCCCCAGTGCCACCCCACAGCGCCTCAAATCTTGATTACAAGCCCCTGCCCCGTCGGCAAACTAGCGACATTCTCTTTCCTCGGAGCAAAGAAGTCGTCCACGGCACGCTTCGCGCCGGGGCAGGAATCCGTTCCGTAGTCGTCACATATGATGATGCCCCCGCTGACGACGCGTTCGAAAAAATACTCCAGCGTATCCCAAGTAGGTTGATACAAATCAACGTCTATATGGACAAACGCTATAGGGTTATCCGGGGCATCCTTGAACCTATCTGGTATCCAACCTTTATAGATATTACAGCAGTCGAATCGACTCAGATTTTTGGAGATCTCATCGACAGAGACTGAAAAAACACCGGGCGCCCAATAGCTGCCATCGAACTCCCCTGGCACGGAGAGTCCCTCAAAAGAATCGAACAAGTGCACCCTCCTGCCTTTCGGCTGAGCCGCGACACACAACAGTTCAGCCGTGGCGCCACGATAACAACCCGCCTCCACGAAGTCGCCATCGAGATGCTCGACGAGCTTCAGCATTTGATCGACCAGGTACTTCCTGTCATACGAGTGCCAATTCCCATAATCCATGTAACGCTTATAATATTCCTTGAACGACTCGTCGTTGAGCCAAACTCGCCCAAACTCGCTGAACTTGAACTTCGGATAAACAGCAAAAGATAGCCGCTCGGCAACTTGATATCGCTCGAACTCCGTCCAGGTCGGCGCAACCGCCGCCAGAATCTCTGCCAACGCCTCGATGGTTACGACCTGTGCTTTTGAGACAGATTCCGAGCCTCTTGGATCTCTCAAAAACAACCCCGCAATTTGCTCTCCTATGGCCAAGGGGCTCCCCGATTGAGCCAGGATCTTTGCCGCCAAGATCTCTTTGTCCGTGAGTTCGCGATTCGCGCTTGTGAGAAGCGCGAGAGGATCGACCGCACGAGCCAAGTCGGAAACCAGGATGGATTGTGGAACCGTATAGATGGTGTCGTCGGGCGCGACGCGTCGGCGAGCCGACTGTTCGTTGTCCGGCGTTGGCGGCACCCCACCGGGGGAGCGATCGTCAATCATCTCAAAGTTCCTTTCTCACGAACGCCGCAACAGACCATCAATGCCCGAAGAACCTTCGAGAGACCGCTCTTCGCGGCTCATTTGAAGCTCGGCTTCCAGGTTGACGATGCTCTCAGTGAAGATCTTTCCTGGCCCCCGAACTTCGAATTGAATCCCGTTGTCGAGAAACGCAATCTTCTGACCGGTCCGCTCGTCGGCGGCGCCAAACGTCACGAAATAAATACCCGCGCTGAGCCACATTCTGACCGGGGCGCGACAGGTGATTATCTCGCCAGCTCGGAGCGAAGGCGCAGGCATACCTTGGCTGGTGGTCGTGATCCCGAACAGAACCGTGGATCGCCGATCGCGGATAGCAAACCCGAGCGTGTAGCCGTCCAACGGCCTGTCCGCTCGCATGCGGAACGCTAAGCAGTACTCGTCGCCACTCTGCAGTTGATCAATCTTGTTGCCAAAAGAGTCGTAAATGCCAAAATCGATCACCGTGGCCAGATCGGATTCGTAGAGAACGCCCCCGGCTGCGCACCCCTGAGATACAGACCCATCGACCGGTTCCGACAGAACTCTGGCTCGTCCACCGAAAAGTATCTTCTGGTACTCCAATGTCATGGAGGACGGATCTCCATCCCCTTTTATGTGCCCTCGATCCATGATGAGCATCCGATTGCACAACGTGGAGATCGTGTTCAGGTCGTGGGAAACGATAACAACCGTGCACTCCGATCCGCGAAGTTCTCCCAATCGCTTGAAACACTTCTGTTGAAATACGGCATCTCCGACCGACAACGCCTCGTCGAGGATCAGGATGTCGGATCGCAGCAGCGAGGCGACCGAGAAGGCGAGGCGGACGTACATGCCGCTCGAGTAGCGCTTCACCGGCACGTCGATGAAGCGGTCGATGCCGGCGAAGTCGATGATCTCGTCGAGCTTGGCCTTGATCTCGGCCTGCCGCAGCCCGAGCAGCGCGCCCGCCATGAAGATGTTCTCGCGGCCCGTCATGTCGGGGTGGAAGCCTGTGCCGACCTCGAGCAGCGAGCCGACCCGGCCGCGCAGCATCGCCCGCCCGGTGGTCGGCGAGGTGACGCCGGAGAGGATCTTCAGGAGCGTGCTCTTGCCGGAGCCGTTGCGGCCGACGAGGCCCAGCACCTCGCCCTGCTTGATCTCGAAGCCGACGTCGCGCAGCGCCCAGAAGTAATCCTCTTCCTCGTTACGCCCGGCGAAGCCCACGAACTCCTTCCAATGGTCGCGCAGCCCGCGGAGCGCGCCGGCGCCGGCGTGCCGCTTGGGCACGAGATAGCGCTTGCCGAGCCCTTCGCAGCGAATGGCGACATCGTCAGAGGACATCGACCGTCTTCCGTTCGTTGAGAGAGAAGACCACCAGCCCGGAGACGAACACGACGGCGACCAGGGCGAGCGCGATCGGCAGCGCCATCGACAGGGTCATCGGCTGATCGAGGAGGAGCCAGCGGAACGTCTCGAGCGGCCAGTACATCGGGTTGAGCTGGTAGAAGAACCGGAACCGCTCCGGCACCACGCTGGCCGCATAGAGGACCGGTGAGAGATACATGCCGGCCTGCAGCACGATGCCGAGCACCGGGCGGATGTCGCGGAACTTCACGATGACGGCGGCGACCCACAGGCCGAGCCCGGCGCCGGCGAGCGAGATGCCGAGGAGGACGAGCGGCCCGAGCACCAGCACCTTCCACGAGGCGTAGTAGCCGAACGCCATCGCCAAGAGGAGCAGGATGCCGAACTGCAGCGCGGTGTCGAACAATTCGCGCAGCACGGCGGCGATCGGCAGCACGATGCGCGGGAAGTAGACCTTGGAGATGAGGGTGATGTTCTCCTGCAGCGAGCCGGCGACGGCGAGCGTCGTGCGGGTGAAGTGCTGCCAGGGGATCAACGCCGTGAAGACATAGATGGCATAAGGGTACTCGTTGGTGTCCACGCGCAGCAGGAAGCCGAACACGACCGTCATGAGGGCGAGCTGGGCGAGCGGCTCCAGCACGGCCCAGGCGGTGCCGAGCGCCATCTGGCGATAGCGGCTCGCGAGGTACCGCTTCGCGAACAACCAGATCAGCTCGCGATGTCTCCAGAGCTCGTCGAGTGGCGGAAAAGGCGACCGATCGCGCGCGTCGATGATCTTGACGTCCATCCTGCCTCGCTGTGCCGGTCGATTCCGCCCGCGTCGGCCGGACGCTCACGAACCGCGCGACCCGCGCGGCGCGGCCCCGACTCGAGGACTCCGGTCGCACGGCCGTCTCGTGCGCGGGTCCGGCAGGCCCGGGCTCATATCATGGGCTTCCGGACGTGTCGAGACTGCCGAGCCGGGCGGATAAACAAGTACTTGCGGGGTCTTGCAGGTTTGACGCGGCGTCTCGGATTGTATAATCGAACGACGTTTTCTGTCCGAAATCCAGGTTTCTACGATGCCCTCCTCGGCCCCGACCGGCGATTCCAGCGCGACGCGCGCGCACGGCCGCACGATCGCCGTGATCGGGCTCGGCTATGTCGGGCTGCCGGTCGCCGTGTCGTTCGGCCGGGCCGGCACGCCGACGATCGGGTTCGACATCAACCCGGTGCGGATCGCCGAGCTGTCGAACGGCCACGACCGGACCTGCGAGGTGGCGGACGCGGACCTCGCCGCGGCCCGCATCCGCTTCACGGCCGACCCGGCGCAGCTTCGCGAAGCGGATTTTTTCATCGTCACGGTGCCGACCCCGATCGACGCGGCGAAGCGCCCCGACCTGACGGCGTTGCGCAAGGCGTCCGAGACGGTCGGGCGAGCGATGCCCCGCGGCGCGATCGTCGTCTACGAGTCGACGGTTTTTCCGGGCGCCACGGAGGAGTTCTGCGTGCCGATCCTGGAGGCTGCCTCCGGCCTCGCCTGCGGGCGGGATTTCACGGTCGGCTACAGCCCGGAGCGGATCAATCCCGGCGACAAGGAGCACCGCTTCGAGACGATCAGAAAGGTCGTCTCCGGCCAGGACGCCGAGACCCTGGCGACCGTCGCCGCGGTCTACGGCTCGGTCGTGACGGCGGGTGTCTTCCAGGCCTCCTCGATCAAGGTCGCCGAGGCCGCCAAGGTGATCGAGAACACCCAGCGCGACCTCAACATCGCGCTGATGAACGAGCTTTCGGAGATCTTCCATCTCCTCGACATCGACACCTCCGACGTGCTGGCGGCCGCCGGGACCAAATGGAACTTCCTGCGCTTCACGCCCGGTCTCGTCGGCGGCCACTGCATCGGCGTCGATCCATACTACCTGACGCATCGCGCCGAGATCGCCGGCTACCATCCCGAGGTCATTCTGGCCGGCCGCCGCGTCAACGACCGGGTCGGCACCCGCATCGCGCAGGAGTGCGTGCGCAGGCTGATGCGGAGCGGAATCGCCAACGGCCGCGTGGTCGTCCTCGGGCTGACCTTCAAGGAGGATGTCCCCGACATCCGCAACTCGAAGGTCGTGGATGTGATCGCGGGCCTCGAGGCCGCCGGGCTCGAGGTGCTGGTGCACGATCCGCACGCCGATCCGGACGAGGTTCGCCACGAGTACGGCCTGACGCTCGCCCCGGCCGACGTGCTGCGCGACGCGGACGCCGTGGTGTTCGCCGTCGCCCATGCGCAATTCCTCGCCGACCCCTGGGCGCTGGCGGGCTCCTGCCTGAAGAACGGACGCGGGATCGTGTTCGACGTGAAGGCGAGGCTCGACCGGCGCGGCAAGCCCGAAGGGATCGACCTGTGGCGGCTGTGACGAGAACCTCGCGCCGGAGCCATCACGTCATCGCGCGACGCCCGGCCTGACCGGCACGACCGGCTCGCCGCCACCGGACCCGGCCCTGCCCGGAAGACGGATCGGACCGGCCGGGTGGAGACAGATCATGTGCGGCATCACCGGCTTCATCGACTTCGCCCGGAGCACTCCGGCGGACCGTCTCGACACCGTCGTGACCACGATGGCCGCGCAGATGATCCATCGCGGACCCGACGACGCGGGGACGTTCGTCGACGCGGAAGCGGGTGTCGCGCTCGGCTTCCGCCGGCTCTCGATCATCGATCTGACGCCGGCCGGGCATCAGCCGATGGTGTCCTCCTGCGGCCGCTGGGTGATCGTCTTCAACGGCGAGATCTACAACGCCGAGGATCTGCGACCGGACCTCGTCGCGCAGGGCGCGACGTTCCGCGGCCATTCGGACACCGAGGTGCTGCTCGAGAGCATCGCCCGCAACGGCATCGACACCACGCTCGCGCGCATCAACGGCATGTTCGCGTTCGCGGTGCACGATCGCCGGACCCGCACCACGATCCTGGCGCGCGACCGTCTCGGCAAGAAGCCGCTCTATATCGGCCGCTTCGGCCGGACCGTGATGTTCGCGTCCGAGCTGCGCTGCCTGCGGGTGCATCCGGAGTTCCGCGGGGAGATCCGGCCGGAGGCGCTATCGGCCTATATCCGCTTCGGATACGTGCCCCATCCGCTGTGCATCTACCGTGACGTACAGCAGCTCGAACCGGGCGGCGTCGCCCGTGTCGATGCCGAGGGACAGCTCGAGGTCGGATCCTATTGGCGGTTCGAGGACGCCGCCGCCGAGGCGATGGAAGAGGGCTTCCACGGGACCGACGCGGAGGCCATCGACCAGCTCGACGCGCTCCTGCGCGATGCCGTGGGCCGGCGCATGGTCTCCGACGTGCCACTCGGGGCGTTTCTGTCGGGCGGCATCGATTCCTCGCTGGTCGTCGCGCTGATGCAGCAGCAGTCGAGCCGGCCGGTCAGAACCTTCTCCATCGGCTTCGCCGTGGACGGCTACGACGAGGCACCGCATGCGCGTGCGGTCGCCAAGCATCTCGGCACCGACCACACCGAGTTCTACGTGGCCCCGCAGGACGCGCTGGCGCTCGTCCCGTCGATCCCGGACATCTACGACGAGCCGTTCTCCGACTCGTCCCAGATCCCGACCTTCATCGTGTCGAAGATGGCGCGCCAGCACGTCACCGTGGCGCTGTCGGGCGACGGCGGCGACGAGAGCTTCTGTGGCTACGTCCGCTACGACCAAGTCGAGCAGCTCAAGCGTCTGATGGGCGTCGTCCCGTGGCTCGCGCCGCTCGCCGGCTTCGGGAAGCGGGTGCTGACGTCGCGGGCGTTCGGCCCGGCCCGACGCTTCATCCCCGGGCGCACGCTGTCGCGCGGCGAGCGCTGGCTCACCCGCACCGCGGAGGCCGGCCGGCCGAACGCCTTCGAGCGCCACTACCTGCACATGATCGCGCAGGGCCGCCCGCCGGAGGAGTTCCTCGCCGCGCCGCAGGACCGCCTCGCAGACATCTGGAGCGGCTCGCTCGCCGCGCGCTTCCGCGATCCCGTCCAGCGCGCCCAGGCGATCGATTTCATGACCTATCTGCCGGACGACATCCTGGTGAAGGTCGACCGCGCCAGCATGGCGACCAGCCTCGAGGTCCGTGCGCCGCTGATCGACTACCGCGTCGTCGAGCAGGCGTGGCGCCTGCCGATGCACATGAAGGTGCGCGACGGGATGGGCAAATGGATCCTGCGCCAGGTGCTCTATCGCTACGTCCCGCAGAGCATCATCGACCGGCCCAAGATGGGCTTCGGAATCCCGATCGACCACTGGCTGCGCGGTCCCTTGCGGGAATGGGCCGAGGATCTGATCGACGCGGAGCGGCTGCGGCGCGAGGGCGTCTTCAACGCGCCGGCCGTGCGGGCGATGTGGCAGCGCCACCTCTCCGGCGAGACCTGGCAATATCCGATCTGGTGCGTCCTGATGTTCCAGGCGTGGCGGCAGCGCTGGCCGTGACCGCCACGGCGTCCCCTGCCGCGACCGCCGGAGCCGCCGCGGCGACGACGGAGCGCTCGCCGCCCCGTCTCGTCTATCTGGTGACGGAGGACTGGTACTTCCTCATGCACCGCCTGCCGATGGCGCGCGCCGCGAAGGCGGCCGGCTACGACGTGCACGTGATCACGCGGATCAATCGGGAGCAGGATCGCACGGCGATCGAGGCGGAGGGTTTCGTCGTCCATCCGGCCGATCTCGCGCGCGGCAGCCGGCGCCCCGATCGCCTGCTCGCCGCGGTCCGTCGGGTGCGGGCGCTCTACCGCGACATCCGTCCTGACATCGTGCATCACGTCGCCCTGCAGGGCGCCGTCGTCGGCGCGCTCGCCGGGACCGGGCTTCGGCTGCCGACCGTCAACGGACTGACCGGCCTCGGCACCCTGTTCACGTCCGACGCTGGCGTCGTGTCCCGGCTGGTCCGCGTCGCACTCCCCGCCCTGCTCGACCGCGCCCGCTCCCTGACGACGGTGGAGAACCCGGACGACGCCGCTTTGCTCGCCGCGGCCGGCGTCTCGCCGGCGCGGATCGTTCCGTTTCCGGGCTCGGGCGTCGACACCGACCGGCTGACGCCGCTGCCGGAGCCGGACGGCGCACCGACATTCGCCTATGTCGGACGCATGCTGGTCGACAAGGGCGTCCACACCTTGATGAGCGCCTGGCGGATGCTGCACGAGGCCGGGCAAGCGCCGCGCCTGCTGCTCGCCGGAACCCCCGATCCATCGAATTCCACGTCGCTCTCGGAGGCCGAGCTGCGCGCCTTCGCGCAGCTCCCCGGCGTCACCTGGCTGGGCCATGTGTCGGACATTCGCGCCGTGTGGGCCGCGGCGCATGTCGCGGTGCTGCCGTCGCGCCGCGAAGGCCTCCCCGTCAGTCTGCTCGAGGCCGCCGCCTGCGGCCGTCCGCTGCTCGCGACCGACGTGCCGGGATGTCGCGAGGTGGCCTGCGCCGGCATCAATGCGCTGCTCGTTCCGGCCGACGATCCGGCGGCGCTCGCCGCCGCCGTCCGGCGGCTCGCCGCGGATCCGGATTTGAGACGGACGCTCGCCGCGCAGAGCCGATCGCTCGTCGAGGCGCAGTTCTCGGCCGCGATCGTCGGGCGGGAGATCGTCGCGCTCTACGACCGCGTCGCCGCGCTCAAGCAGCCTCGCCCCTGAAATCCGGGATGGCGTCGCGCAGGATCTTCAGAACCTCGTCCTGGGCGCCGTCGGTTCCGTGCGCGAGCGCGCGCTCGAGGGCGCCGAGCCGCGCCTTCATCACGTCGAGCGAGGCGAACACCGGCTTCGCCGCCATCACGCCCGGGATGCCGATCTCCAGCGTCGGCTCGCCGCGTGCGAACAGGATCTCGTTCAGCCGCTCGCCCGGCCGGATCCCGGTGAACTCGATCGCCACGTCGCGCCCCGGCTCCAGCCCGCTCAACCTGATCATCCGCTCCGCGAGATCGACGATGCGGATCGGCTGGCCCATGTTGAGCACGTAGATCGACACTTCCGAGCGATCCGGCCCGAGCGCATGGCTCGACGCCGTGAGGACGAGATCGCAGGCCTCCCGGATGGTCATGAAGTAGCGCACCATGTCGGGATGCGTCACCGTCACCGGGCCGCCCATCTCGATCTGGGCCTTGAACTTCGGGATCACCGAGCCGTTCGACGCGAGCACGTTGCCGAACCGGACCGCGATCAGCCGCGTCGGGCGCCGCTCGGCCGCGCCCGCGCGGCGCACCAGCTCGGCATCGAGCGCCTGGCAGTACATCTCGGCGAATCGCTTGGTCGCGCCGAGCACCGACACCGGCTCGATCGCCTTGTCGGTCGAGATCATCACCATGCCGCGGGCGCCGACCCGCACGGCCGCGTCGGCGACGTTGACGGAGCCGATCACGTTGGTCTTGACGCCCTCGTCCCAGTCGCGCTCGAGGATCGGTACATGCTTGAGCGCCGCGGCGTGGAACACCAGGTCCGGCTCGAACTCGGCGAACAGCCGGTCGATCCGCGTGCGGTCGCGGATGTCGGCGATGCGGCCCTCGATGCTGGCGTCGCTGCCCTTGGCGCGCAACGCATCCATCACATCGTGCAGCGCGAGCTCCGAGCTCTCGATCACCAGGAGCCGCGCGGCGCCGAACCTGATCACGCGATGGCACACCTCCGACCCGATCGAGCCGCCGCCGCCCGTCACCACCACGGCCGCGCCCGCGACGAACCGCTCGAGCTGCAGGTTGTCGATCCCCACACTCGGCCGCAGCAGCAGATCCTCGACGGCGACGGGCGCGAGCCGCAGCACCTGCCCGCCCTCCTCCAGCGACGGCAGCCGATGCGTCGCGATCCCGAGGCGGCGCGCCGTCGTCAGCACGGTCTCCACGCCGGTGCCGGACTCGAAGGCCGACGACGTCAGCACCAGCCGGCGCAGATCGATGCCACGTCCGACGAGGTAGTCGTTGGCCTGCGCGAGATCGGCGAACGTCCCCAGCACCCGCACCCCACGCACCATCTGGCCCTGCTCGGCCTGCGACGGCGACAGGATGCCGACCGGCGCGAGCTGATGCACCGCACCGCTCTCGATCGAGCGCAGCAGCACCTCGGTGTCGGCCGCCCGGCCGAGGATCAGCGTCGCGACCGAATTGCCCTGCGCCAGCGTCCGGCGCCGGGTCCGACTCAGCCGGAACCAGCGATAGGCGATCCGCGGCCCGCCGAGAAAGAAGATCTGGAGGACGAAATAGAGCGCGATGGTGATCTTGCCGAAGAAGAAGCTGCCGAAAAAATACGACGCGACCAGAATGTAGTCGAGCACCAGCAGCGACAGCGACAGGACCGCCGACGAGCGGACGATGTTGACGAGGTCGGGCAGCGAGGCGAACCGCCACTTCGACCGGTACAGGTCGAAGAACCAGTACACGCCGCTCGCATAGACGAAGAAGAACGGCAGGACCACGGCGAGCAGCGACGCCCGCTCCTCCAGCCCCGAATCCTCGAAGCGCACGTACAGGCTCAGCAGCAGCGCCGCGACCGTCGCCACGACGTCGTGCCCGATGATGCAGTACCGTCGCCAGTTGAACCGAACCGGAATACCCATCCGCCGCCTGTCGTCCCGCGTCGCAACCAGACTAGTAGAGCAAGCGTCTGCCCGGCTCAACTGCGAGACATCCGACATCGACGAGCGACCGCGCCGGATTCCACCGGAACGCCGCGACCGTGCGATGGACATTCCTGTGCCGTCTCGCTAGTTCTGCCTCGTCGGGCGGTCCACCCCCGCAAGGCACGGCACGACCTTGGTCACCCGGGCCGGGGTCGTCCGGGTCGCGGTCGTGCGCACGAATGGAACCGGCGATGCCGCACTGGCACACTTCGACACTCCCGGTGCTGGTCGCGTTGGCCGGTCTCGTGGCCACCGCGCTCCTGACCGCCGGCCTAATCCGCGTGCTATTCCCGCTGCTCCGGCGCTACGCCCTGGCGCGCCCCAACGCCCGCTCCTCCCACACGATCCCGACCCCCCAGGGCGGCGGCATCGCCGTCGTCGCGACGACGCTCCTGGTGGCGGCGGGTGCCGCGACCTGGGTCGGCATCGCGCCCTGGCCGCACGAACAGCTCCTGGTTGTCGTCGCCTCGACCGCGATGCTCGCCGTCGTCGGGCTGATCGACGACATCCGTCCGATTCCGCCGGGACCGCGGCTCCTGCTCCAGGCCGTGGCGGTCGCCGCCGTGACGGCGACGCTGCCCGGTCCCGTCGATCTCCTGCCCGCGATTCCGGACCCGATCGAGCGCACCGCGCTCGGCCTCGGCCTTCTGTGGTTCGTGAACCTCGTGAACTTCATGGACGGGATCGACTGGATGACGGTCGCGACCGTCGTTCCGATCACGGGCGGGCTTCTGGTGCTGGCGCAGCTCGGGGCGCTGCCGCCGCCCGGTGGCGTGGTCGCACTCGCGCTGCTCGGTGCGACGCTCGGCTTCGCGCCGTTCAACAAGCCGGTCGCGCGCCTGTTTCTCGGCGACGTCGGCAGCCTGCCGATCGGCCTGCTCATCGGCTGGCTTCTGATCACGCTCGCTGCCCGCGGGCATGTCGCCGCCGCGCTCCTGCTGCCACTCTATTACGTGACCGATGCGACTCTCACCTTGCTGCGCCGGCTCGCCCACGGCGAGCGCGTGTGGGAGGCGCACAAGACGCATTTCTATCAGCGCGCCGTGACGCGCGGGATGAGCGTCCGCCAGGTGATCGGCCGGGTGTTCGCGACCAACACGGCGCTCGTCGTCGCCGCCGTGATCACGGTTCTGGCCGACCAGACCGCCGTCAGCCTCGCGGCGACTCTCGCGGGCGCGGCCGCGGTCACGGCGCTGCTGGTCGATCTCGCGGGATCGCTGCGCGCGGCGACGCCCTCGCGACCGCCCTGCTGATGCGCATCCTGGTCACCGGCGCATCGGGATTCGTCGGCCGTGGCTTGGGTCCGGCGCTCGTGCGCGCCGGACACGTCGTCCGCGCGGCGGCCCGGGATGCGACGGCGATCTCACCCGAACCTGCGGTCGAGCGCGTCCGGCTGCCCGATCTCGCCGGAGAGGTCGACTGGACACCGCTGCTCGACGGCGCGGACGCGGTCGTGCACCTCGCCGGCATCGCGCATCGCAGCGGCGTCGAGGCAGGCGATTACGACCGGGTGATCCGTCACGCGACCGCCGCGCTGGCGCGAGAGTGCGCCGCACGCCGCCTCCCCCTCGTCTTCGTCTCGTCGATCGGAGCCCAGACCGGCTCGGCCGCCGACCATGTCGTCCGCGAGACCGACCCGCCGCGCCCGGTCACGGCCTATGATCGCGCCAAGCTCGCCGCCGAGGCCGCCGTGCGCGAGGCCGGCGGCGCTTTCACGATCCTGCGGCCGCCGCTCGTCTACGGCCCCGGCGTGAAGGGCAACATGGCGCTGCTGATGCGGATCGCCGATCGGCCCTGGCCGCTGCCGCTCGGCGCGTTCCGGAACCGGCGATCGCTGGTCGCACGCGACAATCTGGCCGAGGCGGTCGCGTTCTGCCTCGCCACGCCCGCGACGCGGGGCGAGACCTACGTCGTCGCCGATCGCGAGGCCCTGAGCGTCGCCGAGATGATCGCCGTGCTGCGGACCGCCTGCGGGCGTCCGCAGCGGCTGATCCCGGTTCCTCCACCGCTGATCGGCGGGCTTCTGTGTGCGGCCGGACGCGCCGCGACCTGGGACCGGATCGGCGGCGCCCTGGTGGTCGACCCCGGCAAGCTTCTCGCCGCCGGTTGGCGGCCGGCGGTCGACACCCGCGCCGGGCTCGCCGCGATGATGCGGGCGTACAGGTCGGCCGCAAGGGCGTGAGCGCCGCCGCCGGAGCGAGCCGGACGGTGGTTGAACCGACTCGGACCGCACAGTAAGACCGTCGAGGCGCCGCACGAGACGGCGCGGATCGGGGTGCGAGCCGAACGGGGTGGTGCGCGTGCGAACGTTGATCACGGGTGCGGGTGGCTTCGTCGGGCCCCACTTATGTTCAGCGATCGGGCACGCGATCGGACCGCGGCTGGAGCTCGTTCCGACGTCCCAGGCGCCCGAACGGCACCCCGCGCTCGGTCCGTTGCCGGGCCTCGACATCACCGACAAATGCGCCGTGGCGGAGACGATCGCGCGCCTTTCGCCCGACTGCGTCGTTCATCTCGCCGGGATCGCCGCCCCTGTCGCGGCGAGCGCCGACTGGCGCAAGGCGTGGCACGTGCATGTCGAGGGGACGCTCAACATCGCGCACGCGATCCTGGCCCACGCGCCGCACTGCATCCTGATCTTCGTCGGCTCCGGTCAAGTCTACGGCCACAGCGCCCGGACCGGCACCCCGCTCGACGAAGACACGCTGCTCGCGCCGGTCGACGACTACGGCGTCACCAAGGCCGCCGCGGACCTCGCCCTCGGAGCGCTGGCCCAGCGCGGCCTGCGGGTGATCCGGATGCGGCCCTTCAACCATACGGGCCCGGGCCAGACCGAGGACTTCTTCATCCCGAGCGTGGCGATGCAGATCGCCCGCATCGAGGCCGGCGTGCAGCCGCCCGTCATCCGGGTCGGCAACCTGACGGCGGAGCGCGATGTCCTGCACGTCGCCGATGTCGCGGCGGCCTATGCGTCGGCGATCCGGCACGCCGCGGACCTCGCGCCCGGGACCATCCTGAACATCGCGTCGGGACAGCCGGTCAGCATGCAGGCCGTGATGGACCGGCTGATCGGCGCGAGCCGCGTGGCGATCACGGTGGAACAGGATCCCGGGCGGCTGCGGGCGAGCGATCTTCCACGGATCGTCGGCGACGCGTCGCGGGCACGCCGCCTGCTCGGCTGGCAGCCGCGGCGGAGCCTCGACGACGCGCTGTCCGATGTGCTGAACGCGTGCCGGGCGCGGATCGCCGCCGTTTGATCTCTCGGCAGCGGCCGACGCCCGGCGACGGTGGCCTCGTCAGATCTTCAGCCGCTTGAACACGAACCACGGCAGGTGGCGGATGATCGTCATGATCGGCCACCAGAACCACGGCGTGTAGACGGTGCGGCGGCCTTTCTCCACGGCCCGCACGATGTCGGCGCCGACCGCGTCGGGGCTCGCGAACAGCGGCCCCTTGGCGATCGCGTCGGTCATCGGCGTGTCGACGAAGCCCGGCTTGACCGTGAGAACCCGCACCGGCGTGCCGGCATAGGCGTGGGCGAGCCCTTCGAGAAAGCGGTCGAGCCCGCCCTTCGCCGCGCCGTAGACGAAGTTCGAGGCGCGGCCGCGGTCGCCGGCGACCGAGCCGATGGTGATCAGGGCGAGCGGCGCGGCGGCCGGGCGGTCCTTCAACAGCGCCAGGATCCATAGCGCGACGCTGACGAAGTTGACCTCGAGTGCGTTTCGCGCGGCGGCGAGGTCGCGCTCGCTGGTCGCCTGGTCGCCGAGCCCGCCATAGGCGATCAGCACCTCGTCGGGCTCGCCGAGACGGCGGCGCAGCTCGGCGGCTCCGGCTTCGATGCCGGCGAGATCGGCGAGATCGAGCGTCGCGACGTCGGCCGCCCGTGCCCCGCCGGCGCGCAGGTCGTCGGCGATCGCCGACAGGCGGGCGGCGTTCTGCCCGACCAGCAGGAAGGCGGCGCCGGTCGCGGCGCGGCGACGCGCATAGGCCTGCGCCATCGCCGAGCCGGCGCCGAGAATCAGAATGCGGGAGGGCGAGGTCGGCGTCTCGGGCGTGCTCATCGGGCGTCTCCGGTCACGCGGCGCCAGAAGTCGGAGCCGAAGGCGGGGTCGCGCGACGCCGCGACCTTGCGCCAGTCGGGATAGCCGGACCGGAACATCTCCGGCGTCATCACGGCGTCCTTGGCGGGATAGATACGGCCACCCGCGGCGGTCGCGATCGCGGCGAGCCGCAGCAGCAGCCGTCGGGTGGCCTCGCCCTTGTCGGGAAAGTCGAGCGCCAGCGTCGCGCCCGGCATCGGGAACGACAAGACGCCGCCCGAGCGCGATTCGCCCAAGAGCTTGAGGACGGCGAGGAACGACCCCTGGCCCTCGGCGGCGGTCGTCTCCAGGAGACGCACCATGGTCGCGCGCGCGACGGGCAGCGGGATCACCGACTGGTGCTGATAGAAGCCGCGCTTGCCGTAGAGCCGGTTCCAGTTCGACAGCGCGTCGAGCGGATAGAAGAACGGGTCGTAGTGCTGCGTGCAGGCGCCGACCGCATAGGGCCGCCGGCGATAGAGCGCGTTGAAGGCCCGCATCGTGACGCCGTTGAGGACGAAGCCGGGCAGCTCCGGCGCGAAGCCGAGCCGCGGCGGCTTGTGCACGTCGAGACCGCCGGTCTCGGCCCAACGGCCGCGCATGAAGAGGCCGCGGCCGAGATCGCGGCCCCTGGCGAGGCAATCGACCCAGGCGACCGTGAACGGCCAGTCGCGGCTGTCGGCGGCGATGCGGAAGAACTCGTCGACGTCGCGGATCGGAAGCGATTCGGTGTGCAGCCGCGCCGCCGCGATCGGCGCGAGCCGCATCTCCACCCATTGGATGAAGCCGGTCAGGCCGAGCCCGCCGATCGTGGCGGCGAACAGATCCGCGTTCTCGTCGCGCGACAGCGTCAGGCTCTCGCCGGTCGAGCGCAACAGCCCGATCTTGTCCACATGGGCGCCGAAGCTGCCGGCCGTCTCGTGATTCTTGCCGTGCACGTCGTTGGCGACGGCGCCGCCGAGCGTGACGAACTTGGTGCCGGGCGTCACCGGCACGAACCAGCCGCGCGGCACGATGGTGCGCAGGAGCCGGTCGAGCGACAGCCCGGCTTCGGCCCGCACCCGCCCGGCCTGCAGGTCGAGCCATTGCAGGCGGTCGAGCCGATCGGTGACGAGGAGCCGGCCGTTCGCATTGAGGCAGACGTCGCCGTAGGAGCGGCCGAGCCCGCGGGCGAGCAGCGGCGCGCCGGGGACCGTGACGACGCTCGCCGCGACGTCCAGGAAGGGCGGTCGCACGACCTCGTGCAGTGGCCGGACGAGGCGCCCCCAGGCGGTCAACGGGGTCATCGGCATCGGGCTGATCCTGATTTGCTCATCCTGCCTCGCTCGCTCCGATTCGTCTCTCGTCCGATTCGTGGTGTGCCGCGCGTCTCGTGCGCACGTGCCGCTCCGGCCGGCTCACGCGGCGACGGGCTTCGGAGCCGAGAGCCGCACCGCGACCGGCACGGCCAGGAAGCCGGCGACGGTCGCGTACCACACCGTGCCGAGCCGCAGGATCGCGGTCGCGACCAGCGCCACCTCGGTCGGCACGCCTTGCAGGCCGAGCAGCATCACCATGACGATCTCGAAGCCACCGACACCGCCCGGCGTCATCGTCAGCCCGCCGACGACGGCAGCGAAACCGAACACGAAGGTGGCGGCCGACAGCGTGACGGGCGCACCGAGCAGGTGCAGCACCGCCCACAGCGCCACGGCCTCGACGAACCACGAGGCGATCCCGAGCGTCAGCGAGGCGAGAAAGACCCGGCCCTGCATCACCAGTGCGGTGTCGCGAACCATGTGGCGCAGCTGGATGAACAGGCGCGGCTTCACCCGCACGATCCCGTAGATCGCGTTCAGCATCGCGTTCAGGAGCCGCGGACGGGCGATGAGCAGCGTCCCGGCGGCGGCCACCGCCAGAACGGCGAGCACCGCTCCGCGATACTGCTCGAAGCCGGTCAGCCCGGCGAGACACAGGAGCAGCATCGCGTAGACGTCGCTGATCCGGTCGGCGAGCTGGAGCGCGAGGCCACGCCGATAGGCGAGATCGAATCGACGCTTGAGAAACCATAATCGTACCATCTCGCCGAGCTTGCCGGGCGACATGGTCAGCGCGAAGCCGGCCGTGTAATAGGCCGAGGTCTCCCAAAACGGCATCCTCAGGCCGAGATGGCCGGCCAGATAGACGAACCGCCAGGTGCGGATCACGTAGTTGAGGGTGGCGAAGGCGACGACCACCAGCACCAGCCAGACCGGCGCGTCGGCCAGCACCCGCATCGCCTTGTCGAGATCGTCGCGCGCCGCCAGCACGACGATCGCGGCGACCAGCGAGACGCCGGCGAGCACCGCGGCCGTCACCCCGGCGCGACGCAACGCCGTCCGCAGCGCCGGCGCGCCGTCGGCCGCGGGCGTTCCGGACAGGCCCCGTCCCGGTTCCGTCGATCCCCTCGAGTCTGCCATCGCCCGGACCTTACCCGAACGGCGTAAACGAATTTTCCCCCGGACGTGCCCGCCGGCGGCGGCCGTCCCGGGCGTCTTAACCCACCGTTCTAGACGGGTTCCATGACGCCCGGAGCATCGACGCGAGCATCGGTCGACGCATCGCCCGTCGCTACGCTCCGCCATCGATCATCCCGTGCCACCCGCGATCGGGACCGGACAGGGATGCCATTATATGCAATATTACGCATATACGGGACGCGCGAAACGCCGTCGAATTTACAGAAGCCGCGCGTCGCCGCTCGCCACGCCCGCCGAGTCGCCTCGGTCGAACCTGGGCCGGCGGGACTTCACCGGCATGGCGCCGGCGTGGCGCCGCCGGGCGAAACGACAAGAACGACATTGACGAGGGAGATGCTCACCGTGGCCGGTCAGACCAATTATCTCGCATCGCGGCGCGCCGTTCTCGGCCTCGCCGCAGCCGGGCTCGCGACTGCGGCCGCCCTGCGGCCGGCCGGCGCCGCGCGGACCGCCACCAAGGCGCGAATCGTCATCGTCGGGGCCGGCGCGGCCGGCACCGCGATGGCCAACCGGCTGGTCGAGCGGCTCGACGGCGCCGCGATCACGCTGGTCGACGGCCGCGCCGAGCATTGGTACCAGCCCGGCCTGTCGCTGGTCGCGGCGGGGCTACGGCCCGTCTCCTACACGGTCTCGAAGACGACCGACTGGCTGCCCCAGGGCGTGACGCTCGTCGCGGAGGCGGCGGCCGCCATCGACCCGGTCGCCAAGACGGTGGCGACGACCAGCGGTAAGCGCCTCCCCTACGACTTCCTGATCGTCGCGCCCGGCCTGGTGCTCGACTATGCGGCGATCGACGGGTTCTCGCTCGACCTGATCGGCCGGGGCGGCATCGGCTCGCTCTATGCCGGGCCGGACTACGCGGCGAAGACCTGGGCGGCCGCCTCGGCGTTCGCGGACAAGGGCGGCAAGGGCCTGTTCACCCGGCCGGCGACCGAGATGAAATGCGCCGGCGCGCCACTCAAGCACACCTTCCTGATCGAGGACATCGCCGGCCGCCGCGCCGGGAAAGGCAAGTACGAGATCACCTACGCGGCCCACAACGACGCGTTGTTCAGCGTGCCGATCGTCTCCGAGAAGGTCCGCATGCTGTTCCAGGAGCGCGGCATCAAGACGGTCTACGGCCATGTGCTGAAGTCGGTCGAACCGGGCCGCCGCATCGCCACCTTCGCGACGCCGAAGGGCGACCAGCAGATGGCGTACGACTATCTGCACGTCATCCCTCCGCAACGCGCCCCGGAGGTGATCCGCCAGTCGGGCCTGTCCTGGGGCGATCGCTGGACCGACCAGGGCTGGGTCGAGGTCGACCAGAAGACGCTGCGCCACCGCCGTTTCCCGGAGGTCTTCGCGATCGGCGACGTCGCCGGCGTGCCGAAGGGCAAGACCGCCGCCTCGGTGAAATGGCAGGTGCCGGTCGTCGAGGACCATCTGGTCGCGACGATCGAGGGCCGGCAGAGCAGCGCCGCCTATGACGGCTACACGTCCTGCCCGCTGATCACCCGGGTCGGCCGCGCCATGCTGGTGGAGTTCGACTACAACAACAATCTCACCCCGTCCTTCCCGGGCATCATCGCGCCCCTGGAGGAATTGTGGATCAGCTGGCTGATGAAGGAGGTCGCCCTGAAGGCGACCTACAACGCTATGCTGCGCGGCCGGGCCTGAGGAGGACACGTCATGAAGGAGCTGACCGTCGGCACCATGATCGCCGTGTTCGAGGAGATGTTCGGCCTCGCGCTCTTCTGGATCTTGGTTCTCGTCGCCGTCGCCGTCACGGCGGCCTATCTCTACGTGCTGATCCGCGACCGCAGGCTGTCGATGCGCAAGTTCCTGTGGGCGCAGCTCGCGATGCCGCTCGGCGCCGTCGCGGCCGTGCTGTTCGTCCAGGCGGTGACGCATTCGGGCTTCGGCGACATCGGCGGGCCGGTCGACGTGATGGTGTTGCTCGGCGTCGCGGTGCTGGGGGCGATCGGCATCGCCATCCTGGTCTACACGGCGCAGTCCCTGGTTCGCGGTGTCCGCGACGCGAGCCGCCGCGCGCTGTAGCGGCGGGCCCGCGCTCCGGCGACCGGGGCCGTCACGCGGTCGCGTCGGGCGGGCGGCCCGGCCGCGGCCGCCAGCGCGGCAGCGACCAGCCCCAGCGCAGCGCCGCCGCCCGCACCGCGAAGCCGACCGCGAAACCGGCGCCGACCGACACGTCGCGCGGCGCTCCGGCGAGGGTCAGGCCCGTGAACGTCACGGCCCCGGCGAGCGCCGCGGTCGCGTAGATCTCGCGGCTGAGGATCACCGGGCTCTCGCCGCCCAGGATGTCGCGGATCACGCCGCCGAACGTCGCCGTGATCACGCCCATGGCGGCCGCGACGATCGCGCCCGCGCCCGCCCGCAGCGCCGCCTCGGCGCCCGTCACGGCGAACAGCGCGAGACCGACCGCGTCGAGCCACAGCAGGATGCGATGGCGCGACTGCGGGAGATGAGCCGTGAAGAAGACGACCACCGAGACCGCGGCGCAGACCACCAGATAGGCCGGCGCCCGCGTCCAGAACACCGGCGCGCCCATCAGCACGTCGCGCAGCGTGCCGCCGCCGATCCCGGTCGCGGTGCCCAGCATCACGAAGCCGACCACGTCCATTTGCTTGCGCGAGGCGACCAGCGCGCCGGTGACGGCGAAGACGACGATCCCCAGCCAGTCGAGCGCGGTCGTGACGGTGTCGAGCATCGCGGCCTCCGGATGCCGCGCCGCCCGCGGCGCCACCATGGAGACACGACGGCGGTACGCGCGCAACCGCGCCGGGCGCTCGCCCCGCACGCGGCCGTTTCCGACCGCGACGATTCAGTTGGGCTGCTTGTCGTTGCTGTTCGGCGTGTAGGGCGCCGTCCGGGTGTGACCGCACGCCGTGCACTCGTAGGTCCGCATTTCGCGGCTGATCGGGCCGGCGATGCTGAAGTTCCGCGACACGACCTGGCACCGGCGGCCGCAATCCTCGCAGCACGGGCGATCGAGAACCACGTCCCGATACAGAATCAGCGTCGCGACCGTTTCGATATCGAGCGACTGTCTCGGCAATACGACCCGCGGAACAAATCTCTGGCGTCGAATTCCGAGCCTGTCTTCATGGCCACTCATACGAGTGGTCCTCCGTCATCAACAGCAACGGCAAAGAGATACCACGACGTGAGAAAACAAGAATCCGTACATTCCCGTTCACCGATGAAGCTAATACCTGACCCGCGCCGAACGCGGCGTTCATAGGCTATTAAGTCCCGTGAAAGTCCCGCAGTCGGCACGGCGGCCCCGCCCCGCTCCCGAACGGATCTCCCCCTGGACGAACATCTCGCCCGCGCGGATGGCTTCCCGGGATCCGAAACCGCACGGCGACCCGGGCGAAAAGCTCCGTCCCTCCCACCTGGTCACGATCGGGCCGTCGCCGTTGCAATGTCGGTCCGCGTCCGGATCCGCCCCGGGTCCGAAGCGGGCACCGTGCGGTGGCGACCGCCGCATCGCGACGCGGTTTTCGGTGCCCACCGGAGAACTTTCGAGCGAAGGCTCGCCGCGGCGGCGGGCGATCCCGCTTTCGTGACGACACTCGTCGCTTGCATTTCTCCACGGATGCAACATCATGCTTGCGATCCGGACCGCGCGATCCGACATGCTGCGCGGCGGTGTTCGTCACCACCGCCGTGGAATTTCGATCTGCGCTTGTCGTGCGCGCCGGCGCCGCCACCGAATCCCGGGGCTGTCTGTCGTGACCGCTCCGCGTCGTGACCGCTTTACGTCTTTATCGCTTTGCGTCGTTACCGCTCGGGGTGGGGGCCGCTCGGTGTGGTGGCCGTCGGTGTGGTGGCCATTCGATGTCACGACAACTCGGATCGTCGCCGTTTGGTGTCCGGACAGTTCTCTGAAGAGAGGGAACGCATGAGCGACTTCGACGTGCGCCGAACGGCCGACGGCTTCACCTGCAAGCTCTGGCGGGGCGAGCGAATGACTCTGCTCGGCTTCGACGTCGCCGATCCGGAGGCGGACCTGGTCGGCTTCTCGATCGAGGTGAAGTCGCCGGGATCGGACGAGTTCATCCCGCTGCGCAACCGGATCGCCTTCGCCTATCCGGGCGGCGCCGCCAGTGCGGTGAACGGCAGCCGCAACTTCGATTCCCGCGAGGCGCCGTTCCAGAAATTCCGCTGGATCCACTTTCCCTACAAGCCGGTCGACGGGCGCTACGCGTACCGTGTCACGAAGCGACACATGCCTCGCGACGGCGAGCTCGTGTCCGGCACCCGCCTCACCGTGTCGATCGACCAGAGCGCCGTGACCTATGATGGCCTGGTGGACGTCGGCTTCACCCGAAACTTCGCCTCCTCGCAGGCCTATCGCGAGCAGTTCGGCAATCGCGAGGACGTCATTCCGGCAGAGGCCACGGCCGGGCCGCGTTTCGTCAAGCCGGACCTCGCCAACAGCCGCGGCGAGAGCGTCTACAAGTGGCTCGGCTTCGAGGCCTACGATCTCCTGTTCGGCTTTCTCGACGAAGCCCTGGCCGACAAGCAGCTCGGCCTCGACGTGATGGCCTACGATCTCAACGAGCCCGACGTGATCAGCCGACTGGAGCGTTTCGGTGCCCGGCTGCGGATCATCATCGACGATTCGGCCGACCACAAGGTGGCGAGCAGCGCGGAGTCGCGCACCGCGACGCGCCTGCGCAAAGCCGGCGCGTCCGTCGTGCGCACGCACTTCTCCGGGCTGCAGCACCACAAGGTGCTGATCACCCGGCGCAAGGGCGTGCGCGAGAAGGTGCTGTGCGGATCGACCAACTTCACGTTCCGGGGCCTCTACATTCAGGCCAACAACATGCTGGTCTTCCATTCGGCCGAGATCGCCGCCCTGTTCGGCCGCATGTTCGACCTCGCGTTCGAAGACCCGTCGGCGTTCCGGAGCGACGATTTCGCCAAGACGTGGCACGCCGTGTCCACCCGCGGAAAGCCGACCGTGCAGGTCTGCTTCTCGCCGCATGTCCAGCCGGACCTCTCGCTCAACCCGATCCGCGCCGCGATCGATCAAGCGACCTCGTCGGTCTTCTACTCGGTCGCGTTCCTCAGCCAGATGACGACCGGGCCGACCATCGAGGCCCTGACCCGCCTGATGGATAGACCGATCTTCAGCTACGGCACCGCCGACCGGCGCGGCAGCCTGGAGCTGCGCAAGCCGGACGGCACGATCGGCCTCGTCGACTTCGCCTACCTGGCCAAGAAGGCGCCGCAGCCCTTCGCGGCCGAGTGGAGCGGCGGCAAGGGCCGCAACATCCATCACAAGTTCCTGGTCACCGATTTCAGCCTGCCGACCGCCAAGGTGTTCACCGGCTCGAGCAATTTCTCTCCCTCCGGCGAGAAGGGCAACGGCGATCATCTGATCATGATCGAGGATCGCAAGATCGCCACCGCCTACGCGATCGAGGCGGTGCGCATCTTCGATCATCTCCGCTTCCGCGATCTGATGCGCGACACCTTCGGTCCGAAGGACGAGAAGATGACGCGGGCCAAGGCGCCGAAGGCGATCACGCTGCGCAAGCCGCCGGCGATCGGCGGTGGGTCCGCATGGTTCGAGCGCTTCTACGTCGAGGGCAGCCAAGCCCGGCGCGACCGCCTGGTGTTCTCCACCTGAGCGATCCGATCCGGGATCCGAGGAACGCGACATGCCGCTGAACGACTATGCGGTTCTCAAAGGCCGCCCCATCAACAACCGTCTCGCCACCGGCGCCAGCCCGCACTACCAGGTGCTCGTGTCGGAGAACGGCACGTTGCACCGGATCGCCGTGAACGTCCGGTCGCAGGACGGCAGCGAGGTCGAGTTCCTGGTCCGGTCGCACTTCGAACACCCGATCACCGACCTGCTGAAGGATCTGCCCGAGGGCCTGCATCCGACCCGGAGCGCTCCCGGTGGCATCGCCCTGGACTTCATCCGGGCGAACCTGATGCAGCCGTGGGAGATCAAGCCGCTGCCGATGTCCGCGGCTGGACCGGACAACGATCTCAACGAGAAGATCGACGCCTATGTCCAGCGCGCCATGTCGGACGAGACCGCGATGATCTACGCGTTCGGCGAGACCTGGGGACCGGAGAACGACAGAGCCGACCGCTACTTCGGGTTCAGGCCCGGACGCGGCATCCACGACATCCATTTCAATCAGGGCAACCCGCCCGGCCGCTACGCCGATCAGAACGGACCGTGGCAGGACGGCGCCCTTCTCTTCGAGTTCCCGTCGGACCGCCAGTGGGTCGCGGTGTTCCTGAAGTTCCAGACCCAAGCCTGGCACTCGGACGACGCCGACGGATCGCCGATCGTGGCGCCCGACGCGGACCATCCGGGGCGGCCCCACACGCCGGTCGATCGCGACCAGATTCCGCCGTTCGACGTGCCCGACGGGCTCGTCCGCATCGTCGCAGCCTATGTCAACGACGTGAGGACACCCGAGCGCGAGACCGTGACGCTCCTCAACACGGCCGACGTGCCGGTCGACCTCACCGGCTGGCAGATCAAGGACAAGCAGAAGCACGCGATGACCTTGAGCGGATCGATCCCGGCCGGCGCGACGACCGTGGTGGAGATCGTCCAGCCCGTCGCCTTGTCCAACAAGGGCGGGCTGATCACGCTGCTGGATGCCCGCGGCGTGAAGGTCCACGGCGTCTCCTACACGCGCGATCAGGCCCGGCAGCCGGGTCGGACGATTCCGTTCCAATCGTGAGATCGTGCGGCGCGCGGCGAGCGGTCGTCCCTGTGCGACGGCTCACGCGCCGTCGGCGACCGGCCCGCGCGGCGCCCGCAGAACGTAGACGGCGGCCGCGACGGCGATCGCCAGCACGGCGAGTGCGGCCGGGTGATGGGCGAGCGACGAGACCTTCCCTTCGGTGATGATCAGGGCCTGGCGCACGGAGAGCTCGAGCTGCGGCCCGATGACGAAGCCGATCAGGAACGTCACCCGCGAGTAGTCGAAGCGGTGCATCAGATAGCCGACGAGGCCGAACCCCACCATCAGGCCGACGGCGAACACCGACTTGCTTTCGAGATACGCGCCGACCAGGCACAACATGGTGACCACCGGCACGATGACGGTCGCCGGCACCTGCGTGAGCTTGGCGAAGGCGACGAGACCGATCCGCCCGACCACCAGCATCATCACGGCGGCGACCATCATGGCGCCGAAGATGCCGTAGATCAGCCGCGGCTGCTCCTCGAACAGGCGTGGGCCCGGCGTGACGCCGTGGATGGTCAGCGCCGCGATCAGGATGGCGGCCGAGACGCTGCCCGGCAGGCCGAGCGCGAACAGCGGCACGAAGCTCGCCGGCACCACGGCGTTGTCGGCCGTCTCGGCGGCGGCGACACCTTTCAGCTCGCCCTTGCCGAACACCTCGCCCGGCTTCGCCATGCGCTTCGCCAGCGCATAGGAGGCGAAGGAGGCGACGGTCGGCCCGAGCCCGGGCAGGAGGCCGATCGCGGTGCCGACGACGCTCGACTGCAGGATGGTCGGCAACACCCGGCGGAACTCCGGCCAGCCGAGCCGATCGTCGGCGCCGCCGGCCGCGACGCTCGCCGTGTCGGCGCGCCGGCCGATCACCTCCTCGGCCTGGATGATCATCTCGGACAGGGCCAGCATGCCGACCGTGACGGCGAGCAGCGGAATGCCGTCGAACAGCTCGACCTGACCGAAGGTGAGGCGCGGCGTGCCGCTCTCGACGTCGAGACCGACGGTCGCGCACAGGAGCCCGAAGGCGCCGGCCGCCAGCCCGCGGAACAGCGACGTGCCGGCGAGCGCCGCGATGAAGGTCAGCGCCAGGATCATCACGGCCGACATCTCGACCGGCCCGAAGCCGAGCGCCAGCGTCGCCAGCGGCCGGGCCAGCAGGATCAGCGCGAGGGTGCCGATCAGGTCGCCGATCACCGAGCCGTAGAGCGCGACCTTCAGGGCCTGCTTGGCCTTGCCGGCGCGCGCCAGCGGATAGCCGTCGAGACACGTCACGGCGGCGTTCGGCTCGCCCGGCGTGTTGATCAGGATCGCGGTCGTCGCGCCTCCCGCGCCGGACGCCTTGGCGATGCCGATCAGGAAGCCGACGGCCGCGACCGGCGTCAGCCAGTAGCTGATCGGTATGGCGATCGCGAGCGCGGCCGGCCGGTTGAGGCCGGGCAGCACGCCGATGACGTAGCCGAGCAGCACGCCGAGCAGGACGAACAGCACCGTGACGGGCGCGAGCGCGTCGCCGAGGCCGAGAAGCACCGCGTCCATGAGCACGCCTTTAGCGAAAGACCAGCCAGACGAGGCCGACGCAGGCGAGCGCCGCGACGGCGATGCGCAGCGGCCGGCGCTCGCCCAGCACCAGCATGCCGGCCGGCACCATCACGAGCGCACAGCCGGCGATGCCGACGACGGGAAGCACGGCCGCGCCCAGCACGGCGACGGCGCCGATGCGCAGGCACGCGCCCCAACCGTCCGGATAGGGGTCGCCCGGCGTGGCGCGTAAGAGCCGCAGCAGCGCGTCGGCGACCACGAAGAGGCCGAGCGCGATCGCGCAGACGGTCGGGAACACGGCCGGCGACAAGCCGATGCCGCCGTCCGAGGTCTGCGCCGGAATGATCCAGACGACGGCGGCGAGCGCGGCGCCGGCGATCAGCACGGCCTCGGCGACGACCGAGAGGCGCGAGCGAGCCGGCCCGGACGACGCGGCCGCCGGGGTCGCGCCGCGATCCGGAGCGCCGCTCACTTCGACTGCTCGATCAGCTTACCGAAGTCGTCGATGTGGCGCTTGACGGTCGCCTCGAGCGGCGCGCCGGTCTCGACCAGCTGGTTCAGGCTCCGCTTCTCCATCAGCGAGACGATGGCCGGATCCTTGCCGGCGGCCGCGAAGGCGTCGTCCAGCCTCTTCGCCACGGCGGGCGGCAGCCCCTTGGGCGCGACGAACAGGATCAAGTTGACGCTCGCCACGCCGTAGCCGAGCTCCTTCAGGGTCGGCACGTCGGGCAGGCCGGCGACCCGCTTGTCGCCGAGCACCGCCATCACGGCGAGCTCGCCGGCCTTGGCCTGCGGATAATAGGCGCCCGACGAGTAGCCGAGATCGACGTGACCGCCCATCACCTGGGTCACCACCTCGGCGCCGCTGCGGGTCGGCACCGGGACCAGCGACACGCCGGCCTTCTTGGCGACCGCGGTCGAGATCATCCGGTCGAGCGCCGTGTTGGAGGCGTAGTTCATCCGGCCCGTCGCCTTGGCGGCCGCCATGGCGTCGGCGAGGGTCTTCCAGCCGTGCTTGGGCAGCGCGATGAAGGCTTCGGGGAACTCGCCGATCGCCGCCACATAGGTGAAGTCGGCCGGCGTGTAGCCGAGCTTCATCAGCTGCGGGTCGAGCGTGATCGTCGTCGAGGTGGTGGCGACGAGGTTGTAGCCGTCGGCCGGCATCCTGGCGAGCGCGGTCGCCGCCACGGCGCCGCCGGCGCCCGGCTTGTTCTCCACCACCACGGGCTGGCCGAGCTGCTTCGCCACCACCTCGGCGACGGCGCGCGCGACCACGTCGGTGGTGCCGCCGGCCGCGAAGCCGACCGCGATGGTGACCGGCTTCTCCGGCCATTCGGCCCGTGACGGCGCAGCGAAGGCCGCGAGAAGCGCGGCGCTCCACAGGACGGATCGAATGGTGCGGGAGATCGACATCGGCGGCTCCTTGGGGCGGTCGGCACGGGCGGGACGGAGGACGGGCGGGACGAAGGACGGATCATCCGGACGGAACGAGACGCCGGATCGGACCGGAGGGACCATCACGGGATACAAGTATCGTGCCCGTTTCGCGCCTGTCCAATCGCGGGCGGCCGCGGCCCGTCGTGACCCGCGGGGGCGGGTGCCGCGCGCCCGCTGCAACGCGTCGCGAGACGCACCCCCTTGGGATACTTCAATCGTGACGCCATGGCTCTGTCGTGGCGGCCGTGCTGAACTCCGCGACTGATTCGACCGTGGAGCACGACGATCATGGCTTGCGCGACCTGGACCCGACACACGTTCGCCGCGACTCTCGCCTGCGTCGCCGTCGTGATCCTGCTCGCCACCGGCATGGCCGCGGCCCGGGTCGATCCGACGAAGCTGTCGGCCGCGCAGTCGGCGGCGGCCCGCTTCCTGCAGCTCGCGAAGGGCTCGGAGACCACCGGCCGGGTGCCGCGCGAGAGCGATCCCGCGGTGCGGCCGCTCATCGACATGGTGTTCGACACCAGCGACGTCACCGGCCCGGTCAGCTTCCAGGAGCTGACGCCGCTCAGCCAGCGCATGGTGACGGGCGCCCAGATCGGCACCGTCTACATGCTGGCCGGCACCGGCGCGGCCGACCTCGCGGCGCTCGCCGGCGACCCGCAGGCGGACGCCAAGGTCAACCGCAACGTCGTGCGCTTCGCCCCGGAGATGGGGCGCTTCCTCGATTTCGAGCTGGTCGTGCAGAGCGCCATCGTCGAGGCCGTGCTGATCCAGCTCGCGAGCGCGACGCCGGCCGAGCTCGCCCGGCCGAACTTCCAGTCCGGGCTCGCCAGCATCCGCCAGGGCAGCCTGCGCACCGTCGCGAGCGTGATCGAGACGCTGATGGTCGACGGCCTCTCCGACGAGTGGCGGCGCAACCGTCTGCCGGCGCTCGGCGGCATCGCGCCGCGGCTCGCCCGTTTCCTCGAGCCGGCCCAGCGCGCCGACCTGGAGCGCCTGGCGACGGCCTGCGCCGACGCGATGAGCGACCCCACCCTGAAGCGCACCCTGCAGGCCTTCGCCCGCACCGTCGCGGGCAGCTGAAGCGTTGTTCTCCTGGTCGTGGCGAACCGCTGTGCGGCACGTTGTCGGCCGGTCGACCGCCGTGCCATGGTGCGGGGTCGCTACGGACCGAAAGTCGTTTGACCGAAAGTCGTTTGGATGAGCACCGTGTCGTCGCCCGCCGGATCGCCCCCGCTCTCTCCGAGCCCCGCCGCACCGGCCTCGCGCTGGCGGCGCCTGCAGGCGGCGACCGACGCGGTGCATCGGGCGCTCGATGCGCGTATCATGACGGGCGATCCGTTCCGCGACCGTGATCGCTACGCCCGCTTCCTCGTTATGCAGCTCCAGATTTTCCGCGATGTCGACGCGCTCTATGCAGACTCTGCGTTGCGCGCCGTGTTTCCCGATCTCGCCGAGCGTCGCCGGCTTCCCCTCGCCGAGCAGGACGCGGTCGACATCGGCCTCGATCTCGCACCGCTCGATGCCCCGGCCGTCGTTCCGCCGATCGACGTGCCGACCGGCATGGGCTGGCTCTACGTGATCGAGGGCGCCGACCTCGGCTCGCCCTTTCTGCTCCAGGAGACCGCCAAGATCGGCATCGGCGAGGACTTCGGCGCCCGCCACATGCGCGGCCACCCGCAGGGCCGCGGGCTGCACTGGCGCCACTTCACCGAGGCGCTCGACGCCGCCGTCATGAGCGAGCCCGAGGAGGCGCGGCTGATCGCCGGCGCCGAGGCGGCCTTCGCGCGGGTGAACCGGCTGTTCGATCTGGCCGGCCTCGCCGCCCCGGCCTCCGTCTGACGGAGGAGCCCGCCGCTCGCCGGCGCGCCGGGCCGAGCGCCTTTTTTCGCACCGAAAGCCCCGCCCCGAGGCGCCATCGCCGCCCATCCTGCATCGGGCGAGGCCGGAGCGCGGTCTGCGGCCGCCTTGGCGACGGGTGGCACGATCGTGCCCGTCGGCGCAGCGCCCTCGGACGCGGAGGTGCGCCGCCTCGTCGCCGGGATGCCGAGCGCGGGGCGTCAAGTGCGCGACTGCCGGATCACCTCGAGCCAGCTCTGCGCGGCCTTCTCGGCGCTCTTGCGCACCGCCTCCGGCTGCTTCTGGGCGAACTCTTCCATGTAGGCGTCGCCGGCCCCGCCGGCCGTCGCGATCAGATGCCACTTGACCGCCTCGACCGGGTCGGCCGGGGCGCCGCGGCCGGCCGAGAGCAAGCGGGCGAGACGGTTCTGGGCGATGGCGTTGCCGCGCATCGCCGCCTTGCGGAACAGCCCGGCGGCGCGCGCCTCGTCCTTCGGAACGCCGGTGCCGTTGAACAACGCGATGGCGTACTCGACCTGTGCGTCGACCACGCCGGCGGTCGCGGCGCGCTCCATCCAGCGGGCCGATTCGGCCATGTCCTGGCGGACGCCGCGGCCCTCCTTGTGGAGCACCGCGAGAGCATACTGGGCCTCCGGGCTGCCGCTGGCGGCGGCGATGCGGAACAGCTCGGCGGCGCGGTCGTAGTCCTGCGGGAAGAGCTGGCCCTCGACATAGAAGAGACCGAGATCGTAGGCGGCGGCCGGGTGGCCGAGCTTGGCGGCGGCGGCGAGCAGGCGGGACGCCTCGCCCGTGTCCTTCGGGCCGGCGCGACCGCCGAGCCGGAACATGGCGAGCGCGAACATCGCGTCGCGGTCGCCGCGGCTGGCGGCGAGGCCGTACCACTCGGCCGCCTTGCGATCGTCCTGGGCGACGCCGAGGCCGTTGGCGTAGAGCTCCCCCAGGAGCGTCATGGCGCGCGTGTCCTGGGTGGCGTCGATGCGCTTGGTCGCCTCGTGGAAGGCGGTGAGATAATAGCCACGCTGGAAGGCGCCGTAGGCGAGGTCCGGAGCCTGGGCCGGGCGGGCCGGCGCCGGGCCGGTGGCCTGCGGCTTCGCCGGGGTGCCGGCCGCGGGCTTGGGCGGGGGGGCAGGCCGCGGCGCGGCCGGCCGCTGCGGGGCGACGGCGGGCGGCGAGACGGGCGGCGAGGTGGGCGGCTGCTGCGCGAGCGCCTCCGGCGCGACGAGCGCGCCGGCCAGCAGGGCCGCCGCGACGGCGCGCCTCACGGCGCCACCTCGGCGCGCGCCGCGAGGACCAGGCCGAGCCGGCTCGCGGCATCGGCGAGGGCGGCAGCGGGGCCGCGCGGATCGTCCAGGATGCGGTCGTCGAGCGCGACGAAATCGGCGCCCGCGGCGGCGACGGCGGAAACCTCGTCGAGCGTCGTCGCGTAGCCGACGCACGGGCTCTCGAACACCTCGGCCCACCAGCCGACCCGCTCGAGCGTGACCTCGAAGGGCGGCATCCGGCCGTCCGGGCCGGGCTCGCCGAACAGCACGTAGTCGGCCTCGAGCTCGGCCGCCTCCATGGCGTCGTGGCGGGTGCGCAAGGCCCCGACCCCGGCGATATGGGCGGGCTTGAGCGCACCGATCGCCTCGCCGAGCGCGGCGACACCGGTCAGATGGGCGCCGTCGGCGCCGCTGCGGCCGACGATCTCGGGCCGGTCCTCGACCAGCACGGCGGCCCCGCGCGCCTGGGCGATCGGCGCCACCGCCTTGACGGCGTTGACGGCGTCACGCTCGCCGAGCCCGACGGGCAGGCGCACCAGCACGGCGGCGACGTCGACATCGGCGGCGAACGCAGCCGACAGCCGCGCCGCGGCGGCCGCGGGGTCGGTGACGAGGGTGACGAGATAGAGGCGCTGGTGGTCGTCCGGCATGGCCTGGAAGTGCGGGGCGATCGGGGCGAAAGCGGGGCGGTTCCACGATGTCGCGCGTTGCGCGGCGACCGGCCGCTGGATGGCCCACGCGGCCGGCGGAGACTCGGCCATTCTGACAGAGCTGCGCCTCCGGCGTTCCCTCCCCCCTTGTGGGGGAGGGAGCAGGCCATGCCGGTCAAGGGTGTCCGCGGTTCGACATCAGGTCCGATGAACGGCCCGGCCCGCAGGTCACTCCGCCGCGGCGGCGGTGCGGCCGATGACCGGGTCGAGCTTGCCGGCGGCGTAGAGCTTGGCCATCTCGGCAAGCGGGACGATCTTCTTGATCTTCGACGCCTGGCCGGCCGTGTTGAACTCCTGGAAGCGCTGCTTGCACAGCTTGGTCATCGCCTCCATGGCCGGCTTGAGATACTTGCGCGGGTCGAACTCGCTCGGATGCTCGGTCAGCACCTTGCGGATCTGGCCTGTCATCGCCATCCGGTTGTCGGTGTCGATGTTGATCTTGCGCACGCCGTTCTTGATGCCGCGCTGGATCTCCTCGACCGGCACGCCCCAGGTCGGCTTCATCTGGCCGCCGTACTGGTTGATGATATCCTGCAGATCCTGCGGCACCGAGGACGAGCCGTGCATCACGAGATGCGTGTTCGGCAGCAGCCGGTGGATCTCCTCCAGCACGTGCATGGCGAGGATCGCGCCGTCCGGCTTGCGGGTGAACTTGTAGGCGCCGTGGCTGGTGCCCATCGCGATCGCCAGCGCGTCGACCTTGGTCTCGACGACGAACTTCAGCGCCTCCTGCGGATTGGTGAGGAGCTGGTCGTGGCTGAGCTTGCCCTCGGCGCCGTGGCCGTCCTCCTTGTCGCCCATGCCGGTCTCCAGCGAGCCGAGCACGCCGAGCTCGCCCTCGACCGACACGCCGCCGAGATGCGCCATGTCGACGACCCGCTTGGTCACCCCGACATTGTAGGCCCAGTCGCCCGGCGACTTGCCGTCCTCCTTGAGCGAGCCGTCCATCATCACCGAGGTGAAGCCGGCCTGGATCGCGGTCATGCAGGTGGCCGGGCCGTTGCCGTGATCGAGATGCACGCAGATCGGGATCTGCGGATAGATCTCGGTGAGCGCGTCCATCATGCGGGTGAGCATGATGTCGTTGGCGTAGGCGCGGGCGCCGCGCGAGGCCTGGATGATCACCGGGGCGTCGAGGCTCGACGCCGCCTCCATGATCGCCAGCGCCTGCTCCATGTTGTTGATGTTGAAGGCGGGCACGCCGTAGTCGTTCTCGGCCGCGTGGTCGAGGAGCTGCCTGAGTGTGATTCGTGCCATCGTCGTCTCCCGTCCTGTTTCGCCCTGATGAACTTCGCCACCGTGAACTTCGCCACCGTGAATGTCGCGGTCGTGAACGTCGCGGTCGTGAACGCCGCGGTCGTGATCGCTTCCACCGAAGTGACCACGACCGCCGCAATGATCACTTCGCCCGGAGAATCTCGACCCCCGGCAGCGCCTTGCCCTCCAGCATCTCGAGGAAGGCACCGCCCGCCGTGGAGATGTAGGTGAAGCGGTCGGCCGCGCCGGCGTGATTGAGGGCCGACACGGTGTCGCCGCCGCCCGCGATGGTGACCAGCTTGCCGGCCGCCGTCAGCTCGGCCGCGGCCTCGGCGATCTCCACCGTCCCGGTGTCGAAGGGCTCGATCTCGAAGGCCCCGAACGGGCCGTTCCACAGCACCGTCTTGATCAGCTCGAGCTCGGACACGACGTGCTCGATCGAGCGCGGGCCGATGTCGAGGATCATCTCGGTCGGGCCGACCTCGTCGAGCGCGGCGACGCGCGACGGCGCGTTGGCCGCGAACGTCTCGGCGACCACGGCGTCGACCGGCAGCACGATCTGCTTGCCGCTCGCCTTCGCCTTGGCGAGGATCTCGTTGGCGGTCGGGATCAGATCCGGCTCGCACAGCGACTTGCCGACCGGATGGCCCTGCGCGGCCAGGAACGTGTTGGCCATGCCGCCGCCGATGATCAGCACGTCGACCTTGTCGAGCAGGTTGCCGAGCAGATCGAGCTTGCCCGACACCTTGGCGCCGCCGACCACGGCCGCGACCGGGCGCTTGGGCTGCTCCAGCGCCTTGCCGAGCGCCTCGAGCTCCGCCTGCATGCTGCGCCCCGCAAAGGCGGGCAGCTTGTGGCCGAGGCCTTCGGTGGAGGCGTGGGCGCGGTGCGCCGCCGAGAAGGCGTCGTTGACCCAGATGTCGCCGAGCGCCGCGAGCTTGTCGACGAAATCCGGGTCGTTCTTCTCCTCTTCCTTGTAGAAGCGGGTGTTCTCCAGGCACAGCACGTCGCCGGGCTGCATGGCGGCGGCGGCCCGCTCGGCCGGCTCGCCGATGCAGTCGGACGCGAAGGCGACCGGCTTGCCGATCACCTCGGCGACCGCGGCGGCGACCGGGGCGAGCGAGTACTTGGGATCCGGCCCGCCCTTCGGCCGTCCGAAATGCGACAGCAGGATCACCTTGGCGCCCTTGCCGATCAGCTCGTTGATGGTCGGCGCGGCCCGCTCGATGCGGGTCACGTCGGTCACCTTGCCGTTCTCGGTCGGCACGTTGAGGTCGAGGCGGAGAAGGACGCGCTTGCCCTTCACGTCGGCCTGGTCGAGTGTGCGGAATGCGGTCATCTGAGGTTCTTCGATGCGGCAATCAGGATGCCGGAGCCCAGGGCCCAGGTTGTGAACGTGATGGACGGGATCGTCCAGACCGTCGGACGTGACGCGAGCCGGTGGTCGAGGCCGGACAAGCGGCCTTTCAGTTCGGCGATGTCGGCCTTCAGGGCCGCATGATCGGTGATCGTCGGGAGCACCGAAAGATCCTTCTCGATGCCGGAGAGCCGCCGGTCGATGCGGTCCAGCAAGTCTTTCACCCTCGCGACGCGCTGCTCCAACGTCGGATCCTCCGGACCGCCCCCACCGATCGATCGCCCCCTCGTGCCGGAAACGGACGGATCTCCGCCACGGCGTCAGTCCTTCGAAATCGGCGTCTGTGCCTGCCGCAGCGGGCCGGCGAGGTGCTTCTCGACGTGTCCGCAGCGCGTGCAAACGAGGGTGACGACCGCATCCGTCCGGCCGTCACCCGCCTCGGCGGATCGATAGAGATAGAAATCGTCCTTTTCCGCACCGTCGGCAACGAAAGATCCGTGAAGCTGGCCTTCACGAGGCCGGCCAGCGCCTCGAAGTCGTCGGGCGATCCGGTGCGGTCGTCCATCGATCCGTCTTGACCCCGTTCGCGTCAGATCAGCTTCGCCATCGCCACCGCGGTGTCCAGCATGCGGTTGGAGAAGCCCCACTCGTTGTCGTACCAGGACATCACGCGCACCAGGGTGCCGTCCATGACCTTGGTCTGGTCGACGTGGAACACCGACGAGTGCGGGTCGTGGTTGAAGTCCGACGACACGTTGGGCTGCTCGGTGTAGCCGAGGATGCCCTTCAGCGGACCGTCGGCCGCGGCCTTTATGGCGGCCGTGATCTCGTCCTTGGTTGTCGCCCGCTTGGCGATGAACTTCAGGTCGACGACCGAGACGTTCGGGGTCGGCACGCGGACGGCGACGCCGTCGAGCTTGCCCTTGAGCTCCGGCAGCACGAGGCCGACCGCCTTGGCGGCGCCGGTCGAGGTCGGGATCATCGACAGGGCGGCGGCGCGGGCGCGGTACAGATCCTTGTGGACCTGGTCGAGCGAGGGCTGGTCGTTGGTGTAGGAGTGGATCGTCGTCATGAAGCCCTTGTCGATGCCGATCGCATCGTTGAGAACCTTGACGACCGGCGCCAGACAGTTGGTCGTGCAGGAGGCGTTGGAGACGACCAGGTGCTCCTTGGTCAGCTTGTCGTCGTTGACGCCGTAGACGACGGTGAGGTCGGCGCCGTCCGACGGGGCGGAGACGAGTACGCGCTTGGCGCCGGCGTCGAGATGCATCTTGGCCTTGTCCTTGGCCGTGAAGATGCCGGTGCACTCCATCGCGATGTCAACGCCGAGCTCCTTCCACGGCAGCGTGGTCGGATCCTTGATCGCCGTGACCTTGATCTTGCCGTGGCCGATGTCGATCGAGTCGCCCTCGACCTTCACGACACCCGGATAGCGGCCGTGGACGGAATCGAAGCGCAGCAGGTGCGCATTGGTCTCGACCGGGGCGAGATCGTTGATCGCGACGAACTCGATGTCGGTGCGGCCCGCCTCGGCGGCCGCCCGCAGAACGTTGCGTCCGATCCGGCCGAAGCCGTTGATTGCCACCCGTACAGCCATGCTGGTCTCCCTTCCATGCCCACAAGCGCAGCCCGGCGGGCCGCGCGCCATGTCGATCCGATCTCGCCGTCGGCCGCCTTGATATAGGTCGGTTCTACACGACCCCTACGGCGGCTTTTTTTACAATGCCTGCAATTTGCCCAGGGCGACCTCGGCGACCCGTTCCGGCGTGATGCCGAAATGGCGGTAGAGGTCTGGCGCGGGACCGCTGGCGCCGAAGCCGGTCATCCCGACGAACCCTCCGTGCGATCCGACGATCGCGTCCCAACCCTGACGGATGGCGGCCTCGACCGCAACCCTCACGGGCGCCTCGCCGATCACGGCGTCGCGCTCCGCCTCGGGGCGGTCGAGGAACAGTTCGACGCACGGCACCGACACGACCCGGGCCGGCACGCCGAATTCGGCCAGGCGCTTGCGCGCCGCGACCGCGATCGCCACCTCGGAGCCCGACGCGAACAGCGACACCTTGGCCGGTCCGCCCTCGGCCGGCAAGAGCTCGTAGGCACCGCCGGCGCACGGGTTGCCGGCTGCCGTCGCGTCGCGCAGCTGCGGCAGGTTCTGACGCGACAACGCCAGCACGCTCGGCCGGTGGTTCGCGGCGAGCGCCAGTGCCCAGCACTCGGCGGTCTCGACCGCGTCGCAGGGACGAAACACCAGGAGGTGCGGGATCGCCCGCAGGGCTGCGAGATGCTCGACCGGCTGATGGGTCGGCCCGTCCTCGCCGAGCCCGATCGAGTCGTGGGTCATCACGTGGATGACCCGCCGGCCCATGAGGCAGGCGAGCCGGATCGACGGGCGACAGTAGTCGGAGAACACCAGGAACGTGCCGGAATACGGGATGACGCCGCCATGCAGCGCCATGCCGTTCATGGCCGCGGCCATGCCGTGCTCGCGGATGCCGTAATGGATGAAGCGACCGCCGTAGTCCTCCGGCGTGAGCGCCGGCATGCCCTTGGGGCGGGTGTTGTTCGAGCCGGTGAGGTCGGCCGAGCCGCCGATCAGCTCCGGGAAGGCCGGCACCAGCACACCGAGCGCCAGCTCCGAGGAGGAGCGGCTCGCGCGGTCCTTGGGATCGGCGGCGAGCTGGCGCTTGATCTCGGCGAGCGCGGCGTCGAGCTCGTCGGCCGGCACCGCGCCGGCGATGCGGCGCTCGAGCTCGGCCCGGCGGTCGGCCGGCAGCGCGGCGACGCGCGCCTCCCAGGCGGCGCGACGATCCCGCGAGCGCGCCCCGGCGGTTCGCCACAGCGACAGAATGTCGTCCGGAACGACGAAGGGTGGCGCGTCCCAGCCGAGCGCCTTGCGGGCGCCGGCGATCTCCTCGGCGCCGAGCGGCGAGCCGTGCGACTTCTCCGAGCCCGCCTTGGTCGGCGCGCCGAACGCGATGGTGGTGCGGCAGGCGATGAGGCTCGGCTTGTCGCTCGTCTGCGCGGCCGCGACGGCGGCCAGGATCGCCGCGGGGTCGTGGCCGTCGATCCGGCAGGCGTCCCAGCCGGCCGCCTCGAAGCGCTTGAGCTGGTCGACCGAGTCGGCGAGCCGGATCGGGCCGTCGATCGAGATGCCGTTGTCGTCGAACAGCACGATCAGGCGGGACAGCTTCAGGTGGCCGGCGAGCGCGATCGCCTCCTGGCTGATGCCCTCCATCAGGTCGCCGTCGGAGGCCAGCACGTAGGTGTGGTGGTCGACGATGTCGGGTCCGAACTCGGCCGCGAGGTGGCGCTCGGCGATCGCCATTCCGACCGCGGTCGCGATGCCCTGCCCGAGCGGCCCGGTCGTCGTCTCGACGCCCTCGGTCGCCTCGACCTCGGGATGGCCCGGGGTGCGCGAGCCGAGCTGGCGGAAGCTCTCGATGTCCTCCATCGAGACCGACTGGAAGCCGGTGAGATGGAGCAGCGCATAGAGCAGCATCGAGCCGTGGCCGGCCGACAGCACGAAGCGGTCGCGGTCGAACCAGTGCGGCGCGGCCGGATCGAACTTCAGCACCCGCGTGAACAGGACCGTGGCGATGTCGGCTGCCCCCATCGGCAGCCCGGGATGTCCGGACTTCGCCTTCTCGACGGCATCCATGGCGAGAGCCCGGATCGCATTGGCCATCCGGTCGTGATCGGCGCGGGAAAGGGGGGTAATGTCGGCCTCCTGTGTGGGTGCGGAGGTCGGCGTCGGCCGCGATGCACCTTCGTGGACTGACGAAGTCGGGGGAGGCGGACGTCGCGACGGCACCGGCCGAAGGCCTCGTCTGGCGAGGCGCAGGATCTGATAGGCAGCCCGTATGACACTGTCAACGCGACAGCGCCGCCTTCGGCGCGGCCCGTCGGTGCGGCGCGCGCAGGATTTCGCGCGAAGGCTGTCGGACCTGTGTGCATCGCATTGACGCGGCCTTGCGAACGCCCGTAAGGTTCAAGCTCCATCTGCTTGCCATTTCATGCTTTCGGGGACGGCATGGGTAGCCCGGACGAGCCCGCGGGACGGGTCCGTGAGAGTCCCGGGACGCGGCTGGAGAATGGCGGGGCGAGGGCGCCATGAGCGACAGCACGATCGTGGAAGCGGCCAGCACCCGGCTCCAGCGGGCCCTCGCGGCGTTGGAGGAGGCGGTCGAGCGCCGGCACGAGCTGGAGCGTGGCCGCAGCGCGCTGTCGGCGCAGGTCCACACGCTCGGCGCCGACCGGGCGCGGCTCGCCGATGCGCTCGACCGCGAGACGGCGCGGGCGCAGCGGCTCGACGGGGTCGGCCGCGAGGTGGCCGGCCGGCTCGACGCGGCGATCGCCACGGTGCGGGCCGTGCTCGCCGCCGACGAGACCGGATGAGGGTCGCGCGATGGCGCTCGGAGGAACGAATCGTGGGGCTCTTCTCGAAGCGGCGCGGGCGAGCGCCTCGCGGTCCGGCACAGCCGGATCGAGCGCGGCCGGATCAGGCGCCGTCGAGCCGGACGCCGCGGCTCCCGGCGCCACGCGGTCAGGTGCAGCAAGGTCGGCCATGGCCCATGTCAGCGTGACGATCAACGGCCGGCAGTACCGGATGGCCTGCGACGACGGGCAGGAGCACCATCTGGCCCGGCTCGCCCACGACCTCGACCAGCGCATCACCAAGCTGCGCACCAATTTCGGCGAGATCGGCGACATGCGGCTCACCGTCATGGCGGCGCTGCTGATCGCCGACGAGCTGGCCGAGGCGTCGCAGCGCGCCCGCCGGTTCGAAGAGGAGGCGGCGGAGCTCCAGGAGAGCCGCCGGGCCGCCGCCGAGCGCAGCCAGGCTACCACGGCGGCGATCGCGGCCGCCCTCGATTCGGCCGCCGAGCGCATCGAGCGAGTCACCCGCGCCCTCGACCACGGCACCGACGGCCACGAGCTGCCGACCGGGTGACGGCCGGACATCGCTGTCCCCTATCGGTGTCGCCATCACTCTTTCGCAGCGGGTGGCGGTTCCGCGCCGACCCGGGTGGCGGCACGGCGCGCGAGCGACTAGATTGGGTCGTGCGGGGCTGCGGGGTGCGTTAGGGGTCTTTTCCCCGGGGCCTTATCGATCCTGAAGGGAGCTGTCCCTGGCCGGGCCCGTGGGCCCGGACATATGGCGCCCACCTACCATGGTAGGGAACCCGGGATCGCATACTCCGACGGCTCAGGCGGCTCCGCACATCCTTTTCGGCCCGGCCCGCGAGGGCGATGGCCCTCCCTTGCCCCGTCCCGGGAGCGACCGCGCCGCGCATGAGCCCAAGACCCCCGAACGACCAGGTCGCCGCAGCGAAGGCGACGCTGCGCAAGACGGCGCTCGATCGTCGCGACGAGCTCGCCGCCGCGGACCGCGCCGCCGCCGCCGAGGCGATCGCGGCACGTCCGCTGACCGTGCCGGTCGACGCCGGCACGGTCGTGGCCGGCTACATGGCGATCCGCAGCGAGATCGATCCAGCGCCGCTGATGCGCCGCTTCGTGGAGAACGGCGCGGGACTCGCGCTGCCGGTCGTGCAGGGCCGCGGAAAACCGCTCCTGTTCCGCGCCTGGGCGCCGGGCGTGCCGCTCACCACGGCGGGCTTCGGCCTGCTGGAGCCCGGCCCGGAGGCCCCCGTGGTGGTGCCGGACGTGCTGCTGGTGCCGCTCGCCTGCTTCGACCGGGCCGGCCACCGGATCGGCTACGGGGCCGGCCATTACGACATCACGCTCGCAGCCCTCCGGGCCGAGAAGCCGGTCGTCGCCATCGGGCTCGCCTATGCGGCCCAGGAGATCGTCCGGGTACCGGCGAACGAGCGCGACGCACGGCTCGATCTCGTGCTAACGGAGGCCGAGATCATCGACTGCCGCTAGGCGCGGAGCCCCCGGCACCGCGCGGCGGCCCGGCCGGTCGGCCCCTTTCGGGACGTCCGGCCGCAGAACCTTCGGGGCGTGTGAGCGTGCGGATTCTCTTCATCGGCGACGTGGTCGGCCGCAGCGGCCGGGCCATCGTGGCGGAGCGGCTGCCCGGGCTGGTGCGCGACTGGCGGCTCGACTTCGTGGTGGTCAACGGCGAGAACGCGGCCGGCGGCTTCGGCATCACCGAGCTGATCTACCACGACCTGCTGGCCGCCGGCGCCGACGCGGTGACGCTCGGCAACCACTCCTGGGACCAGCGCGAGGCGCTCGTGTTCATCGAGCGGGCCGAGAAGCTCGTCCGCCCGCTCAACTATCCGCCCGGCACGCCGGGCCGCGGCGTCGCTCTGGTCGAGGCCCGCAACGGCGCCCGCGTGCTGGTGACCAACCTGCTCGGCCGCGTGTTCATGGATCCGCTCGACGACCCGTTCGCCGCGGTCGAGCGCGAGATCGCCGCCTGCCCGCTGCGCGACGCGGCCGACGCCATCGTGGTCGACATGCACGCCGAGACGACCAGCGAGAAGCAGGCGATGGGGCACTTCCTCGACGGCCGCGCGAGCCTCGTGGTCGGCACCCACACCCACGCCCCGACCGCCGACCACCGGATCCTGCCGGGCGGCACCGCCTTCATGAGCGACGTCGGGATGACGGGCGACTACGACACGGTCATCGGCATGGCCAAGGACGAGCCGCTCAACCGCTTCCTGCGCCGCATCCCGGGCGGCCGGTTCGAGCCGGGCGGCGGCCCGGCCACCCTGTGCGGCCTCGCGGTCGAGACCGACGACGAGACCGGCCTCGCCGCCAAGGTTGCGCCGGTGCGGATCGGCGGCGCGCTCGAGCCCGCCGTCCCGGCCTTCTGGGCCGCCTGAGCGACCCCGTCGCGGCGACGCGCCGGCGCCGGCCTGCCCGCCGCTTGCCGCCCGCGGCCGAATGTGGCTTTTGCCGCCACGCCTCGCTATATCTGGCGCCCCGACGCAGTCGACAGGACGCCGGCGCCCCCGCACCCGCGGTTGCGGCGCAGCGCCTCGACCGCCCCGACGACACCGATTCGACCGCACAGACACGACCGAGCCCGACAGGATCCGACATGGCCGGACATTCCCAATTCAAGAACATCATGCATCGCAAGGGCCGGCAGGACGCGATGAAGTCCAAGCTGTTCGGCAAGCTGGCCCGCGAGATCACCGTGGCGGCCAAGCTCGGCACGCCGGACCCGGCCATGAACCCGCGCCTGCGCGCCGCCATCATCGCGGCCCGCGCCGAGAACATGCCGAAGGACAACATCGAGCGCGCCATCAAGAAGGCGTCGGGCAGCGAGGGCGAGAACTACGACGAGATCCGCTACGAGGGCTACGGCCCCGGCGGCGTCGCCGTGATCGTCGAGGTTCTGACCGACAACCGCAACCGCACCGCCTCCGACGTGCGCTCCTACTTCACCAAGTCGGGCGGCAACCTGGCCGAGACCGGGGCGGTGTCGTTCATGTTCGACCGCCTCGGCGTGATCGAGTACGGCCCCGAGGTCGCCTCCGCCGACGCCATGCTGGAGGCGGCGATCGAGGCCGGCGCCGACGACGTGGTGTCGTCCGAGGGCGGCCACGAGGTCTACGCCTCGCAGGAGACCTATCGGGACGTCGCCAAGGCCCTGGAAGCCAAGTTCGGCGAGCCCAAGAAGGCGGCGCTGGTGTGGAAGCCGCAGAACTCGGTGGCGGTCGACGACGAGCAGGCCGAGAAGCTGTTCAAGCTGATCGAGTCGCTCGAGGAGCACGACGACGTTCAGCACGTCTACGCCAACTTCGAGGTCTCCGAAGCCGCCATGGCCAAGATGGGGGCGTGAGACGCGTCGGCCTTCCGGCGCAGCGGAAGGCCGGTCAGCTGCTCCAGCCGCGCGAGACGCTCGTCCGCGGTCGCGAGGTCGCGCAGAACCGCATCGTACTCGACGACCTTGGCGGCGACCAGGAAGCGATACCAGAACCCCTGCAGGACGTGGTAGATCAGGCCCTCGCGGCCGTCGAGAAACCCGAGCTGGATGACATACCGGTAGAGAAAATAAAACAGCGGCCCCATCCAGAACGGCAGCTTGTTGTAGAGCCGTTCCTTGACGCCGCGCTTGAAGGATGCCTGGACCGACGCACTGCTCGCGGTGAGCGCCCGGTCGGTCGCGAACAGCCCATAGCGCTGGTTCAGGACGTCGACCGCCTCGCGGGTCGCGTACTTGTTGTGCTTGTCGGTGAAGAACGTGAGATCGAACAGATTCACGTCGGCGAAGCCGCCCGCGAAGGTCACGGTCCGGCCGCCCGACACGACGATGTGCTCGTCCATCCAGCGCTGCTCGATCCGGCCCCGACCGCGCCGCCAGATGCGCAGCAGCACCAGCGGATAACGCCCGCCGTGGCGGATGAACCGCCCCATGAAGATGTGCTTGCGCTCGAGATTCACCCCGACGACGTCGGCCGGAAGATCGCCGAGCTCGGCGGCGATCCTCGCCGCGAGGTCCGGCTCGACGATCTCGTCCGCATCGAGCCGCATGATCCAGTCGCTGGTGATCGGCGCGTGATCGAGCGCCCATTGGAACTGCACCGCATGATTGACGAACGGATTGGTCAGCACGACGGCTCCGAGCGCTCGCGCGATCTCGACCGTGCGGTCGGTCGACCCGGAATCGACGACCACCACCTCGTTACAGAACGGCTGCACCGAGCGGATCGCCCGCGCGATATGCCGCTCCTCGTTGTGGGTGAGAATGATCGTCGCGAGCATGAACGAGCCCCTCGAAAACGCCGGCCGCGGCGCGGCGGCCGGACCGCGTCCGGCGGCCGACGGCCTCTCCTGACGGACGGAGCCGGATCGGCCGCGCGCCGTGCGGCTCTTCTACGAGGTGAAGCTCTGACGGATGATGACAGGGGCGCGCATCGCGCCTTCGGGCGAACCACAGGGGCGCTCCCGGGAGCCGGGCGCTGCCCCGACGGCACGCCCGGCGATCGCTCGCGGCGTCGCCCGCGGCCTCACTTGCCCTCGAACACCGGCTTGCGCTTCTGCTTGAAGGCGCGCAGCCCCTCCAGATAGTCCTGGCTGTCGTAGACGACGCGGCGCAGGCCCTGCAGGCGCTCGAAGCCCTCCGGGCTGACCGGGTGGGCGCCTTCGAGGATGCGGAGCTGCTCCTTCATCACCGAGACGGCGAGCGGCGCATTGGCGGCGATGTCCTTGGCGATGCCGTAGGTGACGGTCTCCAGCTCCTCGATCGGGACGATGTGGTTGACCATGCCGAGATCGAAGGCGCGCGCCGCCGTCACCGGCTTCGCCGTGAACGCCATCTCGCGCACCGTGCAGGCCGGCGCCGCGTTGAGGAAGGTGAGCATGCCGGAGATGTTGTAGGGCACCGAGAGCTTGGCCGGCGTGATGGCGAAGCTGGCGTTCGGTGCGATCACGATGATGTCGCAGGCGAGCACCACCTCGCAGGCGCCGCCCCAGACGCTCCCCTCCACCATGGCGATGACGGGGATCGGGAAGCGCGAGATCTCGCGCACCAGATGACGCACCGGATCGTCCCAGCCGAGCGGATCGCGGTGCCCCTCGGGCAGCTCGTCGATGTTGAAGCCGGCCGACCACACCGTCACGCCGGGTTGGGCGCGCAGCACCACGGCGCGCAGATGGTCGCTGCGGAAGCCTTCGAGCGCCGTGCACAGCGCGTCGATCAGGGCGCTCGACAGGGCGTTGCGCTTCTCGGCGTTGTCGAGCGTGACGGTGCCGACGAAACCGTCGCGCGACGTGGTGATCAGGCCCATGAAGGCGCTCCCGAACGAGTGGCGGATGGCACCGCCTAGCCGATTTGCACGGCGCCGGTCAGTCGGAAGAATGCGGGCGGACCGGCGGACACTTGCCCGGCCGGCGCCGCATCAGTCCTCCGCCGCCGCGTCGGCGGCGTGTGCGGCGACGACGGCGAGCACGCGGCGGGCGCCGAAGCGGTCGGCGGGATCGAGCGCCACGACCTTCTCCAGCGCGGCGACGCCGTCGGCCTCCGCGCCGATCCGCAGGCTCGCATAGCCCCAGGCGAGCAGGGCCTGGAGATAGAGGCCCGGCGCCTCGTCGAGCGCCGCGAACGGCGCGTCCTCCGGCCCGACCAGCCGCCAGTCCGTCGCCACGTTCAGGCGCCGCGCCATCGCCTGAACGATCGCGTCCGCGTGCGGCAGCGCCTCGGCGAGCCGGTGATCGTAGAAATAGAACCGATAGGCGGCGAGCCGCGCCTCGACGCTGTCCGGCGCTTGCGCGAGCGCGGCCAGCACGGCCGCCTCGGCCTGGACGGGCGCCGAGCGCGCCTGCAGGGCGCCGGCGAGGATGTCGCGGAGCGCCGGCCCTTCGTCGTCCCGATCGCCGGACCGGCCATCGCCGTCGTGACGCCGATGTCCCCCGCGGCGCGTCATGGGCAGCCTCTCGAAAACCCAGAAACCAGCTTATCAGCAAAAGCAAGGGATCGGCACGGCCGGCTTTCGTAGGGTGCGGCGACGCCAAACGAGGGACCGTGCCGTCGTGGGATCAGAACAATCTCACATCGAGCACGAACGGCTCGGCCGCCGCGAGCGTGATCCGCGCCGCATCGGGGTGACGATGATTGATCAGGACATTGACGTCGGGCGAGCCGTCGAGCGGCACCACCACCGAGGGGACGAAAAGCAGCGGCGCCGCGAGCCCCGCATGCCAAGCGTCGCCGCGGGCCTGCGTCAGACTGTCGTAGCGCCGCCAGTCGGCCGGCAGATCGACGATCGTGACCGTCTCGCGCGCGAGATCGTCGGGCACAGCGTAACGGAGCATCACGAGCTCGGGCATCAGCGCCGGATCCTCGACATGGACGAGCTTCTCCAGGACGCAGAGCGCCGGCGAGGTCGCGCAATAGGTGACGGCATGCCCGACCGTGTTCCAGCGCCCGTCGAACAGCATTCCGTAGCCGCCGTCGAACATCTGGGCGTTGGCCTTACCGGACAGCCGCCACAGGACCATCAGGCGGCCGCGCCCCAGGCGATCTTGGCCAGGATCGTCTCGATCACGCGAGCCCCGGCTTCGGAGCACGCGACGTCGAGCGGGGTCTCGCCGTCGAGGACGGCGAGCGGATGGCGCAGCCAAGCGGCGGCTTTGTCGCGGTCGCCGAATGTCGCCTCGGCGAGCGTCTGGAGTCGAAGCAGCCGCACGGCCCGGTCGGACTCCTCGACAGTGAGGGGTTGCTGCTTTTCGGCCCGATGGCGCCTGGTCCGCGGCGGGATGACCAAGCGGTCGATCTCCGACTCGCCGAAGCCGGCCCGGACGAGCCCCTCCAGGGTGGCGAGGGGCAGACGCGCCTGCACGGCGAGCGCCAGATCGGCCTGGGAGCGAACGCTCCGCCCGAGCACGGCCTTGCCGCCGAGTTTGCGGGCCACCTCCTCGACCAGCGACATGTCGGACTCCGTACCCTTGGCAATCTGCCGAGAATCTAACGGCATATTGCCAAATCGCAAGCCCCCGCCCTTGACCCCCGTGCGTCGGCGAAAATAGGGTCGTCGGCCCTCGGGACCGTTCGCCAGGGGCGCCGACATTTTTCGTCGCCGCCCGGCCACCCCACCAAGAACCCTGAAATCGAGCCTGGAAACGCTGTCATGCCCGGAAGCCTGTTCGCCCTCCTCCGCAGCCGCATCCCGTCGCAGGGCAAGACCCTGATCGAGACGCCCGAAGGCGCACGGATCACTTATGGCGACATGCTGGCGCGGACCGGCCGGCTCGCCAACGCGCTCGTCGGCCTCGGCGTGAAGCCCGGCGACCGGGTCGCCGTGCAGGTGGAGAAGAGCCCCGAGAACCTGATGCTGTTCCTGGCGGTGATGCGGGCCGGCGCCGTCTACCTGCCGCTCAACACCGCCTACACGACCCACGAGGTCGAGTATTTCGTCTCCGACGCCGAACCGCGCCTTCTCGTCTGCGATCCGGCCAAGCGCGACGGGCTCGAGCCGATCGCCGCGTTGCGCGGCGCGGTGCTCCACACGCTCGATGCCGACGGCCGCGGCTCGCTCGCCGATCTCGCCGCCGCCGCGCCGGAAGCGTTCGAGGACGTCGGCCGCGCCGGACACGACCTCGCCTGCATCCTCTACACGTCGGGCACCACGGGCCGCTCCAAGGGCGCCATGCTGACGAACGCCAATCTCGGCTCCAACGCCGACACGCTGGTCAAGTACTGGCGGTTCAGCGAGACCGACGTGCTGCTGCATGCGCTGCCGATCTACCACACCCACGGCCTGTTCACGGCGGCCATGACCGTGATGCTGTCGGGCGGCAGCATGCTGTGGCTGCAGAAGTTCGACGCCGACCAGGTGATCGCGGCTCTCCCGCGCGTCACCACGCTGATGGGCGTGCCGACCCATTACGTGCGGCTCGTCCAGCATCCGGGGCTCACCCGCGAGGCGACCGCGCATATGCGGCTGTTCACGTCGGGCTCGGCGCCGCTGCTCGCCGAGACGCACGAGACGTTCAAGGCGAAGACCGGCCACGCCATCCTGGAGCGCTACGGGATGACCGAGACCGGCATGAACACCTCCAACCCCTACGACGGCGAGCGTATCGCCGGAACGGTCGGCTTTCCGCTCCCCGACATCGCGGTTCGGGTGGCGAACCCCGGCAGCGGCGAGGTGCTGCCGGCCGGCGAGGTCGGCGTCATCGAGGTGAAAGGGCCGAACGTGTTCGCCGGCTACTGGCGGATGCCGGAGAAGACCCGCGAGGAGTTCCGCCCCGACGGCTTCTTCATCACCGGCGACGTCGGCATGATCGACGCCCGCGGCTATGTCCACATCGTCGGCCGCGCCAAGGATCTGATCATCTCGGGCGGCTTCAACGTCTATCCCAAGGAGGTCGAGAGCGAGATCGACCTTCTGCCCGGCGTCGTCGAGTCGGCCGTCATCGGCTGCCCGCATCCCGACTTCGGCGAGGGCGTCACGGCCGTGGTGGTGAAGGCACCGGGCGCGACGCTGACCGAGCGCGACGTGATCACGGCGCTGGAGGGGCGGCTCGCCAAGTTCAAGCTGCCCAAGCGTGTGCTGTTCGTCGACGAGCTGCCGCGCAACACCATGGGCAAGCTGCAGAAGAACGTGCTGCGCGACCAGAACAAGACGCTGTACGGGTGATAGGGGCGCCCGCCGCCCTGTCCTTCTCCCCGCGCGCGGGGAGAAGGTGGCTCGCCGCGCAGCGGCGTGTCGGATGAGGGGGCGCTTCCTCTATGCTCGGACTCGCGGCGATGCCCCCTCACCCGACATCCGCGCTGGGCGCGCGAATGTCGACCTCTCCCCGCACGCGGGGAGAGGTGAGAACGGCGACCGTCAGAGCGAAGCGGCGACCGCCTTCGCGACCGCCGCAAGCGCCCCGTCGCGGGCCGCGGCGGGGGCCGTCGTCTCGGTCAGATAGGCCGCGACGATCACGGGCTTCCGCGTCGGCGGCCAGAACAGGCCGACGTCGTTGGTGGCGCCACGCTCGCCCGTGCCGGTCTTCTCGCCGACCTTGAAGCTCTGCGACAGCCCGGCGCGCAGCCGTGCGGCGCCGGTGCGGTTGCCGACCAGCCAACCGGTGAGCAAATCACGGGACGGCGACGACAGAGCGTCGCCGAGCACGAGCCTCTCGATATCGGCCGCCATCGCGGCCGGCGTCGTGGTGTCGCGCGGATCGTCCGGCCACGCCTCGTTGAGGGCGGGCTCGATGCGGTCGAGCCGGCTCGTGTCGTCGCCGAGCGTGCGCAGCCAAGCGGTGAGGCCGGGCGGCCCGCCAAGCGTGCCCAGGAGCAGATTGGCCGCGGTGTTGTCGCTCGTCACCATGGCCGCCTCGGCGAGCGCCGCGACCGTCATGCTGCCACCCGCGTTCGGCCTGGTGAGCGGCGCCCAGTCGAGCAACGCCGCGGGATCGATCGTGATTCGCCGGTCGAGCGCCTCGCGGCCGGCGTCGACACGGGCCAGCACGGCGGCGGCGAGCAGCAGCTTGAAGGTGCTGCACATCGCGAACCGCTCGTCGGCGCGATGGCCGGCCCGCATGCCCGTAGCGGTGTCGATCACGGCGACGCCGAGCCGGCCGCCGCTCTCCCGCTCGATGCGGGCGAGCGCCGCGTCGAAGGTCTCCGCACGGGCGGGTCCGGCCACGACGAGCGCGGCCATGGCGGTGAGGAGGGAGCGTCTGTCGATCATCGAAACCCGTATTCGTCGTAGGGTGGGCAAAGGCGTGGAACGCCCGTGCCCACGCGGTCGATCCTCTCGGCTCGGCGTTCGCTGGACCAGACGGCGTGGGCACGGCGCGTCAACGGCGCGCCTTGCCCACCCTACGACTCCACCGATCGCACGTCCGAAGAGTCCTTCAGCATCACGCCGGAAAGCCGGCGCACCCGCATCTCACGCAGGAGATGCGTCAGCTTGAAGGCGGCGTCGGCAGGAGCGATGCCGTCGGGACGAATGTTCGACAGGCAGTTGCGGTCGGCATCGGTCGTGGTGTCACGCGGCCGCCACGTCACATAGGCGCCCATGCTGTCGGGTGCCGAGAGGCCGGGCCGCTCGCCGATCAGCACGACGACGCTTTCGGCGCCGAGCGCGCCCGCCACCGCATCGCCGATCGCGACGCGGCCGTGCCGCACGACGACGAGCGGCGCCACGCGCCAGCCGTGGGCCAGCAGCGCCGGCAGCACGGCGGCGAGCACCGGCCCGGCGTGGCGCTCGACCGCCTGAGCCGAGAGCCCGTCGGTGACGACGATCGCAAGGTCGTATGTCGCCGCATGGGCGGCCAGCGCCACGCCGGCCTCGGGCGCGAGCCGGCGCCCGAGATCGGGCCGCATCAGATAGGCGTGGCGGTCGGCGGCGGCGCTGGCGACCGAGACGACCGGCAGGCCGAGCCCGACGAGCTCCTGGTGCAGCCGCGCCTGCGCGAAGGGCGCGTGCACGGCGTCGCGGGCGCGCGCATGGGCGAGGCGGAACTCCAGCAGTGGCGCAGTGGCGAGACTGGCGCCGGCGCGCGGCAGGCCGATGCGGGCCGCCGTGAGGCGGCGCAGCCCCGCCCAGGGATCGGCGTCGTTGGCAACCGCCGTGGAGGTCTTCGAAAGGTCGGGCTCGGTCATCGCGTCACGCCGGCAGCAGCGCCCGGAACGTCGGCGGCAGCGCGCCCGGGCGAATGCGCGCGGCATCGTCCAAGAGCCCCTGGCGGGCGAGCCATGCCTCGAACTCGGGCGCCGGGCGCTTGCCGAACAGATCGCGCATCGCCAGCGCGTCGTGGAACGACGTGCTCTGGTAGCCGAGCATGATGTCGTCGGCGCCCGGCACGCCCATCACGAAGTTGACGCCGGCGGCGACCAGCAGGGCCAGCAACGCGTCCATGTCGTCCTGATCGGCCTCGGCGTGGTTGGTGTAGCAGACGTCGACGCCCATCGGCACGCCGAGCAGCTTGCCGCAGACGTGGTCCTCCAGGCCGGCCCGGGTGATCTCCTTGCCGTCGTAGAGATATTCCGGGCCGATGAAGCCGACCACGGTGTTGACGAGCAGCGGCGCGTAGCGCCGCGCCACCGCGTAGGCGCGCGCCTCGAGCGTCTGCTGGTCGACGCCGTGATGGGCGTTGGCCGACAGCGCGCTGCCCTGCCCGGTCTCGAAGTACATGACATTGGTGCCGATCGTGCCGCGCTTCAGCGACAGCGCCGCGTCGTGCGCCTCGTCGAGCAGCGCGAGATCGATGCCGAAGCTGGTGTTGGCGGCCTGCGTGCCGGCGATCGACTGGAAGACGAGATCGACCGGCGTTCCGGTCCTGATCAGGTCGAGCGTCGTCGTCACATGGGCGAGCACGCAGTGCTGGGTCGGGATGTCGAGCTTTTCGCGAATGTCGTCCAGCATGCGGAGCAGCGTCCGGGTGCGCTCCGGTGAGTCGGTCGCCGGGTTGATGCCGATCACGGCGTCGCCGGCGCCGAGCAGCAGCCCGTCGAGGATGCTGGCGGCGATGCCGCGCGGGTCGTCGGTCGGATGATTGGGCTGGAGCCGCACCGACAGCCGCCCGGGCAGGCCGACGGTCGAGCGGAAACGCGTCGCCACGGCGCACTTCGCCGCGATCATGATCAGATCCTGCAGCCGGCACAGCTTGCTCGCCGCCGCGACCATCTCGGGCGTCAGGCCGGGCGCGAGCGCGGCGAGCACCGGCGTGGTCGCCGCATCCGACAGCAGCCAATCGCGAAAGCCGCCGACGGTGAGATGGGAGACGGGCGCGAAGGCGGCGCGGTCGTGCGTGTCGAGGATCAGCCGGGTGACCTCGTCGGCCTCGTAGGGCACCACGGCCTCGGCCAGAAACGTCGTCAGCGGCAGCTCGGCGAGCGCCATCTGGGCGGCGACCCGCTCCTCGCCGCTTTCGGCCGCGAGGCCGGCGAGCCGATCGCCGCTCCGCGCCGGCGTCGCCCGGGCGAGCAGGGTCTTCAGGTCGGGGAAGACATGGCGCGTGGCGCCGAGCGTCGCGGCGTACATCGGGGCTCCGGGCCGGCGGTGTCCGCCCTACAAAGCCGCCGACCGTGACGGTTCGGTGACGTCGACGGCCGGACCGCGAGCCGTACCGTCGGCCCGGCGTCGCACCGCCTCACGCCTTGCCGTAGACCGGCACCACGGCGCCGCGGGTGACGCGGTTTTCGGCGGAGGCGAGGAACAGGATCGTCGCCGCCACCTCCTCGACCTTCGGCCAGGCGGAGAGGTCGGCCTTCGGCATGTCCTGGCGGTTCGCCGGCGTGTCCATGATGGACGGGGCGACGGCGTTGACCAGCACACCCTCCTTGGCCACCTCCTCGGCGAGCGCCACGGTGAGGGCGGCGACCGCCGCCTTGGCGGCTGCGTAGATCGCCATGCCGGCGCCGGTGCGCCATTCCAGCGCCGGGCGCGCCGCGACGTTGACGATCCGTCCCCCGTTGCGGCCGCGGGCGAAGGCCCGCAGCGCCGCCTGGCAGCACAGCGCGCAGGTGATCAGGTTGACGCCGACCTGGTGGTGCAGCACATCCTCGTCGAGGTCGCGCAGCGGCCCGTAGGCGAAGCCCCCGGCGAGATGGATCGACGCCCACAGCGGCGGCAAGCGCTCGTAGAGCTCCTCGACGTCCTCGCTGTCGCCGAGATTGAGCTCGCCGTAGAGGATGACCCGGTCGTGGTCGCGGAGCGGAAACGCCTCGGCGGCGCTCTCGCGCGTGTAGGGGACGTGGCAGACCGCCCCGGCCTCGACCAGGGCCGTCACCACGCCGACGCCGAGCGCCCCGGTGCCGCCCGTCACCACCACGTGCCGCCCGCTGAAGTCCATACCGCCCTCTCGTCCCACCTGTCGCCGCCCCGGATACGCCGTCGAGACGCCGGCGAATCACTGCGCCGACAAGACGATAGCGCCGGGCCGCGGCGCGGCCCACCGGCCCCGGCGCGCGGGTGCCCCGCCGCGGTCGCGGGGCCGGTGCGGGACCACCGAAAATTACGGTTGATCGCGGCGCCGCCGCTGCCCATCAAGACAGCCGAGCAGGATCCCGTCGCAGCGGACCCCCCGATGCCCCGAGCCGTGGCCCCGACCGAGCAACCGCCCGACACCGTCTCCCCTCGCGCGGACGCGCGCCCCGCCGGCGAGCGCCGTCCGGGCACCGTCCTGCGCAGCGACCGGACGATGGTGCGGTTCGACGACGTGACGCGCCGCTTCGGCGACACGACGGCCGTCGATCGTCTCGACCTCGACATCCGCGAAGGCGAGTTCTTCGCCCTGCTCGGCCCCTCGGGCTGCGGCAAGACCACGCTGCTGCGCATGCTGGCCGGCTTCGAGCGGCCGGACGCCGGACGCATCCTGCTCGCCGGCGAGGACATCGCCGCGGTGCCGCCGTGGCGGCGGCCCGTCAACATGATGTTCCAGAGCTACGCGCTGTTTCCGCATCTGACGGTCGCCGGCAACATCGCATTCGGGCTGAAGCAGGACCGGCTGCCGAAAGCGGAGATCGCGGCCCGCATCGCCGAGATGCTGCGCCTCGTCCGGCTCGAAGGCCTGGGCGGGCGCAAGCCGCACCAGCTTTCCGGCGGCCAGCGCCAGCGCGTCGCGCTCGCCCGCGCCCTCGCCAAGCACCCCAAGGTGCTGCTGCTCGACGAGCCGCTGGCCGCCTTGGACAAGAAGTTGCGCGAAGAAACTCAGTTCGAGCTGATGGCCCTTCAGGAGCGGCTCGCCACCACGTTCGTCGTCGTCACCCACGACCAGGAGGAGGCGATGACCATGGCGGACCGGATCGGCGTGATGAATCACGGCCGTCTCGCCCAGGTCGGCACCCCGTCCGAGATCTACGAGCAGCCGCGCTCGCGCTGGGTGGCCGGCTTCATCGGCGACGTCAATTTCATCGAGGGCACCGTGGCGGCGGCCGACGCCGGCGGGGTCACGATCACCGATCCGGGCGGCCGCCGGTTCCGCGCCGCCGGCCCGACGACGGCCGGCATCGGCGACCGGGTGACGCTCGCGGTGCGCCCCGAGAAGCTCGTCGTCGCCACCGGGACGGCCGCCTCCGCGACGGCCGAGCCGGCGCCGGACAACACCGTCACGGGCAAGGTCGGCGACATCGCCTATCTGGGCGACATGTCGCTCTACAAGGTACGGCTCGACGACGGCACCCTGCTCAAGGCGTCGGTCACCAACGCGCGCCGACGCACCGAGCAGGGCATCGACTGGGACGACATGGTCCGCCTGTCGTTTCCGCCGGACGCCGCCGTGGTGCTGACGGAGTGAGGGACGAGGTGATCAGCACGCCTGAACACAACACCGGGCTCGACCGCCTGGACTGCCCCCCACCCCCGCCCCCTCCTCCCACGCCCGCAGGGCGTGGCGGGGAGGGCTTTGGCGCGCACCGCGCGCCGGGGGTGGGGGGCTCTTCGGCGCCGGCCGCGACGGATGCGGTGGCGAGATGAATCAAGTCACCTCGAAGCCGCGACAATCTCTCGGCGAGCGGTTGATCGTCGCCCTGCCCTATCTGTGGCTGGTCGCCTTCTTCCTGGTGCCGTTCCTGATCGTCGGGCGGCTCAGCCTGTCGCAGACCGCGATCGCGCAGCCGCCCTACACGCCGGTGCTCGACCTCGCGGCGGGGCTTTCCGGCGTGGCCGATTTCGTCCGCGCCCTCTCGACCGACGCCTACGCGCTGATCGCAAGCGACGACCTCTATCTGTTTTCCTATCTGAAGAGCCTGCAGGTGGCGCTCGTCTCGACCGCGATCCTGCTCGCCGTCGGCCTGCCGATCGCGCACGCCATGGCGCGCGCTCCGGCGCGGGCGCAGGCGATTCTTGTGGTCGCCGTGATGCTGCCGTTCTGGACCTCGTTCCTGATCCGCATCTATGCCTGGATGACCATCCTGCAGCACGACGGCCTGCTGAATCAGGCGCTCCTCGCGCTGGGCCTCGTCGACACGCCGCCGGTGTGGCTCGCCACCGACGCGGCCGTGATCATCGGGATCGTCTACTCCTACCTGCCGTTCATGGTGCTGCCGCTCTATGCGAGCCTACAGAAGCTCGACGAGACGCTGATGGAGGCCGCCGCCGATCTCGGCTGCCCGCGCGGACGAGCGTTCTGGCTCGTCACCCTGCCGCTGATCCTGCCCGGCGTCGGCGCCGGCTGCCTTCTCTGCATGATCCCGATCGTCGGCGAGTTCGTGATTCCCGACCTGCTCGGAAGCTCGGAGACGATGATGATCGGTCAGACGCTGTGGACCGAGTTCTTCTCCAACAAGGACTGGCCGGTCGCCTCGGCCATCGCGGTCGTCCTGCTGGTGCTGCTGGTCGGGCCGATCGCCGGCTACGAGGCGCTGCAGTCGCGCCAGATCCGCGAGGGCCGCTGAGATGCGCCGCCTGTCCGGGTTCAATCTCGTCTCGCTCGCGCTCGGGCTCGCCTTCCTTTACGTGCCGATCCTGATTCTGGTCGTCTACTCGTTCAACGCCTCGCGGCTCGTCACCGTGTGGGGCGGCTTCTCGACGCGCTGGTACGTGGCGCTGATGGAGGACCGCGCCCTGCAGGAGGCGGCGCTGACCTCGCTCGGCATCGCCCTCGCCTCGGCGACGCTCGCCACCGTGCTCGGCACGCTCGCGGCGCTCGCCTTGACCCGGCTCGGCCGCTTCCGCGGCCGGCTGCCCTTCGCCGCGATGATCTACGCGCCGCTGGTGATGCCCGAGGTGATCACCGGCCTGTCGCTGCTGCTCTTGTTCGTCGCGGTCGGCTTCGAGCGCGGTGCCGCGACCGTGACGATCGCCCACACGACGCTCACCATGTGCTTCGTCGCGGTCGTCGTGCAGTCGCGCCTCGCCGGCTTCGACCGCAGCCTGGAGGAGGCCGCGCAGGATCTCGGCTGCCCGCCGCTCGCGACGTTCCTCACCGTCACGCTGCCCGTGATCGCGCCCGGCATCGCGGCCGGCTTCCTGCTCGCCTTCTCGCTGTCGCTCGACGACCTCGTCATCGCCAGCTTCACGACGGGCCCGGGCGCGACGACGCTGCCGATCCGGATCTACTCGGAGGTGCGGCTCGGGGTGAAGCCGGAGATCAACGCCGTGTGCACGATCTTCATCGCCGTGACGGCGCTGGTCGTCATCCTCGCCTCGCTGGCGACCCGGCGGGCGGAGCGCCGCGAGGCGGCGGCCCCGTGAACGGGGTCATTCCGAGGGGCATCGCAAGCCCGGTCACTCGCTGCTCTGGCCGGGCGGGCGGAGGATGTAGATCAGCGCCCAGATCGGGACGATGATCACGGCGCCGAGCAGCAGGTTGGGCAGCACCACGGCGACGGCGCGGCGGACCGCCTGCTCGAGCCGCTCCGGCGAGACGCCGAGCTCGCCGACCAGGGCGTCGAGCGTGATGCCGAAATGCGCCAGCACGGTCCCGACGATCAGCGAGGCGACCGCGATCTTCGCCACGGTGTGCAGCACTCTCCACATCGTCCCCGGGCTCCACCCCTGCGCGATGGCGCGCGACCGACCGATTCGCGGCGCGCCATCATACAGCAAGCGCACTGTTGGAGGCGGCGCGGCGAGCGGGCGGGCCGAGGCCGCAACGAATCGGTCCCTCAGCGAATCGGTCCCTCAGCGCGTCGGCACCTCGGCCACCGGCGCCTCGGGGACGGGCGTCGGCTCGGGCGCCGGGGTGGCCTGCTCGGCCGCGGGGGCCGAGTCCGGCGTCGGGGCCGGGGCGGGCTCCGCGGCCGGGGCGGGGGTCGGTGCCGGAATGCCGAGGCGGCGCAGCACGGCGGCACCGTCGCCGCCGCCGAGCCGGTCGATGGCCGAGCGGACCGCGTCGCGGGTGCGCTTATCCGAGAGCGAGTCGAGCAGCGGCGCCGCGGCGCCGGAGCGGCGGATCAGCGCCTGGGTGTCGGGCAGCATCATCGGGTCGTCCCAGCTGCCCTGGACGAAGAACGGCAGCTCGAAGGTCGGCGGCTGCTCGAGCATGGGGGCCAGCAGGCTCGCCGTCCCGGTGAGGTCGAGCTCGCGGCTCGGCACCGAGGCGGTCCCGGCCACGGCGAGCCGCACATTGGTGCCCTGGAGGCGCACGTCCTCGGCCTGGGCCGTGCCGTTGCTGACCTTGAGGACGACCGCGAGGCTGTCGAAGGGAGTGCGGCCGGAGCGGAAGTCGGCGCCGCCGCCGAGCGGGCGACGCTCCAGCCGCCGCAGCAGCTGCTCGACATTGACCCCGACCAGCGCCCCGTTGGCCGCCGTCAGCGAGACGCGGCCGTTGAGCGTGCGGGTGAGGCCGAAGACGCTCGCCCCCGCCCCGTCGAGGCTGACCAGGACGTTGCCCTTGCCCTCCAGCCGGCGCACCCCGATCAGCTCGGACAGGCAGGTCTCGAGGTCGACGTCGCGGAACGAGAGCTGGGACCGCAGGGCAGCGCCCTCGGCCGTCTTGTCGAGGGCGAGCGAGCCGGTGACGACGCCGTTGAAGGCGTGCGACTCGCCGACCGTGACGACCAGCCGCCGATTTTGCAGGGTCGCGGCCATCGCGGTGCGGCCGAAGCGCGTCTGCGGGGTCAGCACCCGGGCGGCGGAGACCCGCAGGTCGAGGTCGACGTCGTCGAACCAGTCCAGCGCCAGCGGCTTGCGGTTCCAGGCGCGCTGGTCGGAGGCCATCAGCCGCATCGCGGACGCGTAGGGGGTGAGGTCGAGCGTGTCGACGGCCAGCGTCCCCTGCAGGCTGCGACGGTCGCTCAGCGCCCAGGTCAGCACCCCCTCGGCGGCGTTGCCGTCGAGCTCGATGTTGAGGCTCGACAGGGCGACCGTGCCGCTGACCACGTTGGTCTTGGCCTTCAGGGCGAAGCGGCCGAGCCCGACGCCGTAGAGCGGCCGCCCCGACACCCAGCCGAGCGCGGCGCGCAGCGACGGCGCGTCGGCCGCCAACGTGCCGTCGATCTTGAGGCTCGGGCGCAGGCTCATGGCGCCCTCGAAGGCCGCCTTAAGCGGCACCCCGCCGAGGCGCAGCTTGAGCCCGGAGGTCTCGCCCACCAGCGCCGCCGGGAAGTCGGCGATCGCCAGCGCGAGGTCGAGCGGCTCGTCCCGCCAGGTCACCCGGCCGGTCGCCGCGAAGCTCTTGGCGATCGACGGCCAGGCGAGCGACAGCTCGACCCGCTCCAGCGCCTCGCTGAGACCGCGGGCGGCATCGACCACCACGACGGTGCCGTCGGCGATCCGGATCTCGGAGAAGGACAGGGAGCGCGGCTCGGCCCGTGGATCGGGGCGCATCGCCCGTGCCAGCGTGTCGACCAGCGGCGACCAGTTGGAGCGCCCGTCGGCGGCGAACTTCACGGTGATGTGGGGCCGCACCAGCGCGATGTCGGCGATCTCGATCCGCCCGGTCAGGAGCGGCAGCCAGCGCACATTGGCGACCAGCGCCTCGGCCACGAAGGGCGAGTCGTCCTCGGCATAGCCGGCGAGTGCGATGTCGCCGAGCGCGATGCGGGGCGACGGGAACATCGACAGGGTCGATGTGCCCCGCACGGTCGGCTCTAGGCCGGTGACGGCGCGCACCTCGCCCGTGACGGCGTCACGGGCGGCATCGACCGACACCAGATAGGATGCGAGCCCCAGCACCACGACACCGCCCACCGCCACCAGGGAGACGGCGGCGGCGAGACGCTTGAAGCCGGTGGGGACGCTCACGGCAGCACAGATCCGGTTTTGTCATGCGGGTCGAGCCGGGCAAAGGCCGGCGGAACGCGCCGACCCTGCGCGATCTCTGTGACCCTTTCGTGGCCGGCAAGACTCGGCGCCGGAAGGGGTTTTTGGAAAAGCCACGAGCGAGAGCGAGGTCCATCGCGACCGCGTCGCCGCATGGAGGGCAGAATTTGCTCCGTCGTTTCGGGGTGGCGCACCGATCCCGGGTCTGCCCGGGATCGGGTTCGAGGCGTGCCGACGTCGGCCGACGCCGACTTCGGTGCGCCGAGCCCGGCCCCCCTAACCCCTGCCTGTCGTGAGCCATGCTCGCCGGGGGTCTGGATTCCGGGCTCGCGGACCGCAGATCCGGGCCCCGGACCGACCGGTCCTGCAACAACCTCCAGGGGGGGACAGTGCCCGGCCGCTCAGGCCGCCTTGGCCGAGCCGACCTTGAAGGTCGCCTCGGTGTTGGCCTTGACCTCGTCGAGCGACACGCCGTCGGCGAGCTCGATCAGGGTCATGCCGCCGGGGCCGTGCTTGTCGATGGTGAACACGGCCAGATCCGTGATCACCATGTCGACCACGTTGGCGCCGGTGAGCGGCAGGTTGCAGCGGTGCAGGAGCTTCGGCCCGTCCTTGGCGACGTGCTCCATCACCACGACGACCTTCTTCACCCCGGCGACCAGGTCCATGGCACCGCCCATGCCCTTCACCATCTTGCCCGGGATCATCCAGTTGGCGAGGTCGCCGTTCTCGGCGACCTGCATGGCACCCAGGATCGACAGGTCGATGTGACCGCCGCGGATCATCGCGAAACTGTCGGCGGAGGAGAAGTAGCTGGTCGTCGGCAGCTCCGTGATGGTCTGCTTGCCGGCGTTGATCAGGTCGGCGTCCTCCTCGCCGTCATACGGGAACGGCCCCATGCCGAGCATGCCGTTCTCGCTCTGCAGCACGACCTTGACGCCCTCCGGGATGTAGTTGGAGACGAGCGTCGGGATGCCGATGCCGAGATTGACGTAGAAGCCGTCCTTCAGCTCGCGGGCGGCGCGGGCCGCCATCTGGTCACGGGTCCAGGCCATCACACTTCCTCCCCGGCGCCGGCCGGCATCTCGGCCAGGCTGCGCTTGCGCGTGGTGCGCTGCTCGATGTGCTTCTCGGCGTGCACCTGCACGACCCGCTGGACGAAGATGCCCGGCGTGACGATGCGGTCGGGCTCGATGTCGCCCGGATCGACCAGATGCTCGACCTCGGCGACGGTGACCTTGCCGGCCGTCGCCATCATCGGATTGAAGTTGCGGGCGGTCTTCCGGTAGACGAGGTTGCCCTCGGTGTCGCCCATCCAGGCGTGCACGAGCGAGACGTCGGCGACGAGGCCGGTCTCCATCACGTATTTCTCGCCGTTGAACTCGCGCACCTCCTTGCCCTCGGCGATCACGGTGCCGACGCCGGTCTTGGTGTAGAAGGCCGGGATGCCGGCGCCGCCGGCCCGGATGCGCTCGGCGAGCGTCCCCTGCGGGTTGAACTCGAGCTCCAGGTCGCCGGACAGGAACTGCTGCGCGAAGAGCTTGTTCTCGCCCACGTAGGACGAGATCATCTTCGCGATCTGGCGGGTCTCCAGGAGGATGCCGAGGCCGATCCCGTCGACGCCGGCATTGTTGGAGATCACGGTCAGGTTCTTGGCCCCCGACTCGCGCACCGCCTTGATCAGGCTCTCGGGTATGCCGCACAGGCCGAAGCCGCCCGACATGATCGTCATCCCGTCCTTCAAGAGCCCCGCCAGGGCCGCGGACGGGTCCGCATAGACCTTCTTCATGTTCCCACCCTCATGATCCCACCGCCGTTTGCTTCGCGTTCGAGAACCGCTGCCGTCGCGCCCGGCTCGCCGGTCCGGATGTGGCCGACCGCGTGACGGATTCGCAAGTCTGTTCAGTCGCTCGGGCCGCTCGCGGACGGCGCGTCGACGCCGCCGACGGACGCCTCCCGGTCGTGTCTCGCCCCGGCCCGCGCAGGGCTCCGCCCGGCCGCAGGTCCGGTCCATGCTGCAGGTGCGGCACGATGCTACGCGAGCGGCGCGTCCGGGTCGAGATCGTCGGCGAGCCGGACCATGCGGATCACCGGGACGAGGCCGACCAGGACGATCAGCAGGGCGGCGAGCGCCCCCTCCTCGAAGCTGCCGCGGGTGGCGAACTGGTAGACATAGGTCGCCAGCGTCTCGGTGTTGAGCGGGCGGAGCAGCAGGGTGGCCGGCAGCTCCTTCAGGCAGTCGACGAACACGAGGAGGGCGGCGCCGACGAGCGCCGGCCGGGTGAGCGGCAGATGCACGGCGGCGACGACCCGACGCGGCCGCGCGCCGACCGAGGCGGCGGCGTCGTCGAGGTCGACCGGCAGGCGGGTCAGCGCCGCCTGGGCGAAGCCGGTGGCGATGGCGAGAAACCGGATCGTGTAGGCGATGACGACGGCGGCGGCCGAGCCGGCGAGCAAAAGGCCGGCGCCGTGCCCGGTTAAGGCCCGCATCACGCCGCCGATGGCCTCGTCGACCGCGACCAGCGGCCCGAGCAGCCCGAGCGCCAGCACGGTGCCGGGCACCGCGTAGCCGAGCCCGGCGGCGCCGAGCAGCGCGCCGGCGCGCCGACGGCGGATCAGCCGGGCCGCGAAGGCGCCGCCGAACCCCAAGGTCAGCGTGACGACGGTGGCGGTGCCGGCCAGCATCACGGTCGAGCCGATGTGGCGAACGAGGTCAGGGTCGAAGCCGACGAGAAGGCCGCGGACGAAGACCTCGCGCAGCAGGAAGCCGAACGGCACGGCGAAGCCGAGCCCGACCGGCACCAGGCAGGCGGCGAGGGCGAGGAGGCCGGCCGCGCCGGTGAGCGGCAGGCGCCGGCAGATCCGCGCGTCGGCGCTGCTCGCCGCGACGAGGCGATGGCGACGGGCATGGCGCTCCAGCGCGATCAGGGCGGCGACCGCGATCAGCATCACGACGGCGATCTGGGCGGCGCCGGCGAGGCTGCCGCGATTGAGCCAGGTGGTGAACACGGCGAGCGTCAGGGTGCGGACGCCGAGATACTCGGTGGCGCCGATGTCGTTGAGGGACTCCATCAGCACCAGTGCGAGGCCGGCGGCGAGCGCGGGCCTCGCCATCGGCAGCGTGATGGTGCGGGCGATCCGCCACGGGCTCGCCCCGAACAGCCGCGCCGCCTCGATCAGCACGGCGCTGCGCCCCTGAAAGCTCGCCCGCATGGCGAGATGCACATACGGATAGAGCACCAGGCTCATGATCACGACGGCGCCGCCGAGCGAGCGCGGCTCCGGCAAGAGCGAGCCGGCCGGCACCGCGATGCCGAGCAGCCAGCGCAGCGCGCCCTGCACGGGCCCGAGCGTGTCGAGCGTGTCGGCGTACACGTAGGCGACGATGTAGGTCGGGAAGGCGAGCGGCAGCGGCAGCAGCCAGGTCATCAGCGAACGACCCGGAAAGTCGTGCACGGCGACCAGCCAAGCGGTGCCGACGCCGATCAGCGCGGTCAGCGCCGCGATGCCGGCGAGCAGCAACGCGGTCGTCGCGAGCGCGTCGGGCAGCACATAGGCGGCGAGATGCGGCCACAGCTCGGGATCGCCGCGCAGCGCGATGGCGACGAGACTCGCGAGCGGCGTCGCGACCAACGCCGCCAGCGCTGCGAGCAGCGCCCAGGCGAGCGGGTGACGAGGAAGGCGAAGAAGGTGACGCGGAACGTGGATCGGGCCGTTCACCCACGCCGTCCGCGGGACGTGATCGGGAGCATCCGTCCCGATCTCTCCCCCGTCATGCCCGGCCTCGTGCCGGGCCTCCACGTCGCGACCCGACGGCGCACGAAGACGCGGATGGCCGGGACGCGCCCGGCCATGACGACGTGAGAGAAGCGGGGCCGCCCGGGTGCTCAGTTGTCGAAGCCCACCTTGTCGACGAGAGTCGCGGCCTTCTTCTTGTTCTCGGCGATGGTGGCGATCGGCAGCGGGTCGGCGGCGAGCTCGCCATAGGCGGCGATCACGGCGTGCGGCTTCACGCCGGACCGGATCGGATATTCGAAGTTCATGTCGGCGTAAATCTTCTGCGCCTGCTCGCCGACCAGCCACTCGATCAGCTTGAGGGCGTTCGCCTTGTTGGGGGCGTTCTTGGCGAGGATCACGCCCGACACGTTCATGTGGGTGCCGTGCCCCTTGAAGGTCGGCAGGATCACCTTGGTGGCCTCGGCCCAGGCCTTCTTGTCGGGCTCGCGCTCGCTCATCAGCGCCCAGTAGTAGGTGTTGCCGACGCCGATGTCGCACTTGCCGGCGGCGATGTCGCGCGCCACCTCGCGGTCACCGCCCGACGGCTTCTGGGCGAGGTTGGCCTTCAAGCCCTTCAGCCACTCCTCGGCCTTGGCCTCGCCGTAATGGGCGATGGCGGCCGCGAACAGCGCGTTGTTGTAGATGTTCTGGCCCGAGCGGATGCAGACGCGGCCCTTCCACTTGGGATCGGCCAGCTCCTCGTAGGTGATCTCGTTCTGGGCGACGCGCGCCTTGGAGGCATAGACGACGCGGGCGCGCGCCGAGACGGCGTACCACAGGCCGTTCGGATCGCGGTACTGGGCCGGCACAACCTGGTCGAGCACGTCGGACTTGATCGGCTGGGCGACGCCGAGGTCGATCGCCTCCTTGAGGCGGCCGATGTCGACGGTGAGGAGCACGTCGGCCGGGCTGTTGGCGCCTTCGGTGGCGATGCGTTGCTCGAGCCCGCTGCTCGCCGAGATGGTGTTGACCTTGATGCCGGTGTCCTTGGTGAAGGCCTCGAACAACGGCGCGACGAGCTTCGCCTCGCGATACGTGTAGACGTTCACCTCGCCGGCCTGGGCGAGCACCGCCGTCGGGGCGGCGACGAGCGTCGCGGCGACGACGAGAACGGACGCGAGACGGGCGGACGACGGAGAGCGCGGGCGCGTCGGCATGGCAGGCTCCTGACGGGGACTGAGGGCACGTGTCGGCGAACACCTGCCGCCGAGCTAGAGGTGCGGACGCCGATCCGTCAAGGAATTCCCTCGATCCATCATGCACTTGGAACGATTCCGAGATTGGAACCCTTACAAGCTTCGGAAAAATTCCCGTGTCCGGCCGGTGACGCGATGCCGGCGTGCAGCAGCTAGCCGGAATGGGCGCGGCGTCACGCCGCGCCATCGAGGCCGCTCGGTCGACGCGGCCGAGTCGCGAATATATCCAATGTGCGATATTTAAATATTCTCCGGAGATATCCCATGGCGCTCTTCATCCGCGATCCCGCCGTCGACGCGCTGGCCGAGGAGGTGCGGCGCCTCACCCGCGCCCGGACCAAGACCGAGGCGGTGCGCAACGCCCTCCTGGCCCAGCTCGCACAGGCGCGCCGCGCCCTGCCGATGCGCGATCGTCTCGCCCGCGCGCAGGCGCTCGCCGACTCGATGGGACCGAGCGACCCGACCGTCGACCTGAAGGCCTGGAGCGACGCGATGTGGGACGAGCGCTGATGTTCCTCGATGCCTCGGCCGTCGTCGCGATCCTCGGGCGGGAGCCCGGCTGGGAGGAGATCGCGAAGCGCCTCGCCGCGACCGACCCGCCATTCTTCGTGTCGCCGCTGGTCAAGTTCGAGGCCGTTCTCGGCCTGGCACGGCTCAAGGCGGGACCGGCCGGCGCCGCGAAGCCGTCGGCCGAGCTGCTCGGCCGCGCCCGCGCCGCCGTGGAGGCCTTCGTCGAGGATCTCGGCATCGAGGAGGTGCCGATCACGCCCGACATCGGGCGCCGCGCGCTGGACGCCTGCGCCACGTTCGGGAAGGCGGTGGGCCATCCGGCCGACCTGAACTTCGGCGACTGCTTCGCCTATGCCTGCGCCGGCGGCCTCGGCGTCCCCCTCCTCTACAAGGGCGACGACTTCGCCCGCACCGATCTCGCCTGACGTCGCGACCTCTCAGCGCGACTCGCCGCCGAGCGCCGCCGCCCGCGACGGCCGCGGCAGGTCGGCGATCTCGGCGATCAGCTTGCCGATCAGCGCCTGGCCGAAGGAATCGAAGTTCTGCGCCGTCATCACGAAGGCGCCCGGCCCGCCGATCACGTTGTTGCGGAAATAGGCGTCCAGCCCGCCGGCCGGGTTGGTGTGCTCGGCGTTCCACGACAGCGGCTGCTCGGTGAGGATGACGAGGCCGTTGATCTGGATGCCCTTGGCGACCGCCTCGTCGCGCGCCGCCGTCACGTCGCGACCGGAATTGTTGGTGCCGTCGCCCGACACGTCGATGGTCTTCCGCCGCGCCTGGAAGGGCGCCCGCTCGAGCTGCGCCACCGAAAAGTCGATGCCCCCCGAGATCGAGGTGCGGTCGGCGAAGGCGCGCGGGCTTTCGAGGAGCTGGGTCGCGAACTTGCCGGCGCTGTCGGCGTCGCGGATCACGGTCCAGTCGATCACGACCTTCTGGTTGCCGGCGCCGGACCACTCGATATAGGCGACCGCGATGCGGCCGAGCGTGCCGCCCGTGATCGCCGCGACCACCTTGGGGTCGGTGAGGGCCGCCGCGTAGCCGTCACGCTGGAGCTGGAACTTCTGGCCGTCGACGCTGCGCGACACGTCGGCGGCGAGCGCCAGCAGCAGGTCGACCTCCTCGGCGGCGCGGGCCGGCGGCGTCCCGGACAGCACGGCGGCAAGCATCCCCACGGCGAGCACCAGGACGCCGAGCGCGGCCCGTGCCGCGCGTCTCGGCCCGTCGAGCATCGGGATGTCGAGCATCGGGATGCCGACCACCGGGATGCGCATCGCCGCCTCCGATCGCCCCCCGCCTCGATCGGACCGGCCTCGCATCGCGGCGGACAGCCCCGTGGCGGCCGACGCCGCGCGGGGGTGTCGCGGAGCGGACGCCGCCGGCGCTGACGCACCGGCACCTCGCAGCATAACGCAAATATGACGGGAGGGATCCGTCCGGCCGCGACTCACGTCTTCGTCATGGCCGGGCTCGTGCCACGGCTGTCCACGATCTTGAGTGTCGCGAGGCGTTCGGCGCGTGGACGCCCGCGACGAGCACCGACATGACGAACGAGGGGCAGACGGCCGACCTATTCGGCCGGAATCTTCGGCCGCGGGAACGTCACCTCGACGAGGGTGCCGTCGTTGACCCGGCTGGTGATCGCGAAGGTGCCGCGGTTCGCCTCGGCGAGCGCCTTGGTCAGCGGCAGGCCGAGGCCGTTGCCGGCCGGCGGCGCCGTGTCGGCGCGGGTGTCGGCCTGCAAGGCCGACTGCAGATCCTTCTGGCTCATGCCGTGGCCGGTGTCGCGCACCCGCAGCACCACCTGGCCGCGGTCGTTCTGGCCGGTCGAGACGATCACCTGGCCGCCCGGGCCGCCGAGCCGGATGGCGTTGCCGATCAGGTTGAGGATGATCTGGTGCAGCGAGCGGGTGTCGGCGACGATCGGCGGCACCCGCGGGGCGAGCGACGAGCGGATGATGATGCGCTCGCGGTTCGCCTGCGGCTGCATGCTCTTCACGGCCTCCCGGACGATCTCGTTGAGATCGACCGACACGAAGGTCAGCTCGAGCGTGCCGCTCTCTGCCTGCGACAGGCTGAGCGTGTCGTCGATCAGCCCGGCCATCTGCTGGGCGGCGGCGCGCACATCGCGCAGATAGCCGCGGTAGCGCTCGTTGCCGACCGGGCCGTAGCGCTCCTCCAGCATCAGGTCGGTGAAGCCCATCACGGCGGTCAGCGGGGTGCGCAGGCCGTGCCCGAGCTTGGCGACGACGCCGGCCGGCTCGCCGACCGCGCGCTCCGCCGGCGCGGCGCCGGCCGCCGGTCGGTGCGCACGGGCCGCCGGCCCGGCCGGCGCGAAGGCGAGCGTCGCTCCGGCCGACGGCGCGCCCGCCCGGTGCGCCGAGAGATCGCGGAACACGACGCACAGGCGGTCGCTGCCGTCGCTCATCGGACCCATGGTCATGGCGAGCGGAACGGCGCCGCCGCCGCGCACCGCGCCCGTCACCTCGCGACCGGCGTCGAGGGAGACGCGGCCGCTCCGCCGCACCCGGGCGAGCGTGTCGCGAACGGCGTCGCGGCTCGGACCGGCGAACAAGTCCTCGAACGGCGTCTCGGCGAGGCCGCCGGCCTCGGCGCCGAACAGCACCTCGGCGCTGTGGCTCGCCGACACGATCCGGCCGTCGCGGGTCAGCACCACGACGCCGTCGAACGCGGTGTCGAGAAGCGCGTGCAGCTCGCGGATGGTCGCCTCGGCCCGCCTGAGCGCGACGTCGCCGGCGCGGGTGCGGTCCTCGCCGGCCGCCGCCAGCACGAGCGCGAAGGCGCTCTCGCCGGCCCAGCTGATCGCGAACAGCCGCGCCGCCACCGGCTTGCGGTCGCCGCGCCGGGTCAGGATGGCGAGTGCCTGGCCGTGCGGGCCGGGCGTGGTGGCGGCGAGATCGGCGTCGCCGGCGACGAACAGGCTGTCGAGTCCGCCGGCGGCGGCGAGCGCGTCGAGATCCGGATAGCCGGTCGTCGTCAGGAAGCTGCGATTGGCGAACAGGAGCTCGTCGTAGCGATAGACCAGCACCCCGACGGGAAGGCGATCGATGAGCCCGGTCGCGTCCGTCGCACCGGCCCCGCCGGACACCCCGGCGCACGCCGTCGCGTCGCCCGCCGCCGCATCGATCGACGCGACGGAAGGGCGCACGTCCCCCTCCCCGGCCGCGGCGCCCGCCCCTTCGTCCGGGCCACCCAGGCGGGCCTGGAGCTGGCGGGCGATCTCGTGGAAGGCGTTGTGCTCGCCGGCGGTCAGCGCGGCGGCGGCCGGCGCCGACGACCGCGGGTCGGGCACGACCGGAAAGCGGACGACGTTCTCCGGCGCGGCGGGATCGGGCTGCTCCTCCGCAACCGGCCCGATGGCCGGCCCCGGGACCGGGGACGGCACCGACGGGGACGGCACGGCTTCGCCGATCGTGAACACGGGCGCGCGGCGCAGCCGAGCGAAATCGGCGAGCCGGCCGAGGTCGCGACACACGCCGAAACCGCGATAGCCGAGGAAGGTGCGGGCGCGGTCGTAGACCGGCAGGCCGGAGAGCTCGACGTCGAGCCGATCCTCGCTGCCGTCGACCGGAAACGAGACGACGATGCCGCTCCAGGTGTCGCGGGTCTCGACCGCGCGCAGAACCCGGCCGTCGGGATCGAGGCCGAGCGCGGCGGCGATCTCGCGCCATGGGCGGCCGAGCGCCAGCGCGACGCGCGGCCCGATCACCTCGGCGAACTCGTCGGAGCCGAGCGTAAAGCGGCCCTCGGCATCCATCTGCCAGACGAAGCGCAGCGGGTAGCGCCGCTCGGTCGCCGGCCCGTCGATGCGCCGCGGCGTCTCGGGATCGGGGCCGGAAGTCGCGGGCCGTGGCACGTCCAAGGCGTCGGGACGGGACGAATCCGGGCCGCTGAGGTCCGCGTCGGAGGCGTCCGCATCCGCATCGTCGCGCCACTCCGCCTCGTCGTCGCGGACCGTCGCCGCGGCGCCCCCCTCGCTCGCCCCGCCCGCGGCGGACCCGACGGGCGGCGGCGATTCGGCGAGGGCCGGCGCATCGACCGCAGCGGCGTGACCCGGCCCGTCGCCTTCGGGCTCCACCTCCGGCGCGGGCTCGGGTTCGGCGATGTCGGCCGCGGCACCGACCGGCTGCGGCGCGACGACCGCCGTGGCGGGTTCTGGGCGGTCGGCCTCCGGTCGATCACCCACTGCGGCGATCTCGCCCGCCGCGGTGGCGGCCGGCGAAAGCCGGGCCAGCAGCGCCGTCTCGGCGCCCTCGCCGACCCGCACGATCTCCACCGGGCCGGACGGTCCGTCGCCGGCGGCACCGCCCTCGGCGAGCGCGCGGGCGATCAGCGTCGCGAGTGGAGGCGCCGCGCCGGCGCTCGCCTGCGCGCCGGCCGGGTTGGACGCGATTCGAGTGCCGTCGGCCGCATAGGCGGCGACCGGAACCTCGAAGGCGGCGCACAGCCGCCGCACCCGCTCGGCGAAGCTCAGCCGCGGGCCGGCCGGCTCCTGCGCGACCACCAGGACGGCGCCGCGGCCGTCCACCGTCACGCGGGTGCAGGCGCACAGGAGCGCCCGGCCGAGCGGCGCACCGAAGCCGCGCAGTCGATGGAGGATCGTGGTTCCGGACGGATAGAGGGTCGCGGCCAGCCGGGCGACCTGGGCGCCCATCGGATCGGCCGGATCGAAGCGGCGGTCGGCCAAGTCCGCGAACGAGCCGCCGCCCAGCACGGCCGCCCCGGCCGGGTTGGCGAAGAGCAGCCGCGTGGCGTCGGTCGACCACAGCCAGACCGGGGCCGCCGCCACGGCATGGACCGTGAGCCGGTATCTGAGGAGTGCCGAAAGGTCGGCCGACAGATCTCCCATCCGCTCCGCCCACATCCCGCGTTCAGCGTGTCCGCCGCGGGCCCTCCCGCGCCTCGGCGACGCGCCGGGGCGACCGCGCCGGATCGACGCCCATCGTAAACAAACCCTTAATAAATGGCGCTTTCGCAGGCGTCCACGGCGGAGCGGGCACATCCCCCGCCGACTGTTCGCTAACGTTAACGGCGGGCGCCGCCCAGAGGTTGCCGGATCGATCCGCCGATCGGGGCCGCGCCATATCGCGTACGGGTTGTTTCCGATTTGCCATTTTCATGTTGCAGTGCAATAATGACAGTGTCGCAGGCGGCCAGATCGAATCCGCCGTCGTAGGAGAGGAAGATGATGAAAGGCACCACCCCGTCCTTCGAGATCCCGTCCGAGATGCGGGCCGTCGCGGAGCGCAGCGTCGAGCAGGCCAAGCTCGCCTTCAACAACTACATGCAGGCCGCCCAGGAGGCCGTCTCGGCGTTCGAGGAGCGGGTGAAGGCCAGCCAGGTCGGCGCCCAGGGCATCAGCAAGAAGGCGATGAACTTCGCGGAACGCAACGTGATCTCGGCCTTCGACTTCGCCCAGCGGGTGGTCCAGGCGAAGGACATCCAGGAGGTCGTGAAGATGCAGACCGAGTTCGTCCAGACCCAGATGCAGGTGCTCAGCGAGCAGCTGAAGGATCTCGGCGAGACCGCGACGCGGACCGCCATGGACAGCGTGAAGGTCGCCGGTCGCGGCACCGCCACCTGATCGACCCCGCCCCTGGTGCGACGCAACATGCATTCGATCCCACGCATGTTGCACCGCATCAGAATGGGCAGACGCCCACAATCCTGACGCGCAGGATCCGCGGGAGCGTGGCTCCCGCCGGTGGTCGGCACCGGGATTCGTCCGAACCGGCCCGTCCGGGATTTGCTCGGCCGACTCCACGCGCCACATCGACGCGCCACATCGACCGCCACAGCGACGTGGCCCGCCGAACGCGCGGCGCGCCCGCATGGACGGCGCGCCCGCATGGACGGCACGCTCGCTCGGTACGGCGCGCCCTCGGCACGGCGGGCTCGTGACCCGCCCCGTGGCGCTCGACCCGAGGTGCCGCCGCCGAGGCTCCGCCCCGAAGTTCCGCGCCGACGGTCCACGCTGGACCGCCTCGCCGCTGCAGGCGGAGCCGAGCCCGGTCCGCCGCGGGCGATCCCGCTCACATGCGCGTTCCGGCATGCGACACGCGGCCGCTCCCCCGAGGCGCCGCCACCGCCCCGTCTCAGCATTTCTCCCGTTGGCGGAAGCGCGTAGACGCACCGCAAAAAGTGCGTTTCATGACAGAACCACGCTCGCAGCGGATTGCGCCGAGGCGATCCCGCGTTATTAACTCGCGCCGAGACCGGGATCGGGATCCGCGCCCGCCGCGCCTTCGCAACGCGACGTGACACCGCGACCCGCTCGTGACGGCTCGTGACGGCCCTGAGAAACGCGGGAGCGCCTCGTGACGACCAAGAAGCCTCTGAAGATCGTCGAAACTGTCCTGCGCGACGGACACCAGTCGCTCGCCGCGACCCGCATGCGCACGTCGGACATGATTCCGATGCTCGAGCAGCTGGACGAGATCGGCTACTTCGCGCTCGAGGCCTGGGGCGGCGCCACCTTCGACGCCTGTCTGCGCTTCCTCGACGAGGATCCCTGGGAGCGGCTGCGCACGCTCAAGAAGTACATCAAGAAGACGCCGATCTCGATGCTGCTGCGCGGCCAGAACGTGCTCGGCTACAACCACTACGCCGACGACGTGGTCGAGACCTTCGTGCAGCGGATGGTCGACAACGGCATCGGCCTCGTCCGCATCTTCGACGCGCTCAACGACACCCGCAACCTGGAAGTCTCGATGCGGGCCGCCAAGAAGGCCGGCGCGCACGTGCAGGGCGCCATCGTCTACACGATCAGCCCGTATCACACGACCGAGAACTTCCTGAAGGTCGCCAAGGATCTGGTCGACCTCGGCACCGACTCGATCTGCCTGAAGGACATGGCCGGCCTGCTCGCGCCCTACACGGCCTACGAGCTCGTGAAGACCATCAAGGAGAAGCTCGGCGTCCCGGTCGACGTGCACTGCCACTACACCAGCGGCATGGCGTCGATGACCTATCTGAAGGCCATGGAGGCCGGTGCCGACGTGGTCGACTGCGCGCTGTCGCCGTTCGCGCTCGGCACCTCGCAACCGGCGACCGAGGCGCTGGTCGCGGCGCTCGAAGGCCATCCGCGCGACACCGGCATCGACAAGGAGAAGCTCTACCCGATCGCCGACCACTTCCGGAAGGTGAAGAAGGATCTGGCCGACACCTTCAAGCTCAACACCGCGATCGACATCGACACCAAGGTGCTGTCGTTCCAGATCCCGGGCGGCATGCTGTCGAACTTCCTCAACCAGCTCAAGCAGCAGGGCAAGGCCGACAAGTATCCGGAGCTGATCGAGGAGCTGCCGCGGGTGCGGGCCGAGATCGGTTATCCGCCGCTCGTCACCCCGACCAGCCAGATCGTCGGCTCGATGGCCGCCTTCAACGTCATCCTCGGCCGCTACAAGGTGGTGCCGCAGGAGATCAAGGATCTGGCGCGCGGCGCCTATGGCCGTACGCCGGCGCCGATCCAGGACGTGATGAAGGAGGTGATCGCCGGGCAGAAGGTGATCGACCATCGCCCGGCCGACGACATCGCGCCCCAGATGGAGCTCCTCAAGCGCAAGCTCGCCGAGAAGGGCTACCCGGACGCGACGCTGGAGGACGTGCTCTCCTTCGCGCTCTTCCCCGAGGTGGCGCTGAAGTTCTTCGCCGCCAACCGCGGCCCGGAGCTCGCGGCGGAGTGAGAATCGACGGCGCGGGCGAGGCGTTTGCGCGCCCCGCCCGCCCTAAGGGCGTTTCGCCTGGCCGCGGCTGATCAGCCCGCCAGCCCCCGCGTCACCAGGCGGTTGAGGCGGCGGGCGAAGGCGGCCGGGTCGTCGGGCAGCTCGCCGTCGAGAATCTGCGCCTCCTCGAACAGCAGCAGTGCGAGATCCGCCGCCTCGTCGGCGTGACCGCCGGCGCTCTCGCGCGAGAGCGCGCCGACCAGCGCGTGCTTCATGTTCAGCTCGAGGATCGGCTTGGTGCCGGAGGCACGGCTCTGCTTGGCGAGCAGGCGCTCCAGCTCGCGGTCCGGCCCGGTACCACCGGCGACCAGGCAGGCCGCGCTGTCGGTGAGGCGACGCGAGGCCTTCACGTCGGAGACCCGCTCGCCGAGCGCCAGCTTGACGGCGGCGATCACCGCGGATTCGTCGACGGCCGGCGTGTCGGTCGTGCCGGCCGCGGCCTCGGCCTCGGCGTCCTCGGCGAGCGGCACCAGGCTGAAATCGACCTCGCCCTGGCTGAGCGACTTGAAGCCCTTGCCCTTGAAGTCGAGCCGCAGCGAGGTCCACAGCGCGTCCACCGGATCGGTGAGCAGCAGCACCTCGATGCCGCGCGCCTTGGCGGCTTCGAGCTTCGGGTTGGCCTTGAGGCGATCCAGATCCTCGCCGGCGAGGTAATAGATCTCGGTCTGGTTCTCGCGCAGCTCGTCGACATACTGGGCGAGCGTGCGGCCCGTGCCCTTGGTCGAGGTGAAGCGGGCGAGCGAGAGGATCTGCTCGCGCCGGTCGGGCTCCTCGTAGAGGCCCTCCTTGATCACGGCGCCGAACTCGCTCCACACGGTCGCGAGCTTCTCCGGCTCCTTCGAGGCCACGCTCTCCAGCTCGGCCAGAACCTTGGTGGTGATCGCCTTGCGCATCGCCGCGACCTGCGGATTGTTCTGCAGCATCTCGCGCGACAGGTTGAGCGGCAGATCCTCCGAGTCGACGACGCCGCGCACGAAGCGCAGCCAGCTCGGCAGCAGCGAGGCATCGTCGGTGATGTAGACGCGCCGGACATAGAGTTTCAGATGGCTCTTGCGGGCCGGATCGTAGAGATCGAACAGCGAGCCGGACGGCACGAACAAGAGCACCGCATAGGACTGCCGGCCCTCGGCGCGGTAGTGCAGCGTCACGGCCGGCTCGTCGAAGGCGCCGCAGATCGAGCGGTAGGCCTGCGCGTAGTCCTCCGGCTTGAGCTCCGACTTGGAGCGCTGCCACACGGCGCTCGCGCTGTTGAGCTGGCGCGGCTCGCCGGTCGGCCGCTTGCCGCCCGGGATCAGCATGATCGGGAACTGGATGTGGTCCGAATAGGCGTGGACGACGCGCTCGATCTCGTACTCGTCGAGATACTTCTTGGCGTCCTTCTTCAAGTGGAGGACGATCTCGGTCCCGCGTGAAAACCTCGCCGCCGTCTCGGGGTCGGCGGGCGCCACCTCGAAACCGGCGCTGCCGGTCGAGCGCCACACCCAGGTCTCGGCGGAGCCGGCGCGGCGGCTCGTCACCTCGATGCGGTCGGCCACCATGAAGGCGGCGTAGAAGCCGACACCGAACTGGCCGATCAGGCCGGAGCCGTCCTTGGCCTGGGCGAGCTTCTGGACGAAAGCGCGGGTGCCGGACCGCGCGATGGTGCCGAGATTGTCGATCAGCTCCTGCCGGTCCATGCCGACGCCGTTGTCGGAGATCGTCAGCATGGCGTCCGACTTGTCGGCCCGGATGCGGATCTTCAGCTCGGGATCCTCGACGAGCAGCTCGGGGTTCGCGATCGCCTCGTAGCGGAGGCGGTCGCAGGCGTCCGAGGCGTTGGAGATCAGCTCGCGCAGGAAGACGTCGGTCTCCGAATAGACCGAGTGCACCATGAGGTGCAGCAGCTCGGCGACCTCGGCCTGGAAGGCGTGGGTCTCGCCCGGCGGCGACGCCGTGGCGGTGGTCGCGGCCTCGGCGGCGTCGGAATCGGAAGTCACGGCGTCGGGGTTCGGGGCGTCGGAAGTCATGGCGTGCGTCCTGGCATGCGTCCTGGCGGCCACTCGGAATGGTGATGGAAACGAGGGGGATATAGCGGCGGATTCGAGGCCTGCAAGAGGGCCGGCGAGGGTCAAGCTCCGGCGCTTGCCGCGGCCGGGCGTGCCGCGGCGCCGAGCCGGCGCCCGGTGACCAGCACGGCGGCGACCGAGACAGCGAGGCAGGCCGTGACGGCGAGGAGACCGGCATGGGCGCTGCCGGTGTGCTGCAGGCTGACGCCGACGACGATCGGCCCGAGGAAGCCGCCGAGATTGCCGACCGCGTTGATCAGCGCGATGCCGCCCGCCGCCGCGGTGCGTCGGAGAAAAAGCGGCGGCATGCCCCAGAACGGCCCGAGCGTCGCGTAGATGCCGACCGTCGCGACGCCGAGCGCGACGATCGACCAAAGATTCGGCGGCAGCAGCACGGCGGCCAGCAGGCCGGCGGCGCTCAGCATGGTCGGCAGCGCGACATGCACGACGCGCTCGCGCTTACGGTCGCTGCGGCGGCCCCAAGACAGCATCGCGACGGCGCTGACCGCATAGGGGACCGCGACCATGAGGCCGACCTGCTCGATCCCGTAGCCGAGCGCCTTGACGAGCTGCGGCAGCCACATGCCGACGCCGTAGAGCCCGACCACGACGCCGAAATAGGCGAGGCCGAGAAGCCAGACGCGGGCGTCTCCGAGCGCCGGACCGAGCGCGGCGTGCAGCCGGGTTTTCGTGCGCGCCCGGTCGGCGGCGAGCCGTGCCGCCACGGTGGCGCGCTCGTCGTCGGAGAGCCAGGGTGCTGTCTTCGGGCCGTCCGGCAGATAGATCAGCACCGCGACACCGAGCCCGCAGGCCGGCAGGCCTTCGAGGATGAACAGCCACTGCCAGCCGGACAGGCCGAGAAAGCCGTGGGTCTGCAGGAGCAGGCTCGACAACGGCGCGCCGATCGCGCTCGCCAGCGGCACCGCCATCATGAACAGGCCGACGAAGCGCGCGAGCTTGTCCTGCGGAAACCAGGTGGTGAGATACAGGATCATGCCTGGCAGGAAGCCCGCCTCGGCGACCCCGAGCAGGAAGCGCAGCACGTAAAAGCTCGTCGGCCCCTGCACGAAGGCCATGCCGGCCGAGACCAGCCCCCAGGTGATCATGATGCGGGCTATCCACCGCCGCGCGCCGACCCGCTCCAGGATCAGATTGCTGGGCACCTCGAACAGGACGTAGCCGAGAAAGAAGATGCCGGCGCCCCAGCCGTAGACCGAGGCCGAGAGCCCGAGCTCGGCATTCATGGTCAGCGCCGCGAACGACACGTTCACCCGGTCGAGAAACGCGACCAGGTAGAGCACCATCATGAACGGGATCAGCCGGAGCGCGATCTTCTTGTAGAGGGGGTCGTCGGTGGACATGGGGGTCATCGGAGCCTTTTCGACTCAGCCCGCCAGGCCGAGGACGACCATCAGGGCGCTGTTCAAGTCCCGAACAGTCGCACTGTCGAGTCGGCCGAGTGGTCGCCGAATGCGGTCGCGGCGCGCCGCGACGATCTTGTCGGTCATGATCTGCGACTGCACCACGAGCCCGGTCTGCGTCGAAAACCGGATGGTCGGTCGCAACGGCAGGTCTTCGGTGACGTCGGACGTCAGCGGGCAGACCAGCACCGTGTTGGTGTCGGGACCGAGCGCGTCGGCCTGAACCACCACGGCCGGACGGGGCTTACCGAGATCGCCCGACAGCACCACCAGAACGAGGTCGCCCCGTTTCACCGGTCGTCAGGCTCGTAGACGTCGTCGATCCACGCGTCGATCGCGGCGTTCTCGGAGTGACGCGCGAGCAGCCGGCCCTGGCGCAGGATATCGGCGCGGACCGCGGGGTCGCGCAGATCCGGCACCCAGTGCTGGACCGGACGGAGGCCCCGCGCCCGCATGGCTTCGCGCCGCGTCTGCATGCGCTGACGCGGACTCTTCGGCGGCGGCTTCTTGGCGCGGGCGGGCATGGGAGGCTCCGGAGGGTGCGTAACATGTTACGCACCGGAGCGATCCGGGGCAAGCTGCCGTCGGCGAACCGAAGCTGGACGCCGTAGCCAGGGCTGAGCGCAGGACGCGCGACGATCAAGCCTGCGGGGTCGGCGTCGTCGGGGAGCTCGGGATTTCGGTCGGCCCGGACGGCGGCACGCCGAGCGGCTCGCCCGGCGTCGGCGTCTCGGTCGGCCGCGCCGGCGGAATGCCGATCGGCTCGGACGGCGAGCCCTCTCCCGGCTGCGGCGGCCGCGCCGGCGCCGGATTCGGATCCGCCGGCGTCGGCTCCGGATCGGCGGGCGCCGTCGGATAGGGCTGGTTCGGCAGCGGAATGGCCATCGGCGCGGTCCCTCGTTCGAGGGACAAGCCGCGAGCTACCGCCACGTTCCGGGACGACCGTGGCGTTGCTCCCGGATGTCGCTTCGCTACTTCTGCGCTACGCTTGCTACTGACTGCCAGGGCAGAGATCCCGGATCGTCGCACGCACACCATCCGCGCTGGGTCGACAACGAAATGCAGGCGGCGGGGCGGCTCCCGGCCAGTTGCATTGGCCGGGGGCATAAAACGCGGCAACGTTTTCAGCTTGGAGAGCCTCATGGATTGGCCAACACGACTACTCCCAATTACTGTGATTTCAGGGATAGCCCTGTTTATAGCGAAAGAAGCAATTGAGTGGCTTAAAAGAGCGCGCGCAGACAAGCGGAAACGCAGCGCGCTCAGAACCCTACTCGCCAGGGAGTGCGAACTTAACCACTGGGCCTATAAGCGGATAAAAGACGCCATTGAAGATATTAAGAGTAATTTCGAAAATCAAGAACAACATGAATATTCAATAGAGCGCCGAAAATCAGGAGAGGTGATATTTCAGCGAGCGTACAGGGATGTTAGATGGTCTTCGTTTCCACTGCCGCCAGTGCAGGCCGAACAGATGGGCAAGCTTATGCTCGAAGTTGCTATTATTGATATTGATCTATTTGCATCCCTCGAGGCCGCATACGACTCAATGATCAATTTGAACCATGTTCGCCAAAGCTTAATAGATCACATTGAGGACGAGGATGAGGGTGATGAACTGGCTGGATTTTTTGAGACGTTTCCTGAGTACGGACTAGGTGAGCTTGCTACGATAAAAGAGGATCTTGAAGCCCTATATCGAGCATGTACAGAAAAGAGCTTGGAAGGCTTCAGAATACGCTAACGAGCGCCTGATAGCGTCATTTACATGAACGCGTTCAACACACCCGCGTGGGCACGGCACGCGCTGTGCCCCTTTGACCACCCGACGGCGCGAAGGTCATTCCCTCACACATCCACCTTCAGCGCCGCAATGAACGCTTCCTGCGGGATGTCGACCTTGCCGAACTGGCGCATGCGCTTCTTGCCCTCCTTCTGCTTGTCGAGGAGCTTGCGCTTGCGCGTGATGTCGCCACCGTAGCACTTGGCCGTCACGTCCTTGCGGAACGCCCGCACCGTCTCGCGGGCGATGATCTTCGCCCCGATCGCCGCCTGGATCGGCACCTGGAACATGTGCGGCGGGATCAGCTCCTTGAGCTTCTCGCACATGGCGCGGCCGCGGCCCTCGGCGCGCGTGCGATGAACCAGCATGGAGAGCGCGTCGACCGGCTCGGCGTTCACCAGGATCGACATCTTCACCAAGTCGGCCTCGCGATAGTCGGTGAGGTGATAGTCGAACGAGGCGTAGCCCTTCGAGACGGACTTCAGGCGATCGTAGAAGTCGAACACCACCTCGTTGAGCGGCAGCTCGTACTTCACCATGGCGCGGTTGCCCACATAGGTGAGCTCGGTCTGCACGCCGCGCCGGTCCTGGCACAGCTTCAAGACGCTGCCCAGATACTCGTCCGGCGTCATGATGGTGGCCTGGATCCACGGCTCGTGGATCTCATTGATCTTCACCACGTCCGGCATGTCGACCGGATTGTGGATCTCGATCTCGGACCCGTCGGTCATGAAGATCTTGTAGATCACGCTCGGCGCGGTGGCGATCAGGTCGAGGTTGAACTCGCGCTCCAGCCGCTCCTGGATGATCTCGAGATGCAGGAGGCCGAGGAAGCCGCAGCGGAAGCCGAAGCCGAGCGCGGCCGACGTCTCCATCTCGAACGTGAAGCTCGCATCGTTGAGCCGCAGTTTTCCCATGGCGGCGCGCAAGTCCTCGAACTGCGCCGCGTCCACGGGGAACAGGCCGCAGAACACCACCGGGATGGCCGGGCGGAAGCCCGGCAGCGGCGTCGCGGTCGGCTTGCGATCGTCCGTGATGGTGTCGCCGACCCGGGTGTCGGCCACCTCCTTGATCGACGCCGTGATGAAGCCGATCTCGCCCGGGCCTAAAACGTCCTTCTCCTGCATCTTGGGCGTGAACACGCCGACGCGGTCGACCTCGTAGGTCGCGTCGGTGCCCATCATGCGCACCTTCTGGCCCTTCTTGATCGCGCCGTCGACGACGCGCAGCAGCACGACGACGCCCAGATAGGCGTCGTACCAGGAGTCCACCAGCAGGGCCTTGAGCGGCGCGTCGGGGTCGCCCTTGGGGGCCGGCAGGCGGGTGACGATCGCCTCCAGCACGTCCGGGATGCCGATGCCGGTCTTGGCCGAGATCTGCAGCGCGTCGGACGCATCGAGGCCGATCACGTCCTCGATCTGCTGCTTCACCTTGTCGGGCTCGGCGGCCGGGAGATCGACCTTGTTGAGGACCGGCACGACCTCGTGGTTGTTGTCGAGCGCCTGGTAAACGTTGGCCAGCGTCTGCGCCTCGACGCCTTGGCTCGCATCGACCACCAGCAGCGAGCCCTCGCAGGCGGCGAGCGACCGGTTGACCTCGTAGGCGAAATCGACATGCCCGGGCGTGTCGATGAGGTTGAGGACGTAGTCCTTCCCGTCCTTCGCCCGGTAGGCGAGCCGCACCGTCTGGGCCTTGATGGTGATGCCGCGCTCGCGCTCGATGTCCATCGAGTCGAGCACCTGCTCGCGCCCCTGCATCTCTCGCTCCGAGAGCGCCCCGGTGAGCTGGATCAGCCGGTCGGCGAGCGTCGACTTCCCGTGGTCGATATGGGCCACGATCGAGAAGTTGCGGATGCGGTCGATGGTCTGGGTGGTCATGAGCCGGGGGATATCATTCGCCCCGGACGGCGGCAAGGCGAGGCGGGGCGCGGAGGGCCTTGGGCGGCGCGGCAGGCGCGACGTCCCTCTCCCCGCGCGCGGGGAGAGGGTGGCTCGCCGCGAAAGCGGCGAGACGGGTGAGGGGGCGTCTCCCAGGAGCCGAGACTCGCGGAAACGCCCCCTCACCCGGATTTCCCGCCTGCGGCGTGAAATCCGACCTCTCCCCGCACGCGGGGAGAGGTTAAAGCAAGGCCGGGCTCGGAAGGCGGCTCCGCCCTACTCGGCCGCGAGCGCGTCGGCGACCGCGAAGGGCAGCACCTCGACCCGGCGGCCGGCGCGGGCGACGACGACGCGGTCGGGCTCGACCGCGTGCCAGCCGGTGCGGTCCTCGTCGAGCGGCTCGGAGACGCAGACCACGTCCTGGCCGGACGCCCGGTAGTAGAGCGTGTTGGCCTGGTCGTTGACGGCGTACCGGAAGGCATAGAGGTCGCGCCCGTTGGCGATCGCCGCGGTGAAGCGCAGCGGGTCGGCGCGCCCCTCCTCACGGGTCATCGCGGTGATGGCCGCCAGCGTGCGGGCCGTGGCGCCGATCGGATCGCGATCGAGCCCGGCGCCCAACATGGCCAGGAACACGGCCTCGGAATCGGTGGTGCCGGTGCGCGAGCCGTAGAGCTCGTCCGGAATCAACCCCTCGACCCGTCGGCGGATGCGGTTCCAGTCGCCGATGAAGCCGTTGTGCATGAACAGCCAGTTGCCGCAGGCGAACGGGTGGCAGTTCGGCCGGGTGATCGGCGTGCCGGTGGCCGAGCGCACATGGGCGAAGAACAGGTGCGAATGGATGTGGCGGCAGAGATAGCGCAGGTTCTCGTCCGACCAGGCCGGGCGCACCTCGCGGTAGAGGCCGGGCTCCGGGTGCTCGGCGTACCAGCCCAGACCGAAGCCGTCGCCGTGGGTGGCGGCGGTGGATTCCAGGGCGTGGATGCTCTGCGCGACGAGCGAGCGGGCGGGCGCCGTGACGTAGTGCTCGAGTGCGATCGTCTCGCCCCGATAGGCGATCCAGCGGCACATGGGGACATGCTCCTTCCCGGCCGCGGCTTTCGGCCCGACCGGCCGATTCACCCCTTATAATCGCAGTGCGGCAGGGGGAAGGTCAAATCGGGGTTCTCCGGACCCGACTTGGTGGCGCGAGGCTCCGGCGCGATGGTTCGGGCGGCACCCGGACCCGTTCGGATCGGCACCGGCACGCGAAACGGCCGGGCGAGGCCCGGCCGTTCGACTCGTTCGTCATGTCGCACGTGGCCGCCCTCCGGCGGCCGCGTCGTTCAGTAGCGGTAGAGCTCGGGCTTGAACGGGCCTTCGACCGGCACGCCGATATAGGTGGCCTGCTTGTCGGACAGCCGGGTCAGCTTGGCGCCGACCTTGGCGAGGTGCAGGCGGGCGACCTTCTCGTCGAGATGCTTGGGCAGCGTGTAGACCTTACGCTCGTACTTGCCCGGGTTGGCGAAGATCTCGATCTGGGCCAACGTCTGGTTGGTGAACGAGGCCGACATCACGAAGCTCGGATGACCGGTCGCGTTGCCGAGATTCACCAGCCGCCCCTCGGACAGCAGGATGATGCGGTGGCCGTCCGGGAACTCGACCTCGTCGACCTGCGGCTTGACGTTGTGCCACTTGAAGTTCTTGAGGCCCGCGACCTGGATCTCGGAGTCGAAATGGCCGATGTTGCAGACGATGGCGCGGTCCTTCATCTTGCGCATGTGATCGACCGTGATCACGTCGAGATTGCCGGTCGCGGTGACGAAGATGTCGGCGCGCGGCGCCGCCTCGTCCATGGTGACGACCTCGTAGCCTTCCATGGCGGCCTGCAGGGCGCAGATCGGATCGATCTCGGAGATCATCACGCGGCAGCCGGCGTTGCGCAGCGAGGCGGCCGAGCCTTTGCCGACGTCGCCGAAGCCCGCGACCATCGCGATCTTGCCGGCCATCATCACGTCGGTGCCGCGGCGGATGCCGTCCACCAACGACTCGCGGCAGCCGTAGAGATTGTCGAACTTCGACTTGGTGACCGAGTCGTTGACGTTGATGGCGGGCCACAGGAGCTGGCCCTTCTTCTGCATCTCGTAGAGACGGTGCACGCCCGTGGTGGTCTCCTCGGTGACCCCGCGGATCGCCTCGGCGTTGCGCTTGTACCAGCCGGGCTGCTCCTTGATCCGCTTCTTGATCGCGGCGAAGAGAACCTCCTCCTCCTCGTTGGTCGGCTTGGCGATCAGCGCCGTCTCGCCGGCCTCGACGCGAGCGCCGAGATGGATCAAGAGCGTCGCGTCGCCGCCGTCGTCGAGGATCATGTTCGGGGTGCCGCCGTCGGCCCACTCGAAGATCTTGTGGGTGTACTCCCAGTAGTCGACCAGGCTCTCGCCCTTGACGGCAAACACCGGGGTGCCGCCGGCCGCGATCGCCGCAGCGGCGTGGTCCTGGGTCGAGTAGATGTTGCACGAGGCCCAGCGGACGTCGGCGCCGAGCGCCTTGAGGGTCTCGATCAGCACCGCGGTCTGGATGGTCATGTGCAGCGAGCCGGCGATGCGGGCGCCGCGCAGCGGCTGCTCGGGGCCGTACTCGTCGCGGGTCGCCATCAGGCCGGGCATCTCGGTCTCGGCGATGGCGATCTCCTTGCGGCCCCAGTCGGCGAGGCCGATGTCCTTCACGGCATAGTCGGGGGCGGCGGCGGACGCGGGCTTCGCGGAAGCGGTCATGGAGATCCCTGGGCTGAGGCGTTTCAACAGGCGCGCCCCGACCCTCGCGGCCGCGGGCGGCGTCGGGAGCCCTATAGCAGGGCCGGGCCGCCCCTGCAAGAAACACATAAAGACTTCTTTATGTCGTTAAGCCGCGACCGGGGATGACGGATCTGACATAAGGCGACCGCAGGCGCCCCCACCGGCACATTGGGCATTCGCGGTATTGAAATGCCTCCATAAAAGCGGCCGCGGCCTGCGAAAGCGCGAGCCTCATGCTTTGCGGTGCTTGGCGACGATCGCCTCGATCTCGGCCTCGCCGACGACCTCGGCACGCCTGACTTGGGCTGCCGTTTCGTCGAGCTAGTCCAGTTCCTCGGAGGTCGCGTGATAGCATCTGCCGCGGACCGAAGGGTCGCGGCGTCTCCCGGGCTCTCGACCGCCCGTCAGTCGTCCTCGCCGAAGCGGTTGCCGATCAGCTCGACCAGGGCGGCGACGACGGCCTCCGCGTCGGGACCGAGCGCCTCGACCATGATGGTGGTGCCGGGGGCGGCGGCCAGCATCATCAGGCCCATGATCGAGTCGCCGCCGACCGTCTGGCCGCAGCGGGTGACGAACACGTCGGCCTTGAACCGCTCGACGGTCTGGACGAACTTGGCCGAGGCGCGGGCGTGCAGGCCCTTCTGGTTGATGATCGGGATGTGACGCACGACGGCGCCCTCGCGGGGCGGCGGAAACTCCGGCCCGCAAGTCCCGTCGACCGTGTCGGTCTCGTCGCTCATCGCCTGCTCATTTCCCGGCCAGAACGCGGCTGGCGATGGTGATGTACTTGCGTCCCGATTCTTGCGCGGCCGCGACCGATTCGGCCAGCGGGCATTCGACGCGGATCTTGGCGAGCTTCACCAGCATGGGCAGGTTGATGCCGGCCAGAACCTCGACATTCGGCAGGCTCATCACCGAGATCGCGAGGTTGGACGGGGTGCCGCCGAACATGTCGGTCAGGATGGCGACGCCGTCGCCGGTGTCGACCCGGCCGACCGCGTCGATGATCTCCTTGCGGCGCAGCTCGACATTGTCGTTCGGGTCGATCGTGACGGTCTCGATCTGGCTCTGTGGACCGACGACATGCTCCAGGGCGGCCCGGAACTCGACGGCGAGCCGACCGTGGGTCACGAGGACGAGGCCGATCATCGGAGCACCCCGCGGCGCGCGAACCGCGCCGCACGACAAAGCGACTGGATCATGACATCCCGGAGCCCGAGCGCAAGTCCCCGGGTCTTCGGCCTCTGCGTCCGCGGCGTGTCCCCCGACGGCCGGCGCGGCGCGGACAGCCGCGGGCCGGGCGTCGCCGATACCGCAAGGCCCGCGGACCGGCAAGCCTCGCCGGAGCACACCGGACCACCGCCCCGCGCCGGAAAGGCGACCGTCGGATCCTTTCAGACCGACGGCTAAATTCAAGTTGTCATTCGTTAATAGGCAGGCGTGACCGTTCGGTGAAGAACCTGCGACGCCACGCCTCGCCGGCCGGCGGCGTCACGGCGGGGCGACCGGCGCCGGACCGAGGCGGGCCAGAGCGGCCAGCACGGCGGGCAGAGGATCGACGCCCGCCGGAAGACGCAGCCGCGGCATCGAGACACCTTCGAGAACGACGCGGGCGTCGGATGCGGCCGGCAGGCGCTCGGCCTGCGGATCGGCGAGATCGACGACCAGCCCGACCACCGCGACCGGCTCGTGCGGGTGGCGATCGACGCCGATGCCGCGCACCTCGATCATCCCGGCGAGGTTCTCGGGCGGGCGCGCCAGGAGGCGGCCACCGACCGCCGTCACGATGGTGCGATCGTCCGCCACCAGCCGGGCGAAGCCGCCGGCCGTCACGGCCGCCTCGATCAGCCGCAGCGCCAGCCGCGACTTCCCCGATCCCGACGGCCCGCGGATCAGCACGGCGCAGCGCCCGACCAGCACCGCGGTGGCGTGGATGGTGGGGGTCACGGTGCTGGGAGTCATGGCGCTGGGGGTCATGGCGCTGGGGGTCATGGCGGAGCGAGCCCGCGGCCGGACAAGGCCTCGCCGCGGTCACGAGCGTCGCGGCTCCCGCGTTCCCTCCCCCCTTGGCGGGGAGGGGGCAGACTGCGGCCCGCCGCAAGGGACCGGCACATCAAACACTTCGGGAATGCAGGCGCCGCCGCGACACTGCATGCCCCGCGTCGCAGTCTCGCCGACGTCCCCACGGGCTCACATCGCCGGCAGGCGGACGACGAAGCGGGCGCCGAGGACGGTCGGGCCGTGGTCGCCGTCGGGATCGGGGGCGGGGGGCGGGCCGAGGCGGTTCTCGGCCCAGATGCGGCCGGCATGCGCCTCGACGATCTGCTTGGAGATCGACAGGCCGAGGCCGGAGTTCTGGCCGAATCCCTGGTCGTCGGGCCGGTCCGTGTAGAAGCGCTGGAAGATCTTGTCGAGCGCGTCCGGCCGGATGCCGGGCCCGTCGTCCTCGACCGTGATCTCGAGCTCCTTGTCGCGGCGCCGGCAGGTGACCCGCACGGTGCCGCCCTCCGGCGAGAACGAGCGCGCATTGTCGATCAGGTTGTGCACCACCTGGCCGAGCCGCGAGTCGTTGCCGGAGATCTGGAAGCTGCGCGGACCGCCGCCCTCGAAGGCGAGCGACACGCCGACGCCATTGACGCCCTTGCCGCGCTTCACCTCGTTGGCCACCGCCACCACGGTGGTGAGCAGGCGGCGCAGATCCACGGTCGCCGAGTCGTTCCGCTGCAGCTCGGCGTCGAGCCGGCTGGCGTCGGAGATGTCGGAGATCAGCCGATCGAGCCGCTTCACGTCGTGCTCGATGACGGCGAGCAGCCGCGCCTGGCTCTCCGGGGTCTTGGCCCGCGGCAAGGTCTCGACCGCGCTGCGCAGCGAGGTCAGCGGGTTCTTCAGCTCGTGCGCCACGTCGGCCGCGAAGCTCTCGATCGCCTCGATGCGGCTGTAGAGCGCGTTGGTCATGTCGCGCAGCGCGCCGGAGAGATGGCCGATCTCGTCGCGCCGGCCGGTGAAGTCAGGGATCTCGACGCGCGTCTTGATGCGCCGACGCACCCGCTCGGCGCCGTCGGCGAGCCGCCGTACCGGCCCCGCGATGGTGCCGGCGAGCAGCAGCGACAGGATGAACATGATGCCGGCGGCGATCAGCGACACCTTGAGGATCGCCAGCCGCTCGGCCTCGACGATCTGGTCGATGTCGCCCCCTTGCGTCGACAGCAGGAGCGCGGCCCGCACCACGCGCGATCGCTGGATCGGGATCGCCACCGAGACGATGACGTTGCCGCGATCGTCGATGCGCACCACGCTCGCCTTCTGGCCGGCGAGCGCCTGGGCGATCTCCGGATAGGCCTTGCCGTTCTCCTCCGGGCCGAGCTCGCGGTAGCGCGGCAGGTCGCCGCGGCCGAGCCAGCGCCGCACCGCCCCGAAGGTGCGCTCGACCGCACCCGGTCGCTCGGCGGTCGGCGGCGGCAGGTCGTAGCGCAGCACGTCGCCGCGACCGAGAAACGTGCGGCTGTCCATGAACAGCGTGCCCTCGCGGTCGTAGATGCGGGCGCGCGTGTTGGTCGGGGTGACGAGCCGGCGCAGGAGCGGCGCCACCTGCTCGGGATTGAGCGGGAACTCGTAGCCGAACAGCACGTCGTCGGAGGGTCCGTAGCTCTCGCCGGCCTGCAGCTCGAGCAGGCGCTGCGGATCGATCGTGATGGTGTCGGTATCGACCGTCGCCGACGCGGCGATGGCGCCCGAGATGATCTCGCCCTGCACCAGCAGGCTGTGCACCCGGGCATCGATCAGGCCGGCGCGGAACTGGGTCAGGTAGAGGATGCCGACCACGAGGGCCAAGAGGCCGGCGACGTTGAGGAAGACGATACGCCGGGTGAGGCTCGAGAAGGTCAGGGCCGTGAACAGCTTCCAGGCCGGCTGCAGGGCCCGGCCGAGGCTGTCGAGGCGCAGCGCCCGCGCGGCGGGAAGGGCCACGGCCTCGAGCGCCGCCATGTTGCGGCGATGGAGGGCGACGAGCCGGGAGCCGACCACGAGGGCGGCGCGTGCGGCCGGCGCCAGGGCGACCTGCAGGCGCAGGCGGGAGCGGCGCAGCGCCCGCCGCGCCCGGGCGATCCGGCGCAGCCCGGCGATGCCGAAGTAGCCGGCCAGCACCGGCTCGGTGGGGCGTGGGGCGGCGCGTCCGGGAGCGGCACGGTCGGCGGACCGGCGGATGCGCTCGGCGGCCGGCTGCAGCCAGGAGCGGACGGCGCGTCGGAACGGCCGCAGCAAGCGGCGCAGCGGGCGCCGGCGCCGGGACGGTCGCCGAACCGGAACGGTCGGCGGAGCGGCCCGCGTCTCGACGGTCGGGTCGGCGCTGTCGCGGGGCGCGCCGTCGCGGTCGGCAAGTCGATCGAGCACGGGCCGTGCGCCTCGCGGTGTCTTCGGGGCGGTGTCGTCAGGGCGTCTCGCCGGTTCGCGTCCGACCTTTTCGGCGCACCTGCGCGTCGCTCGGACCGCGCCGCCCGGCCGGACGAACCGAGGCTATTCCTTGAACCGATAGCCGACGCCGTACAAGGTCTCGATCATGTCGAAGTCGTCGTCGGTCTGCTTGAACTTCTTGCGCAGCCGCTTGATGTGGCTGTCGATGGTGCGGTCGTCGACATAGACCTGGTCGTCGTAGGCCGCGTCCATCAGGGCGTTGCGGCTCTTGACCACGCCGGGCCGCTGGGCCAGCGCCTGCAGGATCAGGAACTCGGTGACCGTGAGGGTCACGGGCTCGCCCTTCCAGGTGCAGGTGTGGCGCTCCGGATCCATGCGCAGAAGGCCGCGCTCCAGCACCTTGGCCGAGTCGGTCTCCTTCGGGGCGGCGCCGTCCTTGGGGATCGCCCGGCGCAGCACCGCCTTGACGCGCTCGACCAGGAGCCGCTGCGAGAACGGCTTCCTGATGAAGTCGTCGGCCCCCATCTTGAGGCCGAACAGCTCGTCGATCTCCTCGTCCTTGGAGGTGAGGAAGATGACGGGCACGTCGGACTTCTGGCGCAGCCGGCGGAGCGTCTCCATGCCGTCCATGCGGGGCATCTTGATGTCGAGGATCGCGAGATCCGGCATCGAGGTCTTGAACCCGTCCAGCGCCGAGGCGCCGTCCGTGTAGGTCATGATCCGATAGCCTTCGGCCTCGAGCGCGATGGAAATCGAGGTGAGGATGTTCCGGTCGTCGTCGACGAGCGCGATGGTCGGCATGGGCCTCTTTTCCCGTTGTCGGGCAAACTCTTCGGGCCTTGAAGCCCGCAAAGCTGGGCCGAAATGTGACCCCTTTCGGCGGTTCCGAAGCGGGTCCGAGCTGCGCGTTCCGAGCCGGAGTCTAGTGTTTTGCGAGCGATTTCGCCATACCGGGATCGCTCCGGGCTTTATTTCGTCGTTCCGGCACCCGACAGTCGGGGCTCGACCAGGAGACCCTCCGTGACCGACATTCCGCCTCCCCGGCCCGGCACGATGCCCGGGCGCATCCCGGAAAACGCCAAGCTTCCCGAGGACTTCGTTCCTGTGGCGGTGGCCCGGCACCTGCTGCGCGCGACACGCGCCGGCACCCTGTCGACCAACGACCGCCACACCGGCCACCCGTTCGGCTCGCTCGTCAACGTGGCGACCGCGGCGGACGGGTCGCCGGTGCTGCTGCTGTCGCGGCTCGCCACCCACACGGCGAACCTGGAGCGCGACGGCCGCGCCTCGATCCTGCTCGCCGCGACCGGCAAGGGCGATCCGCTCGCCCACCCCCGGCTCACCGTGCTGGGCAGCCTGGTGCGCGACGACGACCCGACGCTGCGGCGCCGCTTCCTGTCGCACCATCCCAAGGCCGAGCTCTACGCCGCCCTGCCCGACTTCTCGACCTGGCGCATGATGGTCGCGGCGTTCCACCTGAACGGTGGCTTCGCCCGCGCCGCCGATCTGGCGCCCGAGGAGGTGTTGAGCGACCTTTCCGGCGCCGACGAGCTCGTGGCGGCCGAGGAGAGCGCGATCGCCCACGTGAACCAGGACCACGCCGAGGCCGTGACGCTCTATGCGACCGTGCTGGCCGGCGCGCCCGCCGGGCCCTGGAAGGTGACGGGCCTCGACCCCGACGGCCTCGACCTCGCCGCCGGCGACCTCACCCGCCGCGTGGCATTCCCCGAGCGCATCACGACGGCGGCGGGGCTCCGCAAGGTGCTGAAGACGCTCGCCGACCAGGCCCGGGCGAAGGGGTGAGAGCGCATCGCGCCTCGTTGCATGTCTCCGTCGGGCACACGCGGCGCGAGGCCTTGCGGCGCCGATCGGGCCGTCTACCATCCCGGGCGTCGTCACTTCCGGGAGTCTGCAATAATGAAAACACTGCTGCTGGCCGGGCTCGCGCTCGGCCTTTTCGGCGCGTCCGCGCTCTCCTCGCCGGTCCTCGCCCAGACCGCGCCCACCACCACGCCCACCACCGCACCCGCCGCCCCGTCCGCTGCGCCGGCCCCGAGCGGCCCGGTGCTGCCCGACCCCGCCGCCAAGAAGGAGCCGATCCAGCTTCGGGACATGGGCTCGTTCCACATCGGCGGCCGCATCGTCGAGGTCACCGGCAAGCCGGTGCGCGAGGTGGTGTTCTCGGCCGGCGGCACGCCCGCCAAGATGGACCCGAACGGCCCCTATCAGGTCGAGCAGATGTACGTGCAGTACTTCTTCCCGGCCACCCGCAAGGGCAAGTTCCCGCTCCTGATGTGGCACGGCGGCGGGCTGACCGGGGTGACCTACGAGACGACACCGGACGGCCGTGACGGCTGGCTCAACATGTTCGTCCGCAAGGGCTGGGACGTCTACGTCTCCGACGCGGTGGAGCGCGGCCGCTCCGGCTATCCGAGCCCGGACATCTGGTCGAGCTCGCCCGTGTTCCTCACCCGCGGCAACGCCTTCGAGCGCTTCCGCATCGGCGCCGGACCGGGCTCCTGGAACCCCGATCCGGCCAAGCTGAAGCCGCTGCCGGGCAGCCAGTTCCCGATCGAGGCTTATGACAGCTTCGTGCGCCAGAACGTGCCGCGCTGGCTCGACAGCGACAAGGCGATCATCGCGGCCTACACGGAGCTGGTGCAGAAGGTCTGCCCCTGCGTGATCCTGTTCCACAGCCAGGCCGGCGGCTTCGCCTTCAAGATCGCCCAGGAGCATCCCGACAAGGTCAAGGCGCTGGTGGCGGTCGAGCCGGCCGTGCCGGGCGACCCGGCCAAGGCCGCGGCCCTCAAGAACGTGCCGACCCTGATGGTGTTCGGCGACTACATCGAGCAGGATTCGCGCTGGCCGACCATGCGGGCCAAGGACGTGTCCTTCGGCGACGCCGTCAAGGCGGCGGGCGGCAGCGTCGACGTCGTCGACCTGCCCAAGGTCGGCATCAAGGGCAACTCGCACATGCTCATGATGGACAAGAACAACGGCCAGGTCGCCGATCTCATCCAGGACTGGCTGGTGAAGAAGGGCCTGGTGGACTGAGCGTCCGCTCGCGATGACCCACCCCGCCCTCGTCCCGAGGAGCCCGCGTGGCGGGCGTCTCGAAGGGCGGGGGCGGCCCCCGGCGGACGTCGTCGTTCGATTCGTCGAGTCGTTCGTGAAGAAACCGCGACGCCGGAGGCCGCGTGGTTCGAGACGCGGCCGGAGTTGACACGCGGGCCACGCGTCGCGCGGACCCGGGTCGCCGCTCCTCACCATGCGGGACGTGCCCCTCGGACCATCCTCAATCCCGTCTGAACACCACCGAGGCGAGCCAGCCGGTCAGCAGCGCCATCATGGCGGTGACGATGCCGTAGAGAAGGCCGTTGTCGACCGCCGCGGTGGCGACGAAACGCTCGAAGCCGACCTTGACGATCTCGAAGGCCGAGATCGAGCGTGCCACCAGCACGCCGTCGTGGAACAGCTTCACGTCGACCTCGTAGATGCCGACCGGCGCCTCGGCCGGCAGCGGGATCGACGCCTGGAACAGGGTCGGCGACAGCATCGTGACGGCGGTCGGATCCTCGATGTAGAGCTTGCGCTCGGTCTTCAGCCGCAGGAACGCTTGGCGGAACGGGTCGTCGGCGACCACGTCGGCGATGTCGGGACCGATCTGCTGCGGCAACACCACGTTGGTGAGGCCGATCTGCAGCCGGCGCAGCCGGTCGGCCGGCACGAAGCGATCGAACGGCCGGGTGCCGAGCACGGCGAGATACGCGGGAACGCCGATGAAGGTGCGCGAGTCGGCGTTGATCCAGATGCCGAGCAGGCGATCCTTCTTCAGCGTCTTGAGCGTCTGGGGCGGCCCGACCACGGTGGCGATCACGTCGTAGCCGCCGCGCCGCGACGGCCCCGCCCCGTCGCTCTCGACGGCGCCGAACAGCACCACCTCGGCGCCCGTGAACACCGAGTTGATCAGCACCCGGTGGGTCGACAGCGAGGTGACGAGCCGCTCGGCCGCGCCCGCACCGCCGGTCGCGGACGACAGGCCGGCCAGAACGCCGGCCAACACGGCGAGGACGAGCCGCGCGCGTCTCATCGCCCGCCCTCCATCAGGCGGAACGAGAACAGCTCGCCCGGCACGACGAAGAGGTTCACGGCGAAGCGTAGGCCGACCGCGAGCACCAGGAGCCCCAGCATCAGCCGCAGCCGCTCGGAGCGCATCTTCTGGCCCGCCTGCGCCCCGAACTGCGCTCCGATGACGCCGCCGACCATCAGGATGAGGGCGAGCAGCGCGTCGACCAGATGATTGGTCGCCGAGTGCATGATGGTGGCGCCCGCCATGGTGACGAGGGTGAGCACCATCGAGGTGCCGATCACCACGCTGGTCGGCACGTGCAGGAGATAGATCAGCGCCGGCACGAGGATGAAGCCGCCGCCGATGCCCATGATGGCGCCGAGAAAGCCCATCACGAAGCCGATGAGCCACACCGGGATCACCGACACGTAGAGCCGCGACTGCTTGAACCGCACCTTCAGCGGCAGGCCGTGCAGCCAGGTGTGGCCGCCCGGATGGCGGGCCGGCACCGTGTTCTTGTCGCGCCGGAGGCGGATGATCGCCTGCACGCTCTCGGCCACCATCAGGCTGCCGACCGACGACAGGAGCACGACATAGGAGAGCGCGATGACGAGATCGAGCTGGCCGAGCGCCCGCAGCAGCGTGAACAGCCACACCCCGACCGCGGTGCCGATCAAGCCGCCGATCAGCAGCATGAAGGCGAGCGCGAGATCGATGGCGCGGCGGCGCCAGTAGTTGAGCGCCCCCGAGAACGACGACGCCGCGATGTGGCTCGATACGGTCGCCACCGCGACGGCCGGCGACACGCCGATGAAGATCAGCAGCGGCGTCATCAGGAAGCCGCCGCCGATGCCGAACATGCCCGAGATGAACCCGACCGCGGTCCCCATCGCGAAGACGAGGAACACGTTCACCGGCAGGTCGGCGATCGGGAGATAGATTTCCACGGGCTCGGATCCGCGGCCTGGTCCGGGGACGCATGCCGGTCAGAGGTCGAGGGTCGTCACGACGGCGCGCGCGGCGACAAACCACGCTGTCGCGAAGCCCTACAGGCTCGCCCCGCAAACGGAAAGTGAAATCGGCGCGACGGCGGTCGGCCGCCGTCGACCGGCACGACCCGCGCGCGGCCGGGCCTCGCATCCGATCACGACGCCCATGGCGTCACGACGCGCATGCCGCGCGCGAAAACGTCACAGCCGGGCCGCCTGCTCCATCGGAATGCGGCTCTTGGGCTTCGCCCGGCCGCGGCCGGAGGCGGCGTCCTCCCAGCCGCCGGGCGGCGGCGGCACCGTCATGGCGTCCTCGGGCGCGACCAGCGGCACGAAGCTCTGGGCGGCCAGGCGCGCGGCGGTCAGGCTCTGCTGATCGAGCCGTGCGGCGAGGTCGTCGCGCTTCTTGGCGGCGTCCTTGTCGCCCTTCTGGGCGGCGATCGCGAACCACTTGTAGGCCTCGGCGAGGTTCTGCTCGGTGCCGATGCCGCGGGCGTAGAGGATCGCGAGATTGTACTGGCTGTCGGCGACGCCGTGGCGGGCCGCCTTGGTGAACCACTGCACGGCGGTCTGGAAGTCCGGCTTGCCGTCGATCCCCTCGGCGTACAGCACGGCGATGTTGTGCATCGCATTGGCGTTGCCGCGCTCGGCCGCGGCGGCGTACCAGCGCCGCGCCTCGGCGAGATCCTTCTTCACGCCGTTGCCCTTCTCGTACAGGCTGCCGAGCCGGAACTGGGCGGGTGCGAGGCCGGCCGCGGCGGCGCGCTGGAACCACGGCACGGCGGCGGCGATGTCGGCCGTCACGCCGCGCCCCTCGGCGTAGCGCATGGCGATCTCGTAGGCGGCGGCCGGGTTGCGGGCGGCGACCCCGGCGACCAGCGGCTTGCTGGAGAAGGCGGCGGGCAAGGTCTCGGGCCAGGCCTCGATGGCCCCGCCGTCGTCCGACGGCGCGGCCGGACCGGCCGCGGGCGGCGCCGGCGTGGCGGGCAGCGGCGTCGCCGGCGGCGGCACCAGCCGGGCGACCGGCACGGTGCCGGTCACGTCCGGGGCGGGGGGAACCGGAACGGCAGCGACGCGCGACGGGGGGCTCGCCGCAGGGGCGGCGGCCGGAGCGGTCGCGGTCGGCGCCGGCAGCGCGGACGGGGCGGCCGGCACGGTCGCCGGGGCGGAGGGCGTCGGCGGCGCCACCAGGGCCGCGTCGTCCTTCAACTTCGGCATGTGCTTCTCGAGCAGCGCGCGAGCGGTCGGCGGGGCGTGCGACAGGGCGCGCGCCGCGGCGGTCCGCTCGGTCGGCGGCACCAGATCGGCGAGCTGCGAGCCGGCGCGGCTGCCGGCCTTCTCGTCCGTCGCCCCGGTGGCGGCCAGCGACGGCGCCGCGGCCTGCGGCGTGGCGGCGACCGGCGCGGACGGCGTGTCGCCGTCCGGCCCGAACGCCGACCACCCGATCGGCACCAGCGCGGCCGCGATGACGATCACGCTCGTGGTCATGAACAGGGCTCGCACCCGGTCGCCGAGTGAGCGGCCGCGACCGACCGCGGCGGGCGAGACGGCCCCGGCAGCGGCCGGCGTGCCCGGCTGCTCGCTGGCCGCCTGCGCGGCCCGGCGAGCGGCCAGGATGAAGTTCGGACGCGCCCCCGTCGTCTCGGCCGCGGGCGGCGCGACGGCCGGTCCGAGCGCCGCCTGCGAGGCGGCGATCCGCTCGGCGGCGCTGCGGCCGCCGCGGTTCCAGGGCGGGCCGGAGCCGGGCTCGATCGGCGCGTCGGGCGACGGGCCGGCGGCCGGCTCGGCATGATCGCCGTCGGGCGCCGTCGGGCGCCGCGGCGGGCCGACCGGGATGGCGAGGCCGTTGGCGCGGGCCGCCGGAGCGGCCGCGGCCGGCGCCGCGACGGGGCCGGGCGCGACCGCCGGCGCCGGGGCTGGGCCGAACGTGAGCCCCGGCATCGCCGGGCCGACCAGGGGCGGCGATGCCGGCGGAGGCACGGTCGGCGCGACCGCGGCCGGGGCGGCAGGCGCCGGGGTCATCGCGGCGGGCGCCATCGGGGCCGGGCCGTCGACCGGGGCCGGTCGACGGGGAGCGCCGCGCAGATCCTGCTCGATCGAGGCCAATCGATCGGCCATGCGGCCGAGCGTGCCATGCGCCGCCTCGAGCTGCTCGCGGGTGCGGCGGTCGGCGTCCTCCTGGTTCCGGCGCAGGCTCTCGACGTCGCGGGCGAGCGCCGTCAGGGCCGGGCTCGGCTCGGGCGGAGCCGCGGGCCGGGCCTGCAGCGCCTCGACATGGGCGAGCAGCTCGGCCATGCCGCGCTCCAGCGCCGGCAGCATCTCGAGCCGCTGCTCCGACTGCTCGATCTTGCGCACCAGGTCGACGATCCGGCTCTCCAACGGCGCCAGGCCGGGATGGTCGAGGGCCGAGCGCTCGATGCGGTCGAGCTTGTCGGCAAGCAGGCGGATGCGGTCCTCGACCTGTGCCACCATGGCGGCGTCGATGGCGCTTGCACCCAGGCGGTCGAGCTTGTCGTCGAGCTTGCTGATCTGGTCCTCGATCGGCGCCAGCGACGGGCGCTCGTCGGCGAGCAGGTCGAACTTCTCCAGGCGCTCGGCGATCGAGGCCATCAGGGGCTCGAGCGTCGGCGGCACGGCGGCAGGCGGCGCGACGGCGGGCGGCGCGACGTCGCCGGCCGCCGCCGGCGCAGCCCGGGCGGCCGCCTGGGCCACATTCTGGGCCGCGTTCTGGGCCGCCAGCGTCTCGGCGATGCCGCAGATCTGGCGCTCGAGGCTGGCGAGCAGCTCGTGCTGGGGCGAGCCGAATCCCGGCTCCGGCGCTGGCGCAGCCGGTGCCGGCGGCGTCTGCTCGATCTTCTCGGACAGCGCCCGCACCTCGGCGACGAGGGCGGCGAGCGCATCGCCCGAGGCGACCGTCGAGACGATGCCGCGCAGCGTGCCGACCGCGTCCTGGAGCTGGTGCAGCACGGTCGCGTCGAGGCCGTCGGCCGTGACCTCGTCGATCTTGTGAAACAGCGTGTTGACCGAGCCCGCGAGCTCGCCGGGGCCGAGCCCGCGCAGCGCGTCGCGCACCTCGGCGAGGCCCTGCTCGAGCGGCGCCAGCACGGCCGGATCGAAGCCGCCGCCGCGGCTCTGGTCGAGCTTGGAGGCGAGCGCCCGCACCTCGCCCTCCAGCGCCTCGAAGGCGTGGCGCGGAACGAGATCGTGGACGGCGCGGCCGATGCGGCGCAGCTCCTCGCGCAGCTCCGAAGCGATCTCCTCGGCCCGGCACGGCGAGCGCAGCGTCTCGATCCGCGTGGTGATCAGCCGGAGCTGCTCCTCGAGCCGCGACAGGTCGAGCGGCGCCGGGGCGAGCGCCGCCGGGTCCATCACGGGCGCGAACATGCTCGGCACCGAGGGCGGGCTCTCGCTGTCGAGCGCGCGCTGGCGCGCCGCGATCTCGGCGACGGCGCGGTCGAGCGGGCTGCCGCCGGAGGCACTCGCGGGCGCCTTCGCCGGCGCCGCGGCGGTGGTGGTGTCGAGCGTCGTGTGGACGAGCCGCTCGAGCTGGCGGGTGATGCCCTCGAACCGGTTGCACAGGGCGACGAGGTCGCGGTCGGGGAGCGCTCGGCTCGGCATCGCGGGTGCCGCCACGCGCGGGTCCGTCGCCGCGGACGCGGGTGCCGCCGCGGGCGCGGACGAGAGCTCGGGCGCCGACGCCGTCGTGGTGGCGAAGTCGTTCGGATCGGGCGTGCGCTCGTCCGGAATGACGGAGCCGAGCCACCGCCGGAACGACGATCCGGACCGGTGCGCCTTGTCGGGAGCTTGATCCCGCGCGTCGCGGCGACCCCCTTTGACGTAACCTGGCGCGCCTGTCATGTGGATACCCGGCCCAAACGCATCGAACGGAACCGCGACAACGGTGCGCCGACGTCCGGTCGTTAACGAACGATGGAATCGGGACGCGATCGGCGATCCTCGTCCCGACTTTCCACGGGTCACGGTAAAGAAGCGGTTAAGCGAGGCTCACCGGGGCGCGAATTCGGGGCGGTGCGACACCGCTGCCATGGCGCGTCGACGACACGGCCGCGCGACGGCAGTGCGGCGATGTCGGCTACCGATCTCCTGATCACGATTTCACGAACACGGGTGTGACATGACAAGCGGGACACCGGGCCTTTTCGTCGGGCTGAAGGGACGTGCCACGCTGGTGGTCGGCGCGGAGCACACCGCCGTGCGGGTCGGCAGCGGCGGCGTGACGGCGCTCGCCACGCCCGTGATGGTGACCCTGATGGAGGCGGCCGCGGTCGACGCGGTCGCCGCCGCGCTGCCCGACGGCCGGCAGAGCGTCGGCGTCAGGCTCGACGTCGAGCACCGCGCCGCGACCCCGCTCGGCATGCGGGTCGAGGCGGAGGCCGAGCTCGTCGCGATCGACGGCCGCACCCTGACCTTCAGGGTGACGGCGCACGACGCCGTCGAGACGGTCGGCGACGGCACACATGTGCGGGCCGTGATCGACACGGCGCGCTTCGACCAGCGCCTCGCCGCGAAAGCCGCGGCCGCCGCCGGGTGAGAATGGTCGGGCGCCGCGGCAAGCCCGCCGTGCCCGTGTCCAAGGTGCATGTCGGAGCCGATGCGGACACCAGCCTCGTCGAACCGATCGCCGTGACCGCGGCCGACGTCGCCGACAGCAAGGCCGGTCCCGCGGCCGGACCGGACGATCCGGGTGAAGTCTTCGCCGACTGTGCCCACCGAGGACGCCAACTCGGTGACGCCGTTCGCGCCGAGGGCGGCACCCCACGGATCGCTGCGGCCGCCCTGTGGGGTCGTGACGAGGCCGAGCCCCTCGCCCGGCTCGACGCCTGGAACCGGCCGATCGACCGGGTCAGGCAAAGGATCGAGACGATCTTCGGGACGTGGACGCGCAGCGACGGACGGCGTCGCATGCGATGGCGCGGGATGGGCAAGGCGACGCGCCAGATCCACGTCCCCGCCATCGCCGACGATTTGACACGGGCGCTGACCCTCACGGCCGCCGTCTGACCCGATCGGGCGGACGTGTCGCCGCCACGGCGGCGATGTCGATGTGGATCGTCATCGCCATCCGCGCCGAACCGGCGTGCCGGCGTGGCCCCCAGGCCCGCCGATCCGCCTCATCTCCGAGGTCGACAGCGAAAACCGCTAAGAAACAGTCGATTCCGCAACCCGCGCACCGGTCCTGTCGGAGCACCTGCCTGCCGTGGTGGTCCGATGTCACGCCTTTACGGCCATCACGTCGCGGGCGATCTCGGCGAACTCCTCGTCCGTCACCAGGCCGCGCTTGGCGATGCCCTTGTCCTTCACCTGGCGAAGCATCTCGCCGACCAACGCGTCGTCGGGGATCGGCAGGCCGAGCTTCTCCAGCGTGTAGGTGATCGACGCCTTGCCGCTCTTCTTGCCGAGCACCACGTCGCCGGCCCGGCCGGTGAGCGCCGGATGGGTGCCGAACATCGCGAGCGGCTCCTTCACCACGAGGTCCACGCCGATGCCGGATTCGCGGGTAAAATTCTTCGAGCCGAGGATCGGCTTGTTGGCGGCGATCGGCACGCCGGTGATGCGGCTCACCAGCGCGCCGAGTTCCGGCAGCTTGTCGAGCCGATACTGCTTGTCGTAGCCGTACAGCACGTGCAGCGCGACCATCAGCTCTTCGAGTGCGGCGTTGCCGGTGCGCTCGCCGAGCCCGTTGGCGCAGGAGTGGATGCACGACGCACCCGCCTCGACACCGGCCAGCTCGGTCGCCACCGCCATGCCGAAGTCGTTGTGGGTGTGCACTTCCACGGGCAGGCCGGTGAGCGCCTTCACGCGGCGCACCATGTATTTGATCGCCTCGGGCAGCGCGCAGCCCATGGTGTCGACGATGCCGATCGAGTCGGGCGGCGCCTCCTGCATCAGACGGGTCAGCAGATTCTCCAGATCCTCGGGCCGCGCCCGCGTCGTGTCGTAGGGGAAGTAGACGGCATAGAGGCCGCGCTTCTTGGCGTAGTTCACGACCTCGATGCTCTTCTTGAGCACGTCTTCCCACGTCCACTTGAACTGGTACTTGAGCTTCGGATAGCCGATCGGGATCTCGATGATCACGCCGTGGCAGCCGCAGTCGAGCGCCTTGTCGATGTCGACCGTCACGGCGCGCGCGAAGGAGAAGATCTTCGACGTGAGGCCGAGCTTGGAGATCTCCTTGATGGCCGTGAAGTCCATGTCGGAGACGGCCGGCATGCCGGCCTCGATGCGCTCGACGCCGACCTCGGCGAGCTTTTCCGCGATCGCCACCTTGTCGGCGACGTCCATGACGATGCCGGGCGTCTGCTCGCCGTCGCGCAGCGTCGCGTCGTGAATCTCGACCTTGGCGGGAAGCTGCCGGGCCGCGACCACGTCGGCGGCGGCGTTGTAGGGAGAGACCCACCACTCGTTGTCGCGGATGTGGGGTTCGGTCATCGGATCACCTTGGTCGAGGGTTGGTCGGCGCGGGGGCGCGAGGGTCGCAGAGGCGCGCGATCATGCAGCGGCACGATCACGCGGAGGGAGCCGGTGTTTAACGCGGGCGGACGCGGTCCGTCCATCCGGACCCGCGCAGGGCGGTCCCGCCGTTGCGACAGGGAGAACGGGGAAGCTCAGGCCTCGCCCCGCGCAGCGGGGAGAGGGAAGAAGAGCATGCCCGTCCTTACCGCCCCTCGCGGGCCCAGGTGAGCGCCAGGCTGCCGACCAGGAGGAGAAGTCCCAGGAGGCCGGCGAACATCGGCAGCACGCCGACGCCGCGCACCACGCTGGCGTCGCGCATCTTCAGGCCGATCCAACTGTCGCCCTTGAAGGTCTCGGACGAGCGCACCGCGACGACCCGCGGCACGTCGACCGCAGCGCCGGCACGCGCCGCGAGCCGCCTCGCGCTGCCGCCGGTCGCGTCGGTGAGCGGCGCCATCACGTCGGTCGTCGAGGTCACCTCGGCGAACTCGCGCGGGTTGGGTGGCCCGACATTCACCATCGCGGTGAGCTTGCCGTCGGAGGCGCGCCACAGGCCGAGCTCGCTCGCCTCGATGCTCTTGCGCCACACGCCGGCGTCGGCCGGGTCGAGCTCGAGCGTGCGGGTCGCGCCCGACGGGGCGGTCAGCGTCACGGGCGCCGCCGTCTCGGCCATGGTCTGGCGCTGCACGACGATCTCGCGGCCGCGGGCGAACAGCCGCAGCGCCTCCTCTTCCAGGTCCGGCTGCTTCATCAGCCAGTGCGACAGCCGGCGCAGGAGATCGATGTGCGGCCCGCCGCCCTCGTAGCCGCGCGCCCACAGCCAGATGTGGTCGGACAACAGGAGCGCGACGCGGCCCTCGCCCTCGCGGGCGAGCACCAGGAGCGGCTTCTCGTCCGGGCCCTTCATCACCGTCATGCCCTCGATCGAGCGCGCGTCGACCAGGCGGAACCAGCGGCTCCACGCCGGCGGCTCGGCGCCGGCGCCTTCGAGCGTGCGGGTGACGGGATGGCGCTTGCCGAGATCGGTCAGCGCGGCGTGGAACGCCTGCTCGGTGACGCGGCCGTTCGGCTCGGCCGGCAGGATCGATTCGAGCGGCGTGCGCCACAGCGAGGTCTGGCTGGCGTAGTCCGGCCCGGCCGCGACCAGCACGGCACCGCCGTCGCGCACGTAGCGGGCGATGTTGTCGAAATAGATGATCGGCAGCACGCCCTGGCGGGCGTAGCGATCGAAGATGATCAGCTGGAACTCGTTGATCTTCTGCTGGAACAATTCGCGCGTCGGAAACGCGATCAGCGACAGCTCGTTGATCGGCGTGCCGTCCTGCTTCTCGGGCGGGCGCAGGATGGTGAAGTGGACCAGATCCACGTTGGCGTCGGATTTGAGCAGGTTGCGCCAGGTGCGCTCGCCGGCATGCGGCTCGCCGGAGACCAGCAGCACGCGCAGCTTGTCGCGCACGCCGTCGATCGAGACGACGGCGCGGTTGTTGAGCGGGGTCAGCTCGTCGAGGATCGGCGACGCCTCGATCTCGACGATGTTCTGGCCCGGATGCGGGATCGGCACCTGGACGCGGACCTGATCGCCCGACAGCACGCTGCGGCGCTCGATCGTCTCGCCGTCGCGGCTGATGCGCACCTCGGCGGGGCCGCGCGGCGCGCCCGTGTCCTCGACCCGGAACGTGATGGTCTGCTGCTGGCCGACGATGCCGAAGCGCGGCGCCGAGACGAGGACAACGCGGCGGTCGCGCTCGCCCGGATGGCCGGTGACCAGCGCATGCACGGGCGCCGAGAAGCCGAGCGCGCCGGTGTCGGCCGGCACGTCGTGGACGCGGCCGTCGGTCAGCATGACGGCGCCGGCGACGCGCTCCGGCGGCACGTCGGCGAGCGCCGCGCCGAGCGCGCCGAACAGCCGTGTGCCGTCGGTCTCGCCGTCGGCCTGGCCGGCTTCGACGGTGCGCAACTCGAGCCCCGGGATGCGCTGCAGGCGCTCGGTCAGCGCGGCGCGCGCGGCTTCCGCCTGCGCGGCACGCTCGCCGAAGCTCTGGCTGGCGCTCTTGTCGACCACCATGACGGCGACCGACGACAACGGCTCGCGGTCCTCGCGGGTGAAGGAGGGATTCGCCAGCGCCAGCACCAGCAGCGCCAGCGCGAGCGTCCTGATCAGGGCGCCGCGCATGCGGGCGACGATCAGCAGGAGCGCGATCACGGCGGCGACCGCCGCGGCGGCCCACACGACGTAATCAGGAACGAGCGGCGCGAAGGAGAGGCCGAAGGTCAAAGAGTGCTCCTACCGAACATCACGAATCCGATGTCGCATGCTCATTCATGTCTCCGTCACCCTGAGGTGCCCGGCAAAGCCGGGCCTCGAAGGGCGACGGCCCCGAGCGGTGGCCGCATCCTTCGAGGCTCGGCCCGCGGCCGAGCACCTCAGGATGACGGGGCGGTTGGGTCGCCGCGGCGACGTTCATTGCCCCAGCCGCTCCAGCAGCGCCGGGACGTGGACCTGATCGGCCTTGTAGTTGCCGGTCAGGGCGTACATCACGATGTTGACGCCGGCCCGGAAGGCGTGCTCGCGCTGGCGCGGCTCGCCGGGCACCAGCGGCAGCAGCGCCTGGCCGTCCGGCCGCGTCGCCCAGGCGCCGGCGAGATCGTTCGACGTGATCAGGATCGACGACACGCCGTCGCCGGCGCGGGCCGGGCGGCGCTCGTCCGGCCCGTCCGGATCGGCGGCCGGCATCGCCTCCACCCACAGCCGCCCGGCCGTGAAGCGGCCCGGGAAGTCGCGCAGCAGGAAGAACGTCTTGGTCAGCACATGCTCGCGCGGGATCGGCTCCAGCTCGGGGATGTCGAGCGACGACAGGATGCCGCGCAGCGCCACCATGCCGGGGCTCTTCGTCTCGGCGCCGGGCGCGGCTTCCACGGCGTCGCGGGTGTCGAACAGGATGGTGCCGCCCTGCTTCATGTAGGCGTCGACCCGGGCGAGCGCCTGCGCCGAGGGCTTGGGCGCATCGGGCACGATCGGCCAGTAGATCAGCGGGAAGAAGGCGAGCTCGTCGCGCGCGACGTCGAGGCCGAGCGGCTCGCCGCCCTCCAGCGCGGTACGCTGGCCGAGGAAGACCGTGAGGCTCTGCAGGCCGGCCTTGCTGATCGCGTCGACCTCGGCGTTGCCGGTCGTCACATAGGCGAGGCGAGCGCCCGAGGTCGCCTTGGCCGCGAAGGCGTCGGCCTGCGGATCGGCGGGCCGCGGCTCGGCCCCCCGCGCCGGCGGCGGCGCGATCGTCGCGAGCGCGACGACGAGGCCGACCACGACGGCGGCCGGGGCGCGGCGCCAACCGGTCAGGCGGGAGAGCCCGCCGGCGAGCCAGAACACGATCAGCGCATCCACGAGCGCCAGCGCCGTGGCGCCGAGCAGGATCGGCCCGCGCAGATCCTGCGGCTCGGTCGTCCGGTAGGGCTCGGTGAGGGCGCCGAGCGGGGCGAGGTCGAGCGGCTTCGGGCGGTCGGTGGCGAGGAGCGTGTTCACGGCGACGAGGCCCTCCGGCGGCCCGTAGAAGCCGGGTGGATTGTCGGCGGTGGCGCGGCCCGCGTAGCCGGCGGCGACCGGCCGGGCGGTCGGCGGCAGCGGGCCGAACGCCCCGTAGCCGTCGAGCAGCCGGGTCGGCGCCACCGTGTCGGCGGTGCCTTGCGGCTTGGCGCCGGCCTCCGGGCCGACCGTCGTGCCGGACAGGCCGACAACGCGGCGGAGCATCTCGACGAAGGCGCCGGACAGCGGCAGGTCGGACCAGCGGGTGTCGGCCGTGACGTGGAAGAGCACCACCATCCCCTTGCCGCGCTTGGCGGCGGTGACGAGCGGCGTGCCGTCGGCGAGCGCCGCCCAGGTGTGATCGACGAGCGCGGAGTCGGGCTCGGCCAGCACCTGCCGCTTGACCGTGACGTCCTCGGGCACTGGCAGGCCGGCGAACGGCCCGTCCGGCGCGAAGCTCGCGAGCCGCTGCGGCTGCTCCCAGCTGAGGCTGCCACCGAGCACCCGGCCGCCGCGGCGCAGCCGCACCGGCACGAGATCGTCGTCGGCGGCGGCGAGCCGCGGTCCGGCGAAGCGCACCAGCACGCCGCCCTCCTCGACCCAGCGCGTCAGCGTCTCGCGCGCCGGTCCGGCGACGGTGCCGACATCGGCCAGCACCAGCATGGGCAGCCGTTGATCGACGAACCGGGCGACCGCCTCGGTCGGCGAGCCGCGCTCGGCGATGCGGGCGTCGGCGAACGGGGCGAGCGCCCGGCCGAGATAGAACGTCGAGGCGAGCAGCGGCTGCGCCGTCTCGCTCGTCGAGCCGGTGACGACGCCGACGGTGCGGCGGCGCCAGCGCTTGTCGAGCAGCTGCACGGCGCCGGCCGAGGCCTCGCCGGCGATCTCGAGGCGGGCGATGTCGTTGCGCAGCTCGACCGGCAGGTCGAAGCGCGCCTCGGTCTCGCGCGCCGTGCCGCCGAAGCCGAACGCCGCCTCGCCGAGCGGCAGGCCGCGCAGATCCAGCGCCCGCACCGTGCCGGCCGTGGTGCCGTCCGCCTCGGCGCGCAGCACCTTCACGGAGAGGCCCCCGGCGGCGTTGTCCGCCCCGGCGAGCGCCAGCGCCGGCCGCACTCCGCCGGTCACCACCGTGACGGCGCGGTTCTCGGCGAGTTTCTTCAGTCCGTCGACGAACTCCCCGCCACGGCCGAGATCGACGCCGTCGGCGAGCCAGACGAGCTCGGCCTCCGGCGTGCCGGCGAGGAGCCGGCCGATCGCCGGCAGCGCGTCGGCGCGCTCCACCGCGTGCGGCTTCGGCCGGATGGTGCGCAGCCGCGCCGCGGCGGCGTCCGGCGGCTCGAAGGAGAGGTCGCGGGTCGGCTCGGAGAGCGGCACCAGCGCGACGCCGCGGGCGTCCGCCTGGGCGCGAGCGACGAGATCGGTCGCGGTGCGCATCCGCGCATCGAACGTGGAGGCGGCCGACCAGCCGTCGTCGATCAGCATCACGAGCGGCGCCTTGGCCGTGGCGGTCGACACCGGCGGATTCCACAACGGCCCGGCGGCGGCCAGGATCACGAGGGCGGCCAGGGTCAGGCGCAGGAGCGTCAGCCACCACGGCGTGCGGGCCGGCGTCTCCTCCTTGGGCGCGATGTCGAACAGGAGGCGCGTCGGCGGGAAGTCGACGCGGCGCGGACGCGGCGGCACGAGGCGCAGGAGCCACCACAGCAACGGCAGGCTGACGAGCCCGATCAGCACGAGAGGGGAGGCGAAGGCGAGCGGCAGCCCGGGGATCATGCGGACCTCGCTTCGGCGAGCGCCGCGGTGTCGGCGTCGGTGCCGGCGTCGGTGCCGGCGAGATCGGCGGTCTCGTCGTCGATCGCCGCGTCGGTCGTCTCGGCAGCGTCGGCGCGCTCGCTGCGGGCGGCCGGCGACACGGCGCCGCGGCCGGCGGAGAGGCGGGCGTGGAGCTGCAGCATCAGGTCGGTCGCCGGCCGGTCGGTGCGGTGGATGACGAAGCTCCAGCCGATGCGGTCGGTCTCGGCGCGGATCTGGCTGCGGTGGAGCGCGATGCGGGCCGTGTAGTCCTCGCGCCACGCCTCGGCGCGGCCGGCCGTGACGGCGCCGAAGCCCTCCGGCTCGACGAACTCGACGCGGCCCGAATACGGGAACGTCTCCTCGGCCGGATCGACGATCTGGACGACGTGGCCGTGTGCGCCGGCGGCGGAGAGCCGCGCCAGGGTCTGCCGGATCTCGCCGATCGGGCTCCACAGGTCGGCCAGCACCAGCACCTCGGAGAGCGGCGACGGCGAGAAGGCCGGCGGCAGGCTCGCCCGTTCGGCGGCGTCGTGCAGGACGGCCTGCACCATGCGGTCGATGACGTTGCGGTTGGCCGTCACCGGCATCAGGCCCGGGATGCCGACCCGCTCGCCGCCTTGCACCAGCACCTCGCCGAGCGCCAGCGCCATCACGAGCGCGCGCTCGAGCTTCGAGTCGGTCGCCAGCCGCGAGCGGAACGCCATCGAGGGCGAGCGGTCCGGCCAAATCCACACCGTGTGGGCGGCCTCCCATTCGCGCTCGCGCACATAGAGATGCTCGTCGCGGGCCGAGCGGCGCCAATCGACACGGGCCGAGGATTCGCCGGAGACGAAGCGGCGGTACTGCCAGAAGTTCTCGCCCGGCCCGGCGCGCCGCCGTCCGTGCAGCCCGTGGATGACGGTCGCGGCGACGCGGCGCGCCTCCAGCACCAGCCGCGGCATCAGGGCGGCGAGATGCCGGCTCGACGCACCGGCGCGATCGAGCGCCTGTCGCTCGGGGCTCGGCGTCTCGGGTGTCCGCGTGTGGCGCGCCGGCGAGGCGGTGGGGGTTGCCGCCATCGGCCTATCCGATCCGGCCCTTCAGGCGGCCGATGACCCCCGGCACGGTCTCGCCGTCGGCGCGGGCCGCGAAGGTGAGCGCCATGCGGTGCTTGAGGATCGGCTCGGCGAGCGCCAGCACGTCGTCGACCGACGGCGCATAGCGGCCTTCGAGCAGGGCGCGGGCCCGCACCGCGAGCATCAGGGCCTGGCTGGCGCGCGGCGACGGGCCCCAGGCGATCAGCTTGCCGTCCGGACCTTCGGCGCCCGGACGGGCCGAGCGCACCAGCGCGAGAATCGCCTCGACCACCGACTCGCCGACCGGCAGCCGGCGCACCAGCCGCTGTGCCGCCATCAGATCGTCGGCCGACATCGCCGGCTTCGCCGTGCCCTGCTCGGCGCCCGTGGTGTCGAACAGGATCTTCCGCTCGGCGTCGATGTCGGGATAGTCGACGTCGATCTCCATCAGGAAGCGGTCGAGCTGCGCCTCGGGCAACGGATAGGTGCCCTCCTGCTCGAGCGGGTTCTGGGTGGCGAGCACGTGGAACGGCTTCGGCAGGTCGTGACGGACGCCGGCGACCGTCACGTGCTGCTCCTGCATGGCTTGCAGGAGCGCCGACTGGGTGCGCGGGCTGGCGCGGTTGATCTCGTCGGCCATCAGGAGCTGGCCGAACACCGGACCCGGGATGAAGCGGAAGCTGCGCTTGCCGCCGGCATTCTCCTCCAGCACCTCGCTGCCGAGAATGTCGGACGGCATCAGGTCCGGGGTGAACTGGATGCGCTTGGCGTCGAGCCCGAGCACCGTGCCCATGGTGTCGACGAGCTTGGTCTTGGCGAGGCCGGGGACGCCGACCAGCAGCGCGTGACCGCCCGACAGGATCGTGATGATGGCGTGCTCGACGACCCGGTCCTGCCCGAAGATCACGGTGCCGACCGCGGCGCGCGCCGCCCGCACGTGGCTCGCCGTCGTCTCCGCGGCGCGCACGATCATGTCTTCCAGCTTCTCGAGATTCTCGCCGCTCGGCACCATGCCGTGCTCCTCGTCGGGGCCGCCCGGCGGATGTCGCAGGGCCGACCGATCAACCTCTCCGGATCTGGTCCGGACACCACTCCGGACGGGGTCCGGACACATCGGCCGCCGACCCGTTCCCGGTGGGCCGAGCCCTGCGATGCGATCCATGCATCGCCAATCATGCATCGCCATCCATGCATCAACCGGGCCAGCCGGCCGTTGCGCCCGGCCGTTCCCACTCTCACCTATGCACCATAGGCTGTCGAGATGAGTCGGGGCGGGGCACCGCCCCATCACGTTCGCGCGACCTTCGGGGCACGGCGAAACAGGGTGGCGCGGATCGCGCAGCCGGACAAAATCGGGGCGAACCGTGGCGAAGGAAGGGCAGACCGGAGCGGGGCAAAGCGGGACGGGAATCGAAGCGCTCGCCGGCGCCGTGACGGCCGCGGGCGGCCGCGGGCCGCCACCCGTGCATCTGTGGAATCCGCCGGACTGCGGCGACATCGCGATGCGCATCGCCGCCGACGGCACCTGGTTCTACCAGGGTAGCCCGATCGGGCGTGCGGCGCTGGTCAAGCTCTTCGCCTCGGTCCTGCGCCGCGACGGTGATCGCTACGTGCTGGTCACGCCGGTCGAGAAGTGCGGCATCACGGTCGACGACGTGCCTTTCCTGGCGGTCGAGATGGTGGCCGCGCCGACGCCGGCCGGCGGCCCGCCGGTGCTGCGCTTCCGCACCAATGTCGACGACTGGGTGGCGTGCGACGCCGAGCACGCGCTGCGGTTCGAGCCGGAGCCCGGCACCGGCGGGCTCAAGCCCTACCTGCACGTGCGGCGGGGCCTGTGGGCTCGCGTGGTCCGGCCGGTCTATTACGACTTGGTCGCCCGCGGCGAGGAGCGTGCGGTGGATGGCCGCCTGATGTTCGGTGTCGCCTCGGGCGCTGCCTTCTTCCCCATGGTGGCGGTCGAGACTCTGAGGGATCATTCGTGATGGCCACGGGGGGCATGGGGCGATGACCACGACCGACGAGCCGGCGGTCGATCCGCTCACGCTGGGCCACGCCTTCTTCGGCCGGGCGCGTGAAAAGCTCGACATGGTGGTGCCGGCGGCGCTGACCGATCCGGAGCAGCCGGCGACCCGTGGCGACATCGACCTCGACCCCGACCTGTGGACGGCGGCGGGCGTCATCCCGGCGCGGCCGGCGGCCGTGCTGATCGGCGTCGTCGACCGGCCGGAGCCCGGCGTCATCCTCACCCAGCGCACCACCAGCCTGCCGAGCCACGCCGGGCAGATCGCGTTTCCGGGCGGCAAGATCGATCCGGGCGACGCGACGCCGCTCGACGCGGCGCTGCGCGAGGCCGAGGAGGAGGTCGGGCTCGACCGCGGGCTCGTCGACCCGATCGGCTATCTCGACCTCTACTGCACGTTCTCCGGCTTCCGCATTCTTCCGGTGGTGTCGCGGGTCGCACCCGGCTATACGCTGACCCTCAACCAGGCCGAGGTGGAGGATGCCTTCGAGGTGCCGCTCGCGTTCCTGATGGACAAGCAGAACCACGCCCTGCACAGCCGCGAGTGGAAGGGCCTGCGGCGGCGCTTCTACGTGATGCCGTATCAGGAGCGGTACATCTGGGGCGTCACGGCGGGGATTCTCCGCAATCTCTACGAACGCATCTACGAGACATGATCCGGGAGGCGATCGGGTGTTCGCCGGCACGCTGCGATGTTGCGCCATCGACGAGTCCGACCTGCATGATTGCGACGGTGACGATGTGTGACGTACATAATGTGTGACGTGTCATGATTCGCCCGATTCTCACCGAGATCGCCCTCTTCCTCACGCCTTTCGTGCTCTATGCGGCGTTCCTGATCGCGACTCGCCGCGGCCTCGTCCATCCCGACGCCTGGCGGTTGACCGTGCTGGGCTGGCTGACCCTCGCGGCGCTCGTGCTGATGATCGCCAGCCTCGTGGTGTTCGCGCAGTTCGGCGGGGCGCCGCCGCACTCGAACTATGTGCCGGCCCACATGGAGAACGGCCGGTTCGTGCCGGGCACGACGCGATGACGACGCGCCGCGTCGCCGCTGCGTGGCTCGCGGCGGAGCCGCTCGCCGCCGTGCTGGCAATGCTCGACCGCGACGGCGAGGAGGCGCGCGTCGTCGGCGGCGCGGTGCGCAACACGCTCTTGGGCGAGCCGCCCGGCGACATCGACATCGCGACGACGGCGCCGCCCGAGGAGGTGATGCGCCGGGCGCGGGCGGCCGGCCTCAAGGCGGTGCCGACCGGCATCGACCACGGCACCGTGACGGTCGTGGTCGCCGGCACGCCGTTCGAGGTGACGACCCTGCGCGAGGACGTCGAGACCTACGGCCGCAAGGCGACCGTGGCGTTCGGTCGCGACTGGGACGTCGACGCGGCGCGCCGCGACTTCACCATGAACGCGCTGTCGCTGTCGCCGGACGGCACCCTGCACGATCCGGTCGGCGGACTGCCCGACCTCGAGGCGCGGCGCGTGCGCTTCATCGGCGATCCGGCCCGGCGCATCGACGAGGATCATCTGCGCATCCTGCGCTTCTTCCGCTTCCAGGCGGCCTACGGCAACGGCACGGCCGATCCCGCGAGCCTGCACGCCTGCATCGTCGGCCGCGAGAAGCTGCGCGGGCTGTCGCGCGAGCGCGTCCGCATGGAGCTGATGAAGCTCATGGTCGCGCCGGCCGCGGCGTCGACCCTCCAGACGATGGCGGAGATCGGCATCCTGCAGCTCGTGCTCGGCGGCATCGGCCGCCCGTGGGACTTGGCCACCATGGCGGTGCGCGAGCGCGATCTCGGGCTGGCGCCGGAGGCGACGCGGCGGCTCGGCGCGCTCGCCGTGCTGATCGCCGAGGACGCCGAGCGGCTGCGCGAGCGCCTGCGCCTGACCAATGCCGAGAGCGAGCGGCTCGCCGCGATGGCGGAGGGCTGGTGGCGGCTCCACGCCACCACCTCCGAGGCCGAGGCGAAGGCGCTGCTCTACGGGCTCGGGCCGGTATCCTATGCCGACCGCATGCTGCTCGCCTGGACGCGCGCCGGCGACGCGTCGACGTTGGTGCCGGCGACCGAGGTGCCGGCGGAGGGTGTGGCCGATACCGCGGCGTGGGCGTCGCTCGTGACGTTGCCGCAGCGCTGGACGCCGCCGCGCTTCCCGCTCAAGGCGTCGCGCTTCATGGCGAGCGGCCTCGCCGGCCCGGCGCTCGGCGCCGCCATGAGGGCGGCCGAGGCGGCCTGGATCGAAGCCGGCTTTCCGCTGGACGCGGCGGCCCTGGACGGCATCGCGGCGGCGGTGCTCATGGGCCAGGGTGCGGACCGCACCGCGTAGCTCGCGAGACCGGAGTCAGGGCTGACCCGAGTCAGGGCCTCAGGCCGCGCGACAGGGCCAGCCCCGCGCCGAGGATGATCGGCGTCTGAAAGCCGATGGTGCCGAACATCCATTTGAGGATCTCGGCCTTGCTCGCCGCGATGCTGGCCTCCAGGCGAAGCTCCGCCTCCTTGATCCGGGCGTCCAGCCGTTGCTCCGTATCCTTGATCTCGGTCCGCACCGCGGCGACGTCCGCCTTGCTGGCGAGGTCGCTCTGGATCGCCTCGGAGATCGCGTCGGCGAAGCCCTCGGCCTGCTCGGCCGACATCTTCGCCTTCTCGCGCAGGGCGCGGGCGAACTTCAGGCTGTCGAAGGTCGCGATCGTCATCTGGAAACCATAGCAGAACGCGCGTCTTTCGAGGAGAGCGGCGGTTCGATGCCGCCTCGGTCGGCCTCATGTCTCCCCGGCGCTCTCCCGAACCTCGTCCTCTTCGTCGTCGGAGAAATCGCCGCCGAGGCGCAGGCCTTCGATCCAGGTCTCGCCGTCGCGCTTGATCACGGTGCGGGGCTGCACGCCGCCCTGCGCGGCGAGCGCCTGCGCCAGCGGCTGCGAATGCGTCACCACCCAGATCTGGGTGCGGCGCGCGGCGCGCACGATCAGCCGCGCGAGCGGCTCCAGCAGGTCGGGATGCAGGCTCGCCTCCGGCTCGTTCAGCGCGACGAAGCCGGGCAGGCGGTAGCCGAGCAGCGCGCCGGCGAGCGCCAGATAGCGCAGCGTTCCGTCCGACAGTTCCCCCGCCTCGAACACGCGCTTCGGGTAATCCGGGAAGATCAGGCCGAACGCGGCGGTGCGCTCCGGCGACGGCACCACCAGCCGGGCGCCCGGAAAGGCGTCGTCGATCACGGCGTCGAGATCGGCCGTGTCCTGGCGGATGTGGACGAGCGTGGCGAACACGGCCGCGAGGTCGGCGCCGTCGGAGGACAGCGTCGGCGTCGTCACGGCGAGGCAGGGCCGGCGCAGCGGCGAGTCCCGGTCGCTGCGCAGGTCGTGATAGAAGCGCCAGTCGAGCATGGTGCGGCGGACCTGGTCGATCTCCGGGCAGCGCGCCGCGTCCTGGACGGTGCCGAGCGCCGTCTCGGAGGCGAGCAGGGCGGCGCCGAGCGGCTGCTTGCGGCCGTCGTCGGCGATCGCCCAGGCCTTGGGGCCGCGCCGGTCGAGCAGGGTCAGCGGGCGCCGCCCGCCGTGCTGGACGAGTGTCTCCTCCTTCACCTGCGGCTCGAACGGGAAGGCGGCGCCGGTCGGCGGCACCAGCCCGATCTCGACCGCATAGGCGAAGCGGGCCGCATCGCCGCGCGCCGCGTCGTCCGCCATCTCGACAACGAGCTTGATGCGCACCGCCGCGCCGGCGGCGCGTCGGCCCGCCCACAGGGCCGACTGCATGCCGCCCTCGGCGGAGAGCTCGCGTGCGAGCGTGCCGGCCGCGGTCGCCTGCAGGAGCTGCAGGGCGCGATAGAGATTGCTCTTGCCGACGCCGTTGGCGCCGACGAGCACGGTCAGCGGCGCGACCGGAAAGCGGATCCCGCGCAGCGACCGGTAACCGGCGATCGCGACCTCGCGAATCTGCATCGTCACGTCACCGCCCCGCTCGCGCGTCGGGCCTCAAGGCCATTTCACCAGCGGCGGCATCGAGGAGAGGATCGACTCGACATTGCCACCGGTCTTCAGCCCGAACACGGTGCCGCGATCGTACAGCAGATTGTACTCGACGTAGCGGCCGCGGCGCACGAGTTGTTCGTCGCGCTCCGCCTCGCTCCACGGCGTCGCGAGATTGGCCCGCACGATCCGCGGATAGGCGTCCAGGAAGGCGCGGCCGACGTCCCGCGTGAAGGCGAGGTCGGCGGCCCAGTCGCCGGAATCGAGCCAGTCGTAGAAGATGCCGCCGACGCCGCGCGGCTCGTTGCGGTGCTTGAGGAAGAAATACTCGTCGCACCACGCCTTCAGCCGCTCCCACGAGGCGACGTCGGAGTGCGCGTCGCAGGCGCGCTTCATCGCCGCGTGGAACGTCACCGTGTCGGGATCCGCCTGGGTCCGGCGGCGGTCGAGCACCGGCGTGAGATCGCCGCCGCCGCCGAACCACGCCCGCGTGGTGACGACGAAGCGGGTGTTCATGTGGGCGGCCGGGACGTTCGGGTTCCAGGGATGCGCGATCAGCGAGATGCCCGAGGCCCAGAAGCGCGGATCGTCGAGGGCGCCCGGGATGTCCTTGCGGAACTCCGGTGCGAACTCGCCGTGCACGGTCGACACGTGGACGCCGACCTTCTCGAACACCCGGCCGTGCATCATCGCCATCACGCCGCCGCCGCCGTCCGCCCCGGCGTGGTCGGTACGTCGCCACGGGGTGCGCACGAAGCGGCCCGGCGGCTCGGGATAGAGCGCCGGCGGCGCGTCGTCCTCGATCGCCTCGAAGGCGGCGCAGATGTCGTCGCGCAGCCGCTCGAACCAGGCGCGCGCCTCGCGCTTGCGGACATCGAGCACGGCGGGCGCGGGCAGCGGCGAGGACACGGGACCGGGCGCCGTGGCGGTGGTGAGCGGGGTGGCGGGGGTGGTCATGTGATCATATCCGTCTTTTTGTATATGATACGGATGCGGGCGAGGGTGGTGCGCCGGCCTTCCCGGCATGATGGCGGCAGCGTGACGCCGGCATGACGGGCGCGGCGAAGCGAGATCAGTGGTCGTCGGTCACCGGTGGATCGTGGGCGGTCATCGGATCGCGGTCGTCGGGTCGCGGTCGTCGGGTCGCTGTCATCGGCTCGCGGTCGTCACAGCCGTGATGTCACGACGGTCCGAGGTTAATCTCGGAAGACTAGAGCGCGACCGGTGCCGAGGAAAGCGGCTCCGGTGCGCCGGACACCGGGTCTGCGGCGGCGAGGACAGGGGCGAACCCGCCGGTCTGGCGCAGCGCCTCGCCGGCCACCATGGCGCAGGCCATCGCGACGTTGAGCGACCGCAGCCCCGGCCGCATCGGCACCGTCACCCGGGCGTCGGCGCCGGCGTGCACCCGCTCCGGCACGCCGCCGGTCTCGCGCCCCAGCAGCAGCACGTCGTCGGGCGTGAAGCGATGCGCCGTGTACGGCGTCGCGGCCTTGGTGGTGAGCAGCACGAGACGCCGGCCGTGCGTCCGCCGGTCCGCCTCGAAGGCGTCGAACGAGGCGTGCCGTGTCAGGTCCACGTAAGCCAGATAGTCCATGCCGGCGCGCCGGAAGGCACGGTCGGTGGTCGGGAAGCCGGCCGGCTCGATCAGGTCGACCGGCACGCCGAGGCAGGCGGCGAGCCGCATGATCGTTCCGGTGTTCTGCGGGATGTCGGGCTCGTAGAGGGCGATGCGCATGCGTCAACGTGCCGTCTTCTCGCGCGACCGGGCGAGGGCGCGTCGCCGGCCCGCCGCGGCGGCCCTGTCGCACCCTGATTCCAGAACACCGACCATCATGCGCTCACCTTCCGGGACAGGTACGCCGCCGCCCGTTAATGCGCCGGACCAGGCCCCCTCTCATCCTATTTGCCATATGGCGCAGCCGGCAACCCGACGGGCTTGCGCTTCCCGCCCAAAGGGTGCCAATAGAAAGAATTCAATGTGGCGCGGATCGCGCCGCACGCGAGGTCGGCCGCGGCCGATCCCGCCGCCGACTTCGCCAGGGTCGGCCCTCGCCGGGTTGCCCGCCCATCGTATCGAAAGGGACCGAAGACTGTGACCAATCCGTCATTGCCATCAGAGCCGACCCGGCGCGATTTCCTCTATATCGCCACGGGCGCGGTCGGCGCGATCGGGGTGGGGTTCACGTTGGTGCCGCTGATCGCCCAGATGAACCCCGACGCTTCGACCATCGCGGCCGGCGCGCCGATCGAGGTCGACCTCGCGCCCATCTCCGAAGGCCAGGTGATCAAGGTGACCTGGCGCGGCAAGCCGATCTTCATCTCCCATCGCACCAAGCAGGAGGTGACGCAGGCCCAGGCCGTGCCGATGAACCAGCTCAAGGATCCGCAGACCGATCAGGACCGCACCAAGCCGGGCCACGAGCAGTGGCTGGTCGTCATCGGCATCTGCACCCATCTCGGCTGCATCCCGATGGCCAAGTCGGGCGAGTACAATGGCTGGTTCTGCCCGTGCCACGGCTCGGTCTACGACGACTCCGGCCGCATCCGCCAGGGACCGGCGCCGCTCAACCTCGCGATCCCGCCCTATCGCTTCGTGTCCGATTCCAAGATCGAGATCGGCTGACGCGGCCTGCGACCCGCAGTGCCCTCCGGACAGAGACCTAAAATGAGTGGACCTTCCAAGTTCCAGCCGACGCATCCTGCGCTCAAGTGGTTCGAGGCGCGGCTTCCCATCGTCAGCCTGCTGTACGACTCCTTCGTGTCGTATCCGACGCCCAAGAATCTGAACTTTCTCTGGACGTTCGGTGCGATCCTGTCGTTCATCCTGATCATCCAGATCGTCACCGGCGTCATCCTGGTGATGCACTACACGCCGAACGTCGACCTCGCCTTCAATTCCGTCGAGCATCTGATGCGCGACGTGAACTACGGCTGGCTGATGCGATACGCGCACGCCAACGGCGCCGCGATGTTCTTCTTCGCCGTCTACATCCACATGTTCCGCGGCATGTACTACGGCTCCTACAAGGAGCCCCGCGAGGTGCTGTGGATCATCGGCGTGATCATCTATCTCCTGATGATGGCGACCGGCTTCCTCGGCTACGTGCTGCCGTGGGGCCAGATGAGCTACTGGGCCGCCACCGTGATCACCAACCTGTTCTCGGCCATCCCGTGGGTCGGCGAGCCGATCGTCACCTGGCTGTGGGGCGGCTACTCGGTCGGTGATCCCACCCTGACCCGGTTCTTCTCGCTTCACTACCTGCTGCCCTTCGTGATCGTCGCCTTCGTGGTGCTGCACGTGTGGGCCTTGCACGTGGTCGGCCAGAACAACCCGGCCGGCGTCGAGCCGAAGTCCGACGACGACGTGGTGCCGTTCACGCCCTACGCCACCATGAAGGATCTGTTCTGGTTCTCGGCCTTCCTGCTGCTGTTCTTCTGGTTCCTGTTCTACCTGCCGAACTATCTCGGCCACGCCGACAACTACATCCCGGCGAACCCGAGCGTCACCCCGGCCCACATCGTGCCGGAGTGGTACTACCTGCCGTTCTACGCGATCCTGCGCGCCATCCCGAACAAGCTCGCCGGCGTCATCGCGCTGTTCGCCTCGATCCTGATCCTCGCCTTCCTGCCCTGGCTCGACACGTCCAAGGTCAAGTCCGCCACCTACCGGCCGCTGTTCAAGATCTTCTTCTGGATCTTCGTCGCGGTCTGCATCCTGCTCGGCTGGCTCGGCGCCAAGCCGGCGGAAGGCGGCTACGTGATCGCGGCCCAGATCCTCACGGCCTACTACTTCCTGCACTTCATTCTGATCCTGCCGGTGATCGGCCTGATCGAGAAGCCGCTGCCGGTTCCGGACTCGATCTCGGAGGCGGTGGCCGGCAAGAAGAAGGTCGGTGCGGGTGCGGTCGCGGCGATCGTCGCACTGGTCGGTCTCGGCGCCCTGGCGCTCGGCACCGGCACGGCGCAGGCGTCCGGCGAGCAGCCCAAGCCGCCGCAGCAGAAGTGGACCTTCGCGGGTCCGTTCGGCACCTTCGACCGGGCCCAGCTGCAGCGCGGCTTCCAGGTCTACAAGGAGGTCTGCTCGGCGTGCCACGGCCTCTCGCTGGTGTCGTTCCGCAACCTCGCGGAGCCGGGCGGTCCCGGCTTCACCACCCAGCAGGCGGCCGCGGTCGCGGCCGAGGCCAAGGTGAAAGACGGGCCGAACGACCAGGGCGAGATGTTCGAGCGCGCCGGCCGCCTCGCCGACCGCTTCCCCTCGCCCTATCCGAACCCGCAGGCCGCGGCCGCGGCGTTCAACGGCGCGGCGCCGCCCGACCTGTCGGTGATGGCCAAGGCGCGCACCTACGAGCGCGGCTTCCCGACCTTCGTGTTCGACATCCTGACCCAGTATCAGGAGGCGGGGCCGGACTACATCGTCGCCTTGCTGACCGGCTACGAGGATCCGCCCGCAGACTTCAAGCTGCCGGACGGCTCCAACTACAACAAGTACTTCCCGGGCCATGCGCTGGCCATGCCGCCGCCCCTCTCGGACGGCGTCGTCACCTATACGGACGGCACGCCGCAGACCACCGAGCAATACGCCAAGGACGTCACCGCGTTCCTGATGTGGACGGCGGAGCCGCACCTCGAGGCGCGCAAGAAGCTCGGCTTCCAGGTGATGATCTTCGTCCTGGTGCTCACCGGCCTCCTGTACTTCACGTACCAGAAGGTCTGGCACGACGTGAAACACCCGAAGGCGTCGGGCGGCTCCAAGACCGCTTGACGACGACCGCCTGACGACGACCGCCTGACGACGGCCGCCCGACGACGACGGTCCGACGACGACGGTCCGAGACGCGATCCCGACGCCTCGCTCACGCGGTGTCGATCGAGAGCGACAACCAACCGGCCCGCGCGAGCGGGCCGGTTTCGTTTTGGTCGGAGACATCGGGATTTGGTCGAAGACACGGTGCCGGGCATTCACGTCTTCGGCCTCGGGGCAAGACCATGGATGGCCGAACGAGCCCGGCCATGACGGAGACGGCATGACCACCGAGAAGCAGAGGATGCTCGCCGGCGCACTCTACCGGCCCGGCGATGCCGAGATCCAGGCCGACCAGGCGGCGACCAAGACCTGGCTGGCGCGCTAGCTACAACGCGATGCTCGACTCCTCCGCGACCACGCGGCGCGAGGTGTTGCGGGAGCGCCTCGCCGCGGTCGGCGACGGCGCCGTGATCCGGCCGCCGTTCTTCTGCGACTTCGGCTTCAACATCACGCTCGGGCGCGACGTGTTTCTCAACTACGACTGCGTGATCCTCGACGTCGTCGCGGTCACGATCGGCGACGCCACCCAGATCGGCCCGGCCGTGCAGATCTACGCCGCCGACCATCCGCGCGATCCCGAGACGCGCCGCGCCGGGCTCGAATTCGGACGGCCCGTCGTGATCGGGACGAACGTCTGGATCGGCGGCGCCGCCGTGATCCTGCCCGGCCTGACGATCGGCGACGACGCCGTGATCGGCGCCGGCAGCATCGTCACCCGCGACGTGCCGCGGGGCGCCACGGTCGCCGGCAACCCGGCCCGCGTGCTGCGGAGCTGATCGGACGCAGAGAGCGGCGAGGCGCGACTGTTTTCGCACCTCGCCCCGGCGGGGAGAGGTCGGATCTCGCGCACCCGCGCGAGATCCGAGTGAGGGACGGCCGCGGCCGGCCGACCGGCGCCGCGACTCCTCACCCCGCTGGGGCGTCCTGTCGCCCGTCCGGCTTTCCGCTCGTTCCCGCCGAAGCGGGGATCCGGAGCCGCACGTCGTGCGGCCCCTGGGTTCCCGCTTTCGCGGGGACGAATGGATCGAGAGACGTTCGATCCCTGATCGGATCACTCGATCTTCAGGCCGATGCGGTTGACGACGTCGCCCCACTTGGCGATCTCGGCCTTGACGAAGCGTTCGGCGTCGGCCTGCGAGCCGCCCAGCGCCGCGAAGCCGATGCGGGCGAACTGCTCCTTCACGTCCGGATCCTTCAGCACCGTGTTCAGGTCGGCGTTGAGCTTGTCGATCACGGTCTGCGGCGTCTTGGCCGGCACGAACAGCGCCACCCAGGTGGCGTCGTCGACCGCCTCCAGCCCGGCCTCGCCGACGGTCGGCACGTCCGGCAGTGCCTCGACCCGCTTGGCGCTGGTGACCGCGAGCGGCACCACCTTGCCGGACTTGACGAGCTCGGTCGCCGCCGGCATCGCGACGCTGGCGAGCGCGACATGGCCGCCCATCACGGCATTGAGGGCGGGGCCGGCGCCCGTGAACGGCGCGTGCGGAATGTCGACCTTGGCGAGGAAGCGGAAGATGCGCTCGCCCGAGAGATGCGGCGTCGTGCCGGTACCGGCCGAGCCGAAGGCGAGGCTCTTGGTCTTCGACAGCGTGATCACGTCCGCGAGCGTCTTGGCGCCGAGATCGGGCGCGGCGACGATCAGATTCGGCGTCGTCGCCGCGAGCCCGGCGACCTTGAAGTCGGTCTCGCCGGCATAGCCCGGGTTCTTGTAGAGGCTCGGATTGACCGCGAAGGCGCTGGTCGAGACCAGCACCGTGTAGCCGTCCGGCTGGCCGCGCGCCACCTGCACGGCCGCGATGTTGCCGCCGGCACCGCCGCGGTTCTCGATGACGACCGACTGGCCCCAGAGCTGCTGCAGCTTGAGCCCGACGATGCGGCCGATGATGTCGGCCGGGCCGGCCGGCGCGAAGGCGATCAGGAAGCGCACCGGCTGCGTCGGATAGGCCGGCGCCTGGGCCTGCGCGACGGGCGCGAGAGCGAAGGTGGCGGCGAGCACCGTGGCGGCCGTGGCCAGCCGTCGCGTCAGGTCCAGCATGGGATCTCCTCGTTCGAGTCTTCTTCGTGGCGTCGGGGACGCTCGTCGACGATGCAGGCCGGTCAGGCGTCCCAGTCCGGGCGGACCGGACCCGAGACGCCGGTGAAGGCGCCGGGCTCGAGCTCGGCGACGAGCAGGCGGGCGGGATCGACCGGGCCGGGCATCTGGGCGCTGCCGCGTGGCACGCGCTTGAAGCCGGCTCGGGCGTAGTAGGGCTCGTCGCCGACCAGCAGCACGAGCCGGTGGCCGCGGGCGCGCGCTTCGGCCAGCGCCCGCTCCATCAGCTCGAGGCCGATGCCGCGGTCGCGGAACGGCGGCTCGACGGTCAGCGGCCCGAGCAGCAGCGCCTTGGTGTCGCCGATGCGAATCGCGGTCAGCCGCACCGCGCCGACCAGCAGGGTGCCGATGCGGGCCAGGAACGACAGGTCGCGATGATGCGGGGCGCGCTCCCGGATCCGGTAGGCGGTGCGGGCATAGGCGCCGGGGCCGAAGGTCCGCTCGTGCAGCCGCTCGACCGCGGCCGTGTCGGCCGGTGTCTCGGGGAGGATGGTGAGCGACAGATCCGTCATGATGCAGAGAGGGGCTCGGAGGGGATGCCCGGCGCGGCCATCGTGCCTAGATACGAGCCTAGATAGCAGTCATCGGTCGGCCGGAGAAGCGGGCGCCCGCGTGGAGGCGGAGGCGGAGAAACGCATGGGTCTGCTCGTCGACGGAGTGTGGCACGACCAGTGGTACGACACCAAGGCGACCGGCGGGCGGTTCGTGCGCACCGAGTCGCAGTTCCGACACTGGGTGACGGCCGACGGCGCCGCCGGGCCGAGCGGCGACGGCGGCTTTCCGGCCGCGCCGGGGCGCTACCGACTCTACGTGTCGCTCGCCTGCCCGTGGGCGCATCGCACCCTGATCATGCGCGCGCTGAAGCGGCTCGACGACGTCGTTCCGGTGTCGGTCGTGTCGCCCCTGATGGGCCGCTCCGGCTGGACCTTCGACATCGCCGAAGGATCGACCGGCGATCCCGTCCTCGGCGCCCGCACGCTCGCCGACCTCTACGTCGCGGCGAAGCCGGACTACTCCGGACGGGTCACCGTGCCGGTGCTGTGGGACACGGCCCGCGCCACGATCGTCAACAACGAGTCGGCCGAGATCATGCGGATGCTGAACCGCGCCTTCGACGCCTTCACGCAGGTGAGCGACGACTCCGCGCCGGCCGAGCTTCGCGACGAGATCGACCGCATCAACGCCTTCGTCTACGCCAATATCAACAACGGCGTGTACCGGGCCGGCTTCGCCACGACCCAGAGCGCCTACGAGGAGGCGTTCCGGGCGTTGTTCGCGGCGCTCGACGAGATCGAGGCACGGCTCGCGACGCGACGTTATCTGGTCGGCGACCGACCGACCGAGGCGGACTGGCGCCTGTTCACGACGCTGGTCCGCTTCGACGCCGTCTATGTCGGGCACTTCAAGTGCAACCTGCGGCGGATCGCCGACTACCCCGCCCTGTCGAACTATCTGCGCGACCTCTATCAGGTGCCGGGCGTCGCCGGAACCGTGTCGCTCGACCACATCAAGCGCCACTATTACGGCAGCCACCCGACCATCAACCCGACCGGCATCGTGCCGCTCGGACCGGAGCTCGACTTCTCGGCCCCGCACGACCGCGCCCGCTTCTCGCGGTGAGGATCGGCCGCGAGGCGGCCCGCGCTACCAGCGGCCGGTCGCCGGAGCGCCGTGGAAGACCTCGGCGATGCGGGCGCGGGTGCCGCGCGTCGTCTCCGCCGGCAGGGCATCGAGCGGGAAGAAGCCGGTGGCGACGATCTCGTGGTTCGGGGTCGGCGCCGAGGGCTGTTCGAACGCCCGCACCACGTAGAGCGCGACATGGTCGCGCCGCGACACGTGGGCATTGTGGTAGACCCCGTGCAGGGCCGGGGCGGCGGTGAGCCGGACGTTTCCCTCCTCGAGCAGCTCACGCGCCAGCGCCTCGTGCAGGGTTTCGCCCGGCTCGACGCCACCGCCCGGCAGATACCAGCCCGACACGTAGGAGTGCTTGACCAGCAGCACCCGGTCGTCACCGTCGATCACCATCGCCCGCACCCCGAGGGTCAGGCCGCGGCTGAACCGCCACCACACATGCATGGCGCTGCGCAACGCCCGCTCGCCGGACCGCCGCAGGCGAGCCGCCGGGCCGTCCCCGACCGTGGAGGGCGGCCCGGGTCGGGCGTCGCGGGACGGTGACGGAACGGGTCGGGACGCATCGTAGTCGGCCATCGCTGTGCTCGGCTGCGAATGATTCGGTTCACGCTGGCAACTGCGCCCGACCGCGCCTGATTCGGCACGCGATGCCGGCTCTGTGAGGACGTCCCGCCGATCGGCCCGCCCTCGGGGACCGCCGAAGCCTGGTCGATCGTGCCGCTCTCCGAGGCGCACCACCCGCGCTCCAACCGTCACCCCGGTGATCGGCGCCGACGGTTGCACACGGCCTCCGATGCGGTCGAAACAATACGATCACAATCACGTGAGCCGGCACACCTCCGACATCTGAAACCTCATTCCTCGACGACACAGTCAAGGATTGGGAGAGAAAGGTGACAGATAGTTTCCTAATTCGAGAAGACGAGGGATCGAATCATATTTGGTCGTGGTTGTTCGGTATTGATTCGAGTGGCGGATTGAGATTGTGTAGCCTCGATACAAGTACACCAATGAAGACCGAAACGAGACCGCCCTCATCCTAAAGTTTATAGGGAATAAGTCGCCGATCAAAGAGATCCGAAAATGCACAATGGATGGGCTAATTCGATTCGGACTTAGAATTAGACTTGAGGCTAGTACACTCTGATCGCCCGAAGGGACATGAATACATGCCCCCTCGTCTTGCGTGCAGTCGGAGTATTGGCCCGGACCTGGGTCGTCTCCCGGCCCGACGGATCGCCGAGCCCGAGTCGCAGTAGGGGATTCCGAGTGACCACCTCCGACGCACTGTTCCGCGACCTCACCGTCTACGCCGCCGTGCTGGACCGGTTCGGGTTCATTCTCGCGGTCAACCCGCAGTGGAAGTCCTTCGTCGATTCGGGCGGGTTGGTGCTGCCCTTCGAGGACCGCTCGCCGCCCAATTACGGCATCGGCGAGAACTACCTGCGGTTCTGTGCCTTCGCGGATCCCCTGTCGCCGCGCCTGATCACCGGCATCTCCCAGCTCCTCGCCGGCCAGACCGAGATCGTCTCGATCATCTATCAACGCCGTTCGGCCGTCCAGAACACGTCCTTCATGCTGCTCGGGCTGCCCTATGCGACCGACGGCAGCCGCGCGATCCTGCTGCACGTCGACGTCACGGCCGTGGCGGCCGCGCTCGCCGAGGCACAACGCGCCGACGGCCCGACCGCGGTGCCGGCCGGTGCCGGGTCGGCGGATGCGGCCGAGCGGTCGGACGTCGTCGCCGCGGCCGGGCTCGAGGCGGCGGTGCTGGGCGCCGTCACCCGGACGTCGGCCCGTGGCGTCGCGGCCCGTCTGCACGGCAGCGACAGTGGCGACGACCGCCAGCCGATCCTCAGCAAGCGGCAGTGGCAGGTGCTGTCGCTGATGACCAACGGCCTGACCAATGTGGAGATCGCGCGCCAGCTCGGGCTGTCGCCCAACACGGTCAAGATCCACGTGTCGGGCATCCTGGCCCGGCTCGGCCTGCCGTCACGCACCCAGGCCGTGCATTGGGCCTTGACCCAGGGCCGCACCGAGAAGCAGGCGGCGAGCCCCGACGGGCGCCCTTGAATATCCGAGCCCGATCCCGTCGCGATCACGTCACGTCCCGCACCAGGCGCGGCGACGGTCGCTTCGACACAGCGATCGAGCCTGCCGGAATCGATCCTGCAGGGCCCGATCCTGGAGGGCTCGATCCTGGAGGGCGTAGTCCCGAGGCCCGCCTCGCGGGTCGGTGAAACCGTTTTCACCGACCGCGGATCGCGCCGTCTGGCCGGCGTGTCATCCGACTGGTTCCCGACGAGGCCGCACCGATCGCGGGCTGGCCCGAGATCGACACGACAAGTGCCAAAGTCCGCTGAAGCCCACCCGGGCGGGCCGTCGTGATGGACGACGGCAACCTCCGCCGCCGGCGACCGCGGGCCTCTCAGTCCTCGTCGTCCTCGTCGGCCTTGCCGCCGCCGATCTGCTTGAGCTTGGCGAACACCGCCTCGACGTCGAGCTCTTCGCTCGGACGCCGGGCCTCGTCCTCCTCGGCCTCCTCGGCGCCCGCCCCGGTGGTGACCTCGGCCGGCAGCAGCGTGACGCCCTGCTCGGTCTCGATCGGCGGCCGCTCCTTGGCGGCGCGGGCGACCTCCATGTCGAGGTCGATCTGCGAGCACAGGCCGAGCGTCACCGGGTCGAGCGGCGTCAGGCTGGCCGAGTTCCAGTGGGTGCGGTCGCGGATCGCCTTGATGGTCGCCTTGGTGGTGCCGACCAGGCGCATCACCTGGCTGTCCTTCAGCTCGGGATGGTTGCGCACCAGCCAGAGGATCGCGTTGGGGCGGTCCTGGCGGCGCGACACCGGGGTGTAGCGGGGCCCGCGCTTGCGCTTGGCCTCCGGCACCCGCACCTTCGACTCGGCGAGCCGCAGCCGGACGGAGGTATCCTTCTCGGCCCGGGCGATCTCCTCGCGGCTGAGCTGGCCGGTGACGATCGGGTCGAGGCCCTTGATCCCTTGGGCGGCGTCGCCGTCGGCGATCGCCTTCACCTCGAGCGGGTGCAGCTTGCAGAAATCGGCGATCTGATCGAACGAGAGAGCCGTGTTCTCGACCAACCAGACAGCGGTGGCCTTGGGCATGAGCGGCTGGGTCGACATGGTCAAAGCTCCTCTGTGCCTCGCCCGCCCCTCGGAGGCGAAGCCTGTGTCATTTCAGGAAATGACGGAATTCTGAACCTATATAGTCGAGACGACGGCCCCGGCGCAACCCGCCCGGACCCTCGCCCAGGGCACCGAACTCGGGTTAACGGCGGTTTCGGGGTAGCGGAAGGTCTGAT
>NZ_JBHUIW010000007.1:0-171862 GCF_042682915.1 Rhodoplanes azumiensis | reverse complement strand
GGCTGGATCCTCCGAGACAAGCTCTTGCCCACCCGAAATGTGTGCATGCCGTAGCGTTTTGCGCAGGGGCTCTGGAGGAGACTCATGTTCGGTTCGCGCACGCGCCCGATTTTTCTTTCTCTCGCCGTGGCTTCGGCCCTGGTTCTGGTGGCCGGCGACATCGCCTGGTCGCGCGCCGGGGGTGGCTCGAGCGCGGGCAGCCGCGGCAGCCGCACCTACTCGGCGCCGGCGCCGACCCGCACGGCCCCCTCGACGGCCGCTCCGATGGAGCGATCGATGACCCAGCCGGCGCGGCCGAATGCCGCAAGCCCGGCGGCCGCTCAGCCCAATCGCGGCGGCCTGTTCGGCGGCTTCGGCGGCGGCCTGCTGGGCGGCCTCGCGGCCGGCTTCCTCGGCGCCGGCCTGCTCGGCATGCTGTTCGGCGGCGGCTTCATGAGCGGCCTCGGCGGCTTCGCCTCGATGCTGGGCCTGCTGCTGCAGATCGGCCTGGTGGCGTTCCTGGCGATGTTCCTGTGGCGGATGTGGCAGGGCCGGCGCGCCCAGCAGCCCGCCATGGCAGCCGGTCCGAGCTATCGCGAGGCGCATGGTGACCCGCCGCGCAACGGCCTCGGGATGCCGCTCGGCCTCGGCGGCGGGACGGCGACCGGGCTCGGTGGCGGTCCGGGTGCCGGCCTGGGTGGTGGGCTCGGCGCCCGCCCGGCGGAGCCCTCCGACGACATCGGCATCGGCCCGCAGGACTACGACGCGTTCGAGCGCCTGCTGACCGACGTTCAGGGCGCCTACGCCAAGGAGGATCTCACGGCCCTGCGCACCCGCGTGACGCCCGAGATGCTCTCCTACTTCTCGGAGCAGTTCGCCGAGAACGCCGGCCGCGGGGTGATCAACGAGATCGCCGCCGTGAAGCTGGAGCAGGGCGACCTCGCCGAGGCGTGGCGCGAGGGCGACACCGACTACGCCACCGTGGCGATGCGCTACTCGCTCGTCGACCGCATGGTCGACCGGGCGTCCGGCAAGGTGGTGTCGGGCGGTCAGCCCGAGACCGTCACCGAGGTGTGGACGTTCCGCCGTCCACGCGGCGGCGCCTGGATGCTCTCGGCGATCCAGCAGGTCGGCTGAGCGCGCGCCGACGCGCCGCAGCAGCGATACGATGCAGAACGGCCGCGGGGCGACCCGCGGCCGTTCTCGTCTCTGGACCGAGGTCGGAGCGTCGCGCGCCACCCGCGGTTCGCGTCATTCGCCGGTGTCGCCGGAGCCGCCCTCCTCGGCGTCGCGGGCCTTGCCGTGGCCGGCCTCCGGATCGTCGCCGGCCGGATCGTCCGCCGCGTCGGCGTCGTCGCCGTCGTGGCGGGGGTGTGCAGCAGCCGAGCGACCGGTCGCCGCCGCGTCGCCGGCGCCCTCGGCGCGGTCGTCGCCACCGCCGCCACCGCCGCCACCGCGGCCGCCGCGGCCGCCGCCGGTGCCGCAGCGGCGCAGCAGATAGCCTTCGCCGGAGTCGAGCAGGATGGCGATGTGGTCGGGATCGCGGACCTGCAGCTCGAAGCCGAGCTTGCCGCGGATCATCACGTTGAAGAACTCGTCGAGAACCCGATAGGTCGTCGCGTCGACCTGCTCGGTGCGCACGTTGCGGAACTGCGAGACGCCGCCGCCGGTGTCGAAACGCTGCATCCCGGAAAACGTCATCACCCGCCCGTCGCAGGTCGGCGCGGGTCCGTCGCCCTTCGGATCCTTGTAGGTCCAGCGGCCCGAGACCGGGTAACCCGTGTCGGCCTGCGCGGCGCCGGCCGCGACGAGGCCGGCGAGACCCGCGAGAAGAAGCGTGCCCACCCGCATGACGACCTCCGAGGCTCCGACGGATCGTTCCGACAGGATACTCCCGCGCGCCCCGACCGGTGGCGCCCGTCGCACGACATTGTGGGGCGGGTGGTTAACGAACGGCTTTCGACTGCCGAGTTTCTCCGCTTGCCTATACGTGATACGTATCACAGCCATGATCCGTGGCTTCGGCGACTCCGAGACAGAGCTGTTGTTCCGGGAGGGACGCTGCCCGGCCCGCTGGCAGTCGTTCACGTCCGTGGCCGTTCGGAAGCTGGATCATCTCGACGCTGCGGCGCGGCTCGCCGACCTTCGCGCACCGCCGGGCAACCGGCTGGAGGCGTTGAAGGGAGATCGCAAGGGGCAATACAGCATCAGAATCAACGACCAATGGCGCATCTGCTTCCGCTGGTCGGCCGAAGGACCGCTCGACGTCATGATCGTCGACTATCATTGAGGGGTGACCCATGCCGCGCATCCGCACGCATCCGGGCGAAGTCCTGAAGGAAGACTTTCTCGTGCCACTCGGCCTCTCGGCGCGGGCGCTCGCTGCGGAGCTCGGTGTGCCCGCCAACCGCATCAGCGAGATCGTCCGCGGCGAGCGCGACGTGTCGGCCGACACGGCGCTGCGGCTCGGACGTTATTTCCGCACCGACCCGCGCTTCTGGATCAATCTCCAGACGGCACACGATCTGTCCAAGGCGGAATCCGTGAACGACTACTCCGCGATCAAGCCACGGCGCGTGGCGTGACGCACAGACGCAAACGGGGCGCGGCAGCGCCCCGTCGATCATACCCGGACGTCGTCCCCGCGGGCCTTCGATCCGCTCACACCCGCTCGATCAGCATCGCGAGGCCCTGGCCGACGCCGACGCACATGGTGCACAGGCCGTAGCGGCCCCCGTTCCGCCGGAGCTGATAGAGCGCCGTCGTCACCAGCCGGGCGCCGCTGGCGCCGAGCGGATGGCCGAGCGCGATGGCGCCGCCACAAGGGTTGACGCGCGGATCGTCGTCGGCGACGCCGAGCTGGCGCAGCACCGCGAGCCCCTGCGCCGCGAAGGCCTCGTTCAGCTCGATCACGTCGACGTCGCCGATCGCGATCCCGAGCCGGCCGAGCAGCGCGTTCACGGCCGGCACCGGGCCGATGCCCATGACGCGCGGGGCGACGCCGCCCGCCGCCATGCCGAGGATGCGGGCCTTCGGGGTCAGGCCGTGGCGCGTCGCCGCCGCTTCCGACGCGACGATCACGGCGCAGGCGCCGTCGTTGACGCCCGAGGCGTTGCCGGCCGTGACGGTGCCGTCCTGTTTCACCACGGGCTTGAGCTTGCCGAGCGCCTCGAGGGTCGTCGCGCGCGGATGCTCGTCGCGATCGACCACGGTCGCCTCCCCCTTCCGCTGCGGGATCGTCACCGGGCAGATCTCCTCGGCGAGGCGGCCGTCGGCCTGGGCGGCCGCGGTCTTCTCCTGGCTGCGCAGCGCGAACCGATCCTGGTCGACGCGCGAGACCCGGAAGTCGGTCGCGACGTTCTCGGCCGTCTCCGGCATCGAGTCGACGCCGTACATCGACTTCATCAGCGGATTGACGAAGCGCCAGCCGATCGTCGTGTCGTAGATCTTGGCGTCGCGGGCGAACGGCGTCTCCGCCTTGCCCATCACGAAGGGCGAGCGCGTCATGCTCTCGACACCGCCGGCGAGCGCGAGCTCCATCTCGCCGCAGGCGATGGCCCGCGCCGCCTGGCCGATCGCCTCCATGCCGGAGGCGCACAGACGGTTCACCGTGACGCCCGGCACCGTCTCCGGGAGCCCGGCGAGCAGCAGCGCCATGCGGGCGACGTTGCGGTTGTCCTCGCCGGCCTGGTTGACGTTGCCGTAGAAGACGTCGTCGAGCGCACCCCAGTCGACCGACGGGTTGCGGGCCATCAGCGCCTTCATGGGCACGGCGCCGAGATCGTCGGTGCGCACCGCGGCGAGGGCACCGCCGTAGCGGCCGAAGGGGGTGCGGATCGCGTCGCAGATGACGGCGTGTCGCATGATGAGAACGTCCTCGTGAGAACTCAGGATCTGCGCAGCAGCGGGACGCCGCAGAGCCGCTCCAGGGCCGTGTGGTCGAGGCCCGGAACCAGGCCGTGGGCGACGACGCCGGCGGGCGTGATGTCGAAGGTCGCGTGGTCGGTGTAGACGCGCTTGACGCAGCCCACCCCGGTGAGCGGGCTCGAGCAGCGCGCGACCAGCTTGCACTCGCCCGTCTTGGTGAGCAGGTCCATCATCACGAAGACCGACTTGGCCCCGATCGCCAGATCCATGGCGCCGCCGACCGCCGGGATCGCGTCCTTGGCGCCGGTGTGCCAGTTGGCGAGGTCGCCCGTCACCGAGACCTGGTAGGCGCCGAGCACGCAGTAGTCGAGATGGCCGCCCCGCATCATCGCGAAGGAGTCGGCGTGATGGAAATAGGCGGCGCCGGGCAGGGCGGTGACGAACTGCTTGCCGGCGTTGATCAGATCCTCGTCCTCCTCGCCGGCGGGCGGCTTCGGCCCCATGCCGAGCAGGCCGTTCTCGGTGTGCAGGACGATGGCGACCCCTGCGGGCAGGCAGTCGGCGACCTCGGTCGGGGCGCCGATGCCGAGATTGACGTAGGAGCCGTCCGGAATGTCGGCGGCGACGCGCTCCGCGACGGCGCGGCGGCTCAAGCGCTCGATGGTGCTCATCCGACGATCTCCGCTCCCGCCCATCGGCTTCGTCCGGCGGACGGCACCGCGACGACGCGCTTCACGAAGATGCCGGGCGTCACCACGTGCTCGGGATCGAGGTCGCCGACGCCGACCACCTCGGACACTTGCGCGATCGTGCAGGCCGCGGCGGTCGCCATCACGGGTCCGAAATTGCGCGCCGTCTTGCGATAGACCAGGTTGCCGAGCGCGTCTCCCTTGTGCGCCTTGATGAACGCGTAGTCGGCCCGGATCGGGTATTCGAGCACGTAGTGCCGGCCGTCGATCTCGCGCGTCTCCTTGCCGTCGGCGAGCAGCGTGCCGTAGGCGGTCGGGGTGAAGAAGGCCCCGATGCCGGCGCCGGCGGCGCGGATGCGCTCGGCGAGATTGCCCTGCGGCACCAGGTCGAGGATCAGCTCGCCCTTCAGATAACGTTCGTCGAAGGCCTTCGAGTCGGCCTGGCGGGGGAACGAGCAGACGATCTTCTTCACCCGGTCGAGCTTGATCAGCTTGGCGATGCCCTCCTCGCCCGTGCCGGCGTTGTTGGAGATGATCGTCAGGCCCTTGGCGCCCTGCTCGACGAGGGCGTCGATCATCTCGAACGGCACGCCGGCGTCCCCGAAGCCGCCGATCATGATCGACGCGCCGTCCGGAATGTCCGCGAGCGCGTCTTGGAGCGACGGGCGGATCTTGTTCATGGGCCCTCCCTGCCGGGCGCGTGAATCCGGGATTTCGCACCCTTGTTCGATTAGCGCGCGGAACGTTGCCCTTCCCCTGCGATCGGGTCAAGTTCTATAATCGCACAGGTGTGCGAAAGCCGCGCTGCGGGTGCCGTTCGGCCGGCGTGCTGCCAACGAGCAAAATCTGCGCGATAATCGAACATTGCGACTCGCCCTCGCGCATCACACCGTCCCACCGGACAGGGCGGCGCGTCGGATCGGCAGGAGCACCATGATCAAGACCCGACCCGGCACCGGCCCCGCCCCCGACACCGGCACCGACGGCGACACGGACGTCCACATGGACGTCCACATGGACGACGACGGCCTCGCCGGCGGGGCCGCGGACGCATCGGCGACAGCGCCCGAGGGGCCGCTGCCCGGCGATCCGAACATCATGACGTCGCTGGTGCGCGGGCTGGCCGTCATCCAGGCGTTCTCGCGCGACACGCCGTCGATGACGATCTCGCAGATCAGCCAGACGACGGCGATCCCGCGCGCCGCGGTGCGCCGCTGTCTCTACACGCTCAAGGCGCTCGGCTTCGCCGACACCCAGGACGGCCGCCGCTGGGTGCTGCGGCCCCGCATCCTGGCGCTCGGCCACGCCTATCTCGGCTCGATCCCGCTCACCCGCGTGGCGCAGCCGCTGTTGCGGCGGATCAGCGAGCGACTGAACGAGTCGTGCTCGATGGCGATCCTCGACGGCGACGACATCGTCTACATCGCGCGCGCCTCGGTCTCGCGCATCATGACCATCGACCTGCATGTCGGCAGCCGGCTGCCGGCGGCGTTCACGTCGATGGGGCGGGTGCTGCTGGCGGCGCGCCCGGACGAGCTCGACGCGCGGCTCGCCCGCGTCGCCTTCACGCCGTTCACGCCCCACACGGTGCGCGATGCCGCAGCCCTCCGGGCCGAGATCGCCAAGGTGCGGGCCGCCGGATACTGCATCGTCGACCAGGAGCTCGAGCTCGGCCTGCGCTCCATCGCGGTGCCGATCCTCGCCTCGGACGGCACCGCCTACGCGGCGCTGAACATCGGCGCGCACGCCTCGCGCATCTCGGCGGCCGAGATGGTGGAGACCATCCTGCCGCTGCTGCGCGAGGCCGCCGCCGAGCTGTCGCTCTGCGTGGGGTGACGATCCCATCCGCCTCTGGACCGCGGCGTCGCGACGCGGCACAGTCGCGGCCGTGAGGTCGATCCCGCGGCCGCCCGGCCGAACCATCCAAACAACATCCGGCGGTTGCACGAGCGAGGAGCGTTTCCCGTGAGCTTGACGTCTGCCATCAAGGGCGTGATCCCGATCTCGCCGACGCCGTTCTTCGCGGACGGCCGTGTCGACATGGATTCGATGGCGCGGCTCACCGATCACTTCGGCGCCTCCGGGGTCGACGGCATCACCATCCTGGGTCAGCTCGGCGAGGCGCCGAAGCTCGACTTCCAGGAGGCGCGGGCGATCGTCGAGTTGGTGGCGAAGCGCTTCAGGCAGCCGATCGTGGTCGGCGTCTCGGCGCCTGGCTTCGCGGCGATGCGAGCGCTCGCCCGCGAGGCGATGGAGCTCGGCGCGTCCGGCGTGATGATCGGCCCGCCCAACACGCTGCGCACCGACGACCAGATCGTCGGCTACTATCGCCAGGCCGCCGAGGCGATCGGCCCGGACGTGCCCTTCGTGCTGCAGGACTATCCGCTCACCTTCTCGGTCGTGATGACGCCGACCGTGATCAAGCGCATCGTCACCGAGAACGCCAACTGCGTGGTGCTCAAGCACGAGGACTGGCCCGGCCTCGACAAGATCACGGCGCTGCGCGGCTTCGAGGCCGATGGCTCGATGCGCCACATCGCGATCCTGGTCGGCAACGGCGGCCTGTTCCTCGACTTCGAGATGGAGCGCGGCGCCGACGGGGCGAACACCGGCTACGCCTTCCCCGAGATGCTGGTCGACGTGGTCAAGCTCTCGGCCGCCGGCAAGCGCGACGCGGCGCACGACCTGTTCGACGCGCATCTGCCCTATCTGCGCTACGAGCAGCAGCAGGGCCCGCTCGGCCTCGCGGTGCGCAAGTGGGTCTACATGCGTCGTGGGCTGATCGCCTGCGACGCCCAGCGCAAGCCCGGGGCGTCGCTCAATGCCGCCGCGAAGGGCGAGGTCGAGTATCTGCTCTCACGCATCGCCAAGACCGACAGCCGCGCCGTGCTGAAGGCGGCGTGATCGGATGCCGAGCCCGTCATCCCGGGGCGCGGCCGCCGGCCGCGAGCCCGGGATCCAACCCCGGTCGGCGAGGATGAATTCCGGGCTCGCGAAGCCTCGGTTCACGCCTCGGACTGACAGGGCTACTTCACCCCGGGCAGGGCCTTCACGAGCTTGCGGAAGGCGTCGCCGCGGACCTCGAAGTTCTTGAACTGGTCGTAGGACGCGCAGGCCGGCGACAGCAGCACCACGGCCTGCTGGAGGCCGGCCGCGGCGGCGTCCTCGGCGGCCTTCGCGACCGCCTGGTCGAGCGTGCCGGCGATCGTCCACGGCGCCTTGCCGTCGAGCGTCTGCGCGAACTCCTGCGCCGCCTCGCCGATCAGATAGGCTTTCCGGATACGGGGGAAGAAGCCCTCCAGCGACGTGATGCCGCCCGACTTCGGCTTGCCGCCGGCGATCCAGTAGATGTCGGAGAAGCAGGCGAGTGCGCGCGCCGCGGCGTCCGCGTTGGTCGCCTTCGAATCGTTGACGAACAGGATCGAGCCGTACCGGCCGACCTCCTCGATGCGGTGCGGCAGGCCCGGATAGGTGCGTAAGCCGGCCTGGATGTGTTGCGGCGTCAGGCCGAGCGCGAGCGCCGCGGCCGCCGCGCAGGCGGCGTTCTGGGCGTTGTGGGTGCCGCGCAGCGTGGCGATGCCGCCCAGAAGCGCGATCTCGCTCAGCGCGGCGCCCTCGGCGCGCAGGATGCGGCCACCCTCGACGAAGAGGCCGTCGGCGAGCGGCCGGCGCACCGAGACGCGCACCACGTCGCGGCCGGCGCGGGCGACGCGGTCGGCGGCGGCTTGGCAGAAATCGTCGTCGACGCCGATCACGGCGGTGCCGCCTTCCTGCACGCCGGCGACCAGGCGCTCCTTCAGGCCCGCATAGACCTCCATGGTGCCGTGGCGGTCGAGATGGTCCTCGCTCACGTTGAGCAGGATGCCGACCGACGGATCGAGGCTGGGCGCGAGGTCGATCTGGAACGACGAGACCTCGATCACGTGGACGAGGCCGGGCTGTGGCGGCTTCAGCGACAGGATCGCGGTGCCGATATTGCCGCCGATCGCCACCTCGCGGCCGGCGGACGCGAGCAGATGGGCGGTCAGCGCCGTCGTGGTCGACTTGCCGTTGGTGCCCGTGATCGCGACGAAGGCGGCGTCGGGCGCGTGCGCGGCGCGCTCGCGACAGAACAGCTCGATGTCGCCGATCACCTCGACGCCGGCGGCGCGCGCGAGGCCGACCGTCCAGTGCGGCGCCGGGTGGGTGAGCGGCACGCCGGGCGCCAGCACCAGCGCCGCGATCCGCGACCAGTCGATGTGACGCAGGTCGGCGGTCGGAATGCCGGCGCTCGCCGCGTAGTCGATGCGCTCCTCGCTGTCGTCCCAGCCGACGACGTCGGCGCCGCCGGCGAACAGCGCGCTCGCGGTCGCGAGGCCGGACCCGCCGAGCCCGAAGATCGCGACCTTCTTGCCCTTCAGCGTGGTGACGGGGATCATCGGTTCACCTCAGCTTCAGGGTGGAGAGGCCGGCCAGCGCCAGCACCACCGAGATGATCCAGAAGCGGATCACGATCTGCGGCTCGGTCCAGCCGAGCTGCTCGAAATGATGATGCAGCGGGGCCATCTTGAACACCCGCTTGCCGGTCAGCTTGAACGACACGACCTGGACGATCACCGACACGGCCTCCAACACGAACAGGCCGCCGATGATGCCGAGCACCACCTCGTGCTTGGTGACGACCGCGATCGAGCCGAGCAGGCCGCCCAGCGCCAGCGAGCCGGTGTCGCCCATGAACACCGAGGCGGGCGGCGCGTTGAACCACAGGAAGCCGAGCCCGGCCCCCAAGATCGCCGCGCACAGCACCGCGAGCTCGCCGGCGCCGGGCACGAAGTTGAGCTGCAGATAGTCGGCGAACACGGCGTTGCCGACCACCCAGGAGATGCCGCCGAAGCTCGCCGCCGCGATCATCACGGGCACGATGGCGAGGCCGTCGAGGCCGTCGGTGAGGTTCACGGCGTTGCCGGCCCCGACGATGATGAAGGCCCCGAAGGCGAGGAAGAACCAGCCGAGGTCGAACACCAGATCCTTGACGAACGGGAAGGCGACCGAGGTCGAGAACGGCGACCGCCCGAGCGAGGCGACCGCGAAGCACGCCATCACGGCGATCAGGGTCTCGAGCGCGAGCCGCGTCTTGCCGGAGAAGCCCGCATGGGTCTGCTTCGTCACCTTCAGATAGTCGTCGTAGAAGCCGATCATGCCGAAGCCGAGCGTCACGCCGAGCACGACCCAGACATAGGGGTTGGCCGGGTTCGCCCACAGCACGGTCGAGACCAGGAGGCCGGACAGGATCATCAGCCCGCCCATGGTCGGGGTGCCGACCTTGGTGAGCAGATGCGACTTCGGCCCGTCGGCGCGGATCGGCTGGCCCTTGCCCTGCTTCACCCGCAGCATCCGGATGATGGTCGGGCCGAACAGGAACACGAACAGCGCCGCGGTGACGATCGCGCCGGCCGCCCGGAACGTGATGTAGCGGAAGACGTTGAAGGCGCTGAAGACGTCGGAGAGGTCGGCGAGCCAATACAGCATCCGGATTCAGCCTCGCACTGGATTGTCGGCCGCCGCGGGGGCGGGATGGCGGCGCGCCAGCGCCTTGACGATCGGGCCCATACGCGAGCCGAGCGAGCCCTTCACCATCACGGCGTCGCCGGCGTTGATCGAGGCGAGCACCAGCGGCTCCAGCTCCTCGGAGTTGCCCGCCCAGCCGCCGCGCCGCTCGGGCGGCAGCGCGTCCCACAGGCTGCGCATCAGCGGCCCGGCGCAGAAGACGACGTCGACCTCGTTGGCCACCACGGCCTCGGCCAGCGCGGCGTGCAGCGCGGTGGCCGCGGCGCCGAGCTCCAGCATGTCGCCGAGCACCGCGATACGGCGGCCGCGCGGGCCCACCGGCGCCTGGCCGAGCACGGCGAGCGCGGCCCGCATCGAGGTCGGGTTGGCGTTGTAGCTCTCGTCGATCAGCAGCGCCCGGCCGCCCGGCAGCGCGAGATCGATGCGGGTGCCGCGGCCGGCGGCCGGCCGCTGCCCGGCGAGCGCCAGCGCGGCGAGCGCCAGGTCCGCCCCGACCAGGCTCGCGGCGGCGAGCACGGCGAGCGAGTTGAGCACGAAATGCCGGCCCGGCGCGCCGATCCGGTAGTCGACCAGCGTGCCGAGGATCGACGCCTCGGCGGTCGAGCCGTCGTCCTGCAGAGCATAGCGGATCAGTCGCGCGTCGGCCTTCGGATGCTCGCCGAACGAGACGATGTGCTCGACCCCGGCCTGGGCGGCGCGGCGCTTCAGGCGGTCGTAATGCGGGTTGTCATGGTTGATCACGGCGGTGCCGCCCGGCACCAGGCCGGTGAAGATCTCGGCCTTGGCGTCGGCGATCCCCGTGATGTCCGCGAAGAACTCGAGATGCACGGGCTCGACCGTGGTGACGATCGCCACGTGCGGCTTCACCATGGCGACCAGCGGCGTGATCTCGCCGGCGTGGTTCATGCCGATCTCGAAGACGGCGTACTGCGCCGTCTCGGGCAGGCGGGCGAGGGAGAGCGGCACGCCCCAGTGATTGTTGAACGAGGCGGTCGAGGCGTGGGTCTCGCCGTCGGCCCGCAGCGCGACGCGCAGCGCCTCCTTGGTCGAGGTCTTGCCGACCGACCCGGTGACGGCGACCACCTTGGCGGGCGAGCGGGCGCGCGCCGCCCGCGCCAGCGCTCGCAGGGCCTCCAGAACGTCGGGCACGACGAGCAGCGGCGCGTCGGCCGGAAACGCGCTCCGCCGCGCCTGCGACACCACCGCGAGCGCGGCGCCGGCGGCGAGCGCCTTGGTCACGAAGTCGTGGCCGTCGAGCCGGTCGCCGACGATGGCGAAGAAGGCCTCGCCGGCCGACACGGTGCGGCTGTCGATCGACAGGCCGACCACGTGGTCGGGCAGGGGACCGGACGTTTCGGCCGCCATGGCGGCGGCCATGTCGGCCGTGGTCCACAAGGGCGGCGTGGAGGCTGGCGGCGTCGAAGCCGGCGGCAGGGTCATGCGCTCTTCTCCCGCAGGGCCGAAACCACCACCTCGTGGTCGCTGAACGGCAGCGTCGTGCCCTTGATGGTCTGGCCGGTCTCGTGGCCCTTGCCGGCGACGACCAGCACGTCGCCTGCGGCGAGATCGGCGATCGCCTGCGTGATCGCGGCCCGGCGGTCGCCGATCTCGACGGCGCCCGGCGCTTCGGCGAGGATCGCGGCGCGGATCGCCGCCGGATCCTCGCTCCTCGGATTGTCGTCCGTGACGATCACCCGGTCGGCCTTCTCGGCCGCGATCTGCCCCATCAGCGGCCGCTTGCCGGTGTCGCGGTCGCCGCCGCAGCCGAACACCACGACGAGCCGGCCCTTCGCATAGGGGCGCAGCGCGTCGAGCGTCTTGGCCAGCGCGTCGGGCTTGTGGGCGTAGTCGACGAAGATCGGCGCGCCGCAGCGATGGCCGACCAGCTCGAGCCGGCCCTTGGCGCCTTCGAGCCCTTCGAGCTGCTCGAACACGGCGACCGGATCGCCGCCCGTGGCGATCACCTGGCCGGCCGCGACCAGCGCGTTGTCGATCTGGAAGGCGCCGACCAGCGGCAGCCGCACGCGATGGCTGCGGCCCTCGTGAGCGATCGTGACGGTCTGCGAGAAGCCGTCGATCTCCTCCGCCACGGCGCGGATGTCGGCGGCTTCGCTGCGGCCGACCGTCAGCACCGTCACGCCGCGGTCTTTCGCCGCCGTCAGGACCGCCTCCGCATGCGGGTGGTCGATGTCGATCACGGCGGTGCCGTCGGCCGCGAGCAGCCGCTCGAACAGGCCGAGCTTGGCGGCGAGATACGCCTCGAAGGTGACGTGATAATCGAGATGGTCGCGGGTGATGTTGGTGAAGCCGGCGACCGCGATCCGCACGCCGTCGAGCCGGTGCTGCTCGATGCCGTGCGAGGACGCTTCCAGCGCCAGATGCGTGACGCCGTCGCCGGCGATGCGGTCGAGCGTGACGTGCAGGGCGACCGGGTCCGGCGTGGTGAGCGAGCCGTATTCGCTCCCGGTCGGCGTCACCAGTCCGATCGTGCCCATCGCGGCGGCCGGATGGCCGAGCGCGGCCCAGAGCTGGCGCGTGTAGGAGGCGACCGAGGTCTTGCCGCTCGTGCCCGTCACGGCGGCGATCACGGCCGGCTGGCGCGGGTGGAGGCGGGCGGCGGCGCGGGCCAGCGCGCGGCGGACATTGTCGACCACGACGAGCGCGACGCCCTCGGGCAGCGGCTCGGGCGGCGTCCGCTCGGCCAGCACGGCGACGGCGCCGGCGGCGATCGCGGCCGGCACGAAGGTGAGCCCGTCCGCCTTGGTGCCCGGCACCGCGGCGAACAGGGCGCCCGGCGTCACGGCGCGGCTGTCCGCCGTCACGGCGGTGACGTCCGTGTCGGTTGCGTCGCTGTCGTATCGAGCGCCCGGATCGAGAAGATCGCCAAGCCGCATGTCCGCCCCGCCATGCTCCGGCCGGCGTTCGTCGCACGGCCTGTCGGAGCGATCGCTCCGGCGGCTCCGGTTTAGCATGTTCGTTAACGGTGGGAAGCGAGCGGCGCGGACCGGATGTTGCGACGCAGCATCAGCAATCGCCGCCAAGCCCTTGAGCCTAAATAATGAGCGGTGCGCGGAATTGCCTAGTTCGCCATCAGGCTCGCCTTTTGGTAGAGTTCTCCCGGGGATCGACGGCCCCGCGCCCGGCGTCTCGTCGGCCGGACCCATGACGGCCTTCGATCGATTCGATCCATTGGGGGTGGCCATGGCTTCGCTCGCAGCCGCGACATTCACGGGGCAGTCCGGTGAGGCTTACGAGTTCCTCGCCTACGACCGCGACACCGAGTTCAAGTCCGCCGGCGCCGTCTACGTGGTGGCGATCCGCTATCCGGTGCACGACGGCTACACCTATAGGAACGTCTATGTCGGCGAGACCCGCGACCTGGCCGACAGCCCGCTGACCCACTGCCGCACGGCGTGCTTCGAGCGCATCGGCGCCAACAGCCTGTTCGTGCGCCTGGAGGGCAACCCGGCGCGCCGCCAGGCGATCGCCCAGGATCTGCTCGGCCGTTACGACCCGCCCTGCAACGGCGACCAGGACGGCATCTGCGAGTATCCCAGCACGGCGTGCCCGCTGGTCCGGCCGCTGGGGCTGTGAGCGTGGGGCCGTAGCCCGGGCCGAGCGGACGTTCGCAGCCCGGACCGCGCGGAAGCGAAGGCCGGGGCTTTCGATGGTGCCGTGCCGGTGGATCCCGGGGTTCGCCTGCGGCGAAACCCGGGCTACGGTTCAGGCTCGGGAACCGGCCCGGAGAACCTCGGATGCGCGCGTCTCTCGTCACGCTGTCGATGACCGTCGCCTTTTCGCTCGCGGCGATGTCCGCCGGGTTCGGCGCGCCGGCCGACGATTGGAGCGAAGATCTCCGCCGCTGCCTGGTCACCAAGGACATCGACGGCGGCCGGGTGGTCCTCGCCATCGACGAGGGGGTCGTCGAGATCGACGTCCAGCGCGGCACCGACTCCGACGCGGAGACCTACAAGGTCTCCTTCGACGGCGGAGCGCCGATCGACACCACGCCGCCGAACGGCGCCACCGGCCTCTACGCGCACCGGCTCGGCACGCTCGGCACCGTGACGCCCGTGCTCTCGAAAGCCAAGCGGATGACGATCGCCATCACGGCGGCCGACAAGCCGCCCGAGACGATCACGATCGCCGTCGGCAACGGCGCCAAGGCGATGGCCTTCCTGAAAAAGTGCGCCGCCTACTGGGACCGCCGCAACCGCAAGGGCCGGTGAGGGGCGGCGGGATCGCGTGTTGACGCGGTCGTCCCGGGACGGCGCATGGCGCCGTGCCCGGGATCCATATGCCCTGTCTCTCGTGAACCACCGACACCGGGGTTATGGATCCCGGGCTCGCGAACCGTTGGTTCGCGCCCCGGGATGACGGCGTCGTTGGTTCGGGGCTGAAGGTTCTTCACCGTCCCGTCGTCGGTACCGAGGCGGGCGGGCGCAGCGCCGGGGGCTTCGCGGCCGCGCCGGCCCCGCCGGCCGGCATCGTCGTGCCGGCGCCGGCGCCGGCGCCCGTGGCCTTCGCCTCGCGCCTCGTCGTCGATGACGTGACGTCGGCGGCGCTGCGGCCCGTGCCGCGGCCGAGGATGAGCTGGTCGGCGGGCGGCAGGTCGAAGCGCGGCTCGAGGCCGAGCAGCGGGGCGATGCGGGCGATCACCTTGCCGGCGGTCGGCGCGGCGTTCCAGCCGGCCGTGGCGAAGCCGTGCGTCTCCGGCGTCGGCTGCGGCTCGTCGAGCATGATCAGCACGACGTAGCGCGGCTTGTCGGCCGGCAGCACGGCGACGAAGTCGGTCAGCAGCTTGGTCTTGGAGTAGCGGCCGCCGACCACCTTCTCGGCCGTGCCGGTCTTGCCGCCGACATAGTAGCCCTTCACCTCGGCGGTCTTGCCCGAGCCCTTCTCCGAGTTGAGCCGCATCAGATAGCGCATGGCGACCGAGGTCTCGGGCTTGACCACCCGCTTGGCGACCGCGCGGGCTTCCTCCGGGCTGCGCTTGAGGAAGGTCGGCTGGATCAGATAGCCGCCGTTCATCAGCGCCGCGACGCCCATCAGCGCCTGCAGGGGCGCGACCGAGAGGCCGTGGCCGAACGAGATCGTGATGGTGTTCAATTCGCCCCAGCGCTTCGGCACGATCGGCTCGGCGCTCTCCGGGAGCTCGGTGCGCAGCCGGTCGAGCTGGCCGATCTTGCGCAGATACTGCTTGTGGCCCTCGACACCGACGGCGAGTGCCATCTTGGCGGCGCCGACGTTCGACGAGTAGGTGAACACCTCGGGCACCGAGAGCACGCGGTTCTGGGCGTGATAGTCGCTGATCTTGAACTTGCCCCAGTGCAGCGCGCCGCGCGCGTCGACCGACGAGTTCAGCGTCATCTTGCCGGAGTCGAGCGTCATCCCGACGGTCAGCGCCTTGAACACCGAGCCCATCTCGAAGACGCCGGTGGTCAGGCGGTTGATCCGGTTCGGATCGAGCGCCTCCTTCGGGTTGTTGGGATCGTAGTCGGGATGCGAGACCATCGAGACGATCTCGCCCGTGTTCACGTCGAGCACGACGCCGGCGGCCGCCTTGGCCTTGAACTTCTCACGGGCTCGGCCGAGCTCGTCGTGCATGGCGTGCTGGACGCGCAGGTCGACGGCGAGCTGCAGCGGCTCCTGCTGGCGGTCGGACGCGAAGCCGGCGCGGTGCAGGTCGGCGAGGCCGCGGCTGTCGAGATACTTCTCGAGGCCGGCGATCCCCTGGTTGTCGATGTTGACGTGGCCGATGAGATGCGACACCTCCCGGCCGTTCGGATAGATGCGCTTGTTCTCGTTGAGGAAGCCGACGCCCGGGATGCCCAGGCGATGGATCTCCTTCTGCTGCTTGGGCGAGATCTCGCGCTTCAGCCAGGCGAAACCCTTCTTCGAGCCGAGCCGGTCGCGCAGCTCGCCGGTGTCGAGATCCGGCATCACGGCGGTCAAGAGCTCGACCGCCTCGTCGGCGTCGATCAGCCGCTTCGGCTCGGCGAACAGCGACGGCACCCGCACGTCGGTCGCCAGAATCTCGCCGTTGCGGTCGAGGATGTCGGGGCGCGCCGTGGCGACCGCGTCGGAGCCGACGACGCGCCGGCTCTCGTGCGCCGGCACCACGGCGTAGAGCACCAGCCGCCCGGCGATGACGGCGTAGATCGCGCCGAACACCACGACGGCGAGGCCGATGCGGGCACGCGTCTTGCGGGTGCGGTCGATCTTGCGGTCGTAGAGCAGGCTCTGGATCAGCCGGCGATGCCAGGGCACGTGCGGCGCCTCCGGCATCACGGCCGGGAGCGTGCCGCTCGCGCCGGGGCCGGCGGCGGGGCCGGTCTCGGGTCCGGGGGCGGGGGCGGATGTCATCGCCGGGCTCCGGTCGGCGCCGGCCGGGACAGGCTGCCGGTCGCCTCGGCGGCGGGCGCGGCGTCGGGGGCCGCCGAAGCGGCCGGGACGCCCGCCTCCAGCATGGCGCCGATCAGGTCGCCCTCGGCCGGCGGCGGCGCGACCGGGCGCATCGGCAGGCGCTCGAACGGCTCGATCTGGGTGCCGTCCAGCAGCTGCAGCTCGAGGTGGCGCTTCGCCAGCTCCTGGATGCGGCCGGGGTTCTCGAGCTTGGCGGCCTCGGCGCGCAGCGCCGCCGTCTTGTCGCGCTCGCGGGTGATCTCGTGGCGCAGCTTGGCGACCCGCTCGGCCTCGACGGTCGCCTCGAACTTGATCTTGTAGACATAGGCGGCGGCGAGAACCAGCAGGGCCGCGACGATGACGTTGAGGATCCGCATCGTCAGCCTCCCCGCAACATGGCGTCGAGCGTCGGCAGCGGCGGCAGGCCGGCCGGCGCGCTCGTCCAGGCCGGCGCGGCGGTGCGTTCGGCGGCGCGCAGCTTGGCCGAGCGGGCGCGCGGATTCTCGGCGAGCTCGGCGTCGTCGGCCGTGATCGGCCGCTTGGTCAGCACCGTGAAGCTCGCCTCCGGCCGCACCGTCTCGGGCAGATGGCGGGAGACCCCGGCGCCGCCGGCGCGGCCGGCCAGAAAGGTCTTCACCAGCCGGTCCTCGAGCGAATGGAAGGAGACGACGACGAGGCGTCCGCCCGGCGCCAGCACGCGCTCGGCGGCGACGAGGGCACGCGCCAGCTCGCCGAGCTCGTCGTTGACCATCATGCGCAGCGCCTGGAACGTTCGGGTCGCCGGATGGATGTCGCCGGGCTTGTGACGGACCACCCGGGCGACGATCTCGGCGAGCCGCGCCGTCGTCACGATCGGCGCCTCGGCACGCGCCTTGACGATGGCGCGGGCGACGGCGCGCGAATGGCGCTCCTCGCCGAGCTGGAAGATGACGTCGGCGAGGTCGCGCTCGCAGGCGTGGGCGACGAGGTCGGCCGCCGACGGTCCGTCCTGGCCCATGCGCATGTCGAGCGGGCCGTCGAAGCGGAACGAGAAGCCGCGCCCCGGATCGTCGATCTGCATCGACGAGACGCCGATGTCGAGGACGACGCCCGCCACCGTGCCGGGTGGCGTGACGTCGCCCAGATCCGAGAAGCAGGATTCGATCAATGTCAGCCGGCCGCCGGCCGCCTCGACGAGGCCGTATCCGGCCGTGACGGCGGTGCGGTCGCGGTCGAGCGCGATCACGCGCGCGTCCGGCGCGGCGTCGAGGATCGCCCGCGTGTAGCCGCCCGCGCCGAACGTGCCGTCGATGTAGAGACCGTCGGTTCGGACCGCCAGGAGGTCGAGGGCGGGGCGGGCGAGCACGGGAATGTGGCGAGCCGGTCCGCCAGCGACACCCGCGCGGGCCTCGTGGCCCGGGGTGTCGCGGCCCGCCGTCATTCCCGTGCTCCGGCGCCAGGCGCCCCGCGCTCGGAACCCAGCCGCCTCGTCGTCTCGCGCACCGTCGCAGTGGCCTTTGCTAGATGCGCCCGGAAGGCTTCGGGTTCCCAGATCTGAAACTTGTGACCGAGCCCGACGAAGCCGACCGTGTCGCCGATCCCGGCGTGAACCTTGATCATCTCGGTCAGCACCACCCGGCCCTCGCCGTCCACCCGCAGGGTCTCGCTCGTCCCGTAGAGCGCGACCAGGAACTCCTCCCGCGCCTCCGAATAGGGCGGAAACCGTTCGATCAGCTGCTCGATCTCGCCGAGCAGGGCGTTGCCCCCCGCGTCGACGGCCGGCCGGTCGAGGCTCGGATAGCAGTACAGCCCCTCGAAGCCGTCGCGGGCCAGCACCGCCCGGAAGGGGGCCGGGATCGACACCCGCCCTTTCGCATCGAGCCGCGCCGTGACCTGTCCGACGAAGCGGTCCATTCGGATGCGGACTCCACGCCGGCCTGACGCTGGCCGAACACACGGTCCACCACAGGCCGAGCGGGCCGGCCGGGGCGGACAGAAACATGAACGCTGGGTAATGTTGGGATACCATGGGATGGCATGGGCGTCAATGGAATCCAGCGTGCGCCGCGGGCTCACGACGGCGCGCGACACGTCGATTAGCAGCGGTTAAACTTAAGGAAACGTTGCCGGCAGTCGGGGGGCGGGGACACGATCATGCGCACGGCCCTGATCAGTGACATCCACGGCAATCGCGAAGCCCTGGAGGCCTGCCTCGAGCACGCCGAGCGCGCCGGCGTCGACGCCTACGTGTTCCTCGGCGACTTCGTCGGCTACGGGGCGGACCCCGTCTTCGTGCTCGACACCGCGATGCGCTACGTCGCCGACGGCGCCGTCGCGGTGCTCGGCAACCACGACGCCGCGGCGGCCGGCGCCCGCGCCGACATGAACGACGACGCGGCGGCGGCGATCGCCTGGACCCGCACCGTGCTGAGCGATGCGCATCGCGACTTCCTCGCGCGGCTGCCGCTGGTCGTCGAGAAGGGGACGATCCAATACGTCCACGCCGACCCGGCCGATCCGGCCGGCTGGGGCTACGTCACCGATCTCTACTCGGCGTCGCGGGCGCTGGTCGCCACGCGGGCGCACGTCACCTTCTGCGGCCACACCCATGTGCCGAGCCTGTTCCACATGTCGGTGACGGGGAAGTTCGCGAGCTTCGATCCCGTCGACCGGGTCGAGATCCCGCTCACCCAGCGCCGGCGCTGGCTCGCCGTGATCGGCTCGGTCGGCCAGCCGCGCGACCGCAACCCGGCCGCCTGCTACGCCATCCTGGACGACGCGACCGACGTCCTCACCTATGTCCGGGTGCCCTACGACATCGACAGCGCGGCGCGGAAGATCATCGAGGCCGGCCTGCCCGTCGGCCTCGCCTATCGGCTCTACGAGGGGTACTGAGAGTGGTGGTGCTCGATCGGTCATTGCGGGGCGCGGACCGCAGGTCCGCGAGCCCGGAATCCATACGCCCTGCGTCGGCGGCTCACGATGGACCGGGGTTACGGGTTCCGGGCTCGGCCCGCCGGGCCGCCCCGGGACGACGGCGCGCGGAAGCCTGCATGTCGGTTCGACGCCTGCAATGGAGCGGGGCGTGATCAACGTGCGGTCGCTGGCGCCGGGGCAGGTGGTCGACGGATTCAAGCTGGAGCAGCAGCTCGAGCCGGGCGGCATGGCGGACTTCTGGCGGGTGTCGCGCGACGGCGAGGCGACGCCGCTGATCATGAAGATCCCGCTGCTGCGGCGCGGCGAGGATCCGCTCACCATCGTCGGCTTCGAGCAGGAGCAGATGATCCTGTCGCGGCTCTCCGGGCCGCACGTGCCGCGCTTCGTCGCCGCCGGTGACTTCGAGCGGCCCTACATCGTGATGGAGTTCGTCGCCGGGCGTTCGCTCAAGACCATGCTGGCCGACACGCCGCTGCCGGCCGCCGAGGTGGCGAAGATCGGCGCCGCGATCGCCGAGGCGCTGCACAGCATCCACCGCCAGCACGTCACCCATCTCGACCTCAAGCCCTCCAACATCATCCTGCGCGACGACGGCTCGGCCGTGCTGATCGACTTCGGCCTGTCGCGCCACGACCAGCTTCCCGACCTGATCGCCGAGGAGTTCGACGAGCCGGTCGGCACCGGCGCCTATGTGGCGCCCGAGCAGGTGCGCCGCTTCCGCGGCGATCCGAGGAGCGACATCTTCGCCCTCGGCGTCACGCTGTACTTCCTGGCGACCGGCGAGCGCCCGTTCGGAGAGCCCGAGCGCGAGTCGGAGTGGCGCCGCAGGCTGTGGCGCGACCCGTTCCCGCCGGCGCGCTGGAACGCGCTGGTGCCGCCCTGGCTGCAGGAGATCATCCTGCGCTGCCTGGAGATCGACCGCGACGATCGCTACTCGTCGGCGGCGCAGCTGCGCTTCGACCTGCAGCATCCCGACGGCGTGCCCTTGACCGAGCGGGCGGTGCGGCGCGACCGCGACGGGATGCTGACCGTGCTGTCGCGCTGGCTGAAGGTGCGCAACGCGCCACCCTTGCGCATGCGCAGCATCGCCGGCGTCATCGACCGCTCGCCGATCGTGATGGCGGCCGTCGACCTCTCGTCCGGCGACGATCTCGGCGACGCTATCGCCGCGGCGTTGCGTCGCGTCCTCGCCACCGTGCCGGACGCGCGCCTCGCCTGCGTCAACGTGCTCAAGGTGTCGCGGCTGGCGCTCGACCCGATGGAGGACGCACACGGCCGCAATCCGCATCTGCAGCGCCTCGTCGAGCTGAAGCACTGGGCGCGGCCGCTGCCGGTCTCGGCCGATCGCATCACCTATCACGTGTTCGAATCGCCCGATCCGGCGGCCGCGATCGTCGATTACGCCCGCAACAACAATGTCGATCACATCGTGATGGGCGCGCGCGGCTCGTCCTCGCTGCGGCGGTATCTCGGCAGCGTCTCGGCCCAGGTGGTGGCGCAAGCGCCCTGCACCGTGACGGTGGTGCGTCGCTCCGCCACCGCCGACGAGGCGTCTCCGGCACCGGCGTCCACGGCGGAGGCGCCGTCGGCCGGAGCGTAGGGAGCCTCGTGGGGCGTGCGGAACAGGTGTCGGGTGGCCGGGTTGTCGGGGCACAGGGCGACTCTCGGCCCTGGCAGTTTCACCGACCATGGAGGCATTCGAATGATCCGCAATCTCGTGGCCGCCGCGGCCGTGAGCGGCCTGATGATGTCGACGGCGCTCGCCCAGGCCCCCGCCACCACCGCGCCGAGCACCACCGCGCCCGCCGCCGGCTCGAGCTCGGGGGCGATGGGCTCGGCCACCGGCAACCCGTCCTCGGCCGTGATCACCCAGCAGAGCCCCAACCAGTGGCTGGCGTCCAAGTTCATGGGCACCGACGTGATGGGCACCGACAACACCAAGATCGGCGACGTCAGCGACGTGCTGTTCGACAAGTCGGGCAAGGTCGACGCGCTGATCGTCGGCGTCGGCGGCTTCCTCGGCATCGGCCAGAAGGACATCGCGCTGCCGGTCTCGGCCTTCCAGGTGATCCCGGCCAACAGCGGCCAGAACAACACCAGCTCGGATCAGCTCCGCCTGTCGATGACCAAGGACCAGCTCCAGCAGCAGGCCGAGTTCAAGACCATGAGCAGCACCGCGACCACGACGGGCTCCGGTGCGACCGGCGGCGCCGCCACGACGCCGCGCAACAACATGGGCACCGGATCGGGCGCCGCGACCGGCGCGCCGAACCGCTGATCCCGCAGCGAAGCGCCTCGATGACCGGACGGCCCGGAGCACGCTCCGGGCCGTTTCCCGTCTGCGTTTCGGGTGGTGCGGCGCGCGGCGCGCGGCGCGGCGTGAACCGGCGATCCGTGATTGCCTCCGCGCCGCCCGCGACGGCACAGTGACGCCATGCCGCTGTCGTCTCCCGATTCGCCGCTCGTCGCGGAAATCTTCGCCTCGCCCAACCACGAGCCGCGCGCCGGCCGCGGCGGCACGGCGGGGCCCGACCTGCTGCTCCTCCACTACACCGGGATGGCGTCGACCAGCGAGGCGATCGCCCGGCTGTGCGACCCGGACGCCAAGGTGTCGTGCCACTATCTGGTGCGCGAGGACGGCGCCGTCGTGCAGATGGTCTCCGAGGGGCGGCGCGCCTGGCACGCCGGCGTGTCGTCGTGGGCCGGCGACAACGACGTCAACTCGCGCTCGATCGGCATCGAGGTCGCCAATCCGGGACACGATTTCGGGTTGCCGCCCTATCCGGCCGTGCAGATCGAGGCCGTGGTGGCGCTGTGTCGCGACATCCTGACCCGGCATGCGATTCTCGCCGCCCGGGTGCTGGCGCATTCCGACGTGGCGCCGGCGCGCAAGCAGGATCCCGGGGAGGCCTTCCCGTGGGAGACGCTGGCCCGCGGCGGGGTCGGCCTGTGGGTGCCGCCGGCGCCGCTCGACAGCCGCGGCGCGATCCTGGCGGCGGGGGACGCGGGCGGCGAGGTCGCCGCCCTCCAGGCCGGGCTCGCCGCCTATGGCTACGCGGTGCCGCAGAGCGGCCGCTACGACGAGGCGACCCGGCTGGTGGTCGCGGCCTTCCAGCGCCACTTCCGGCCCGCCCGGGTGGACGGCATCGCCGATCCATCGACCCGGGCGACCCTCGCGGCCCTGGAGGCAAAGGCTGATTCATTGCTTGGCGGAAGCTCGGCCTGAGCGGCTTCGTCCGGACTCGGATTAGGTCGCGCGCTTCACAAGTCTTGTTGCAGCGCAGCAATTTTTTGCCGCGGGCACGCTCAGTACTCTTCCTTATGCCGAGGCCGCCGGAACGACGGCCGACCTAAGGAATGAACCGATGTCCGAGAAACCTGCTCGCACCGACGCCGCCACGCCTGTCCAGCACGCCCAGAAGGGGGGCAAGAAGGGCTTCGTCGCCCGCGCCATCCAGTCGCTCGTGAACTCGGCCTACAATAGCCACTACATGCCGCACATGTGAGGCTCGCCCGGCTGCGCCCGATCTCCCGGTCGGGCGCGGCGGCGCCACCTCCGGACGGGCCGCGTCAATCCGCCGGACCGTCCGTGCCGGCCGTCGCGGACGCGCCGGCCTTCGGCCGGTCGAGCCGGGTGCGCCACGGCGCGTCGGCGAAACGCTCGACCAGAAAATCGATGAACACCCGCACCTTGAGCATGCGGTGCCGACCCTGCGGGTAGACGGCCGAGATCGGGATCGGCTCGACCATGTGGTGCTGGGTGAGCAATGGCACGAGCTCGCCCCGCCGCACCGCGTTGCCGACCAAGAGATCGCTCAGGTGAACGAGCCCGGCGCCGCTGACCGCCAGCCGGAGCGCCGCCTCGGCGTCGTCGACGACCAGCCGTCCCTCCGCCTCGAACGTGCGAATCGCGTTTCCGTCCCGGAACGGCCAATGATTGATGGACGGCACCGAGCTCAGCACGATGCAGTCGTGCTGCGCGAGATCGTCCGGGGTTTGCGGGATGCCGCGCCGCTCCAGATAGCGCGGCGCCGCGTAGATGCCGCGCTCGGTCGCCGCGAAGCGGCGCGCCACCAGCGAGCGGTCGGCGATCGGCCCGATGCAGATCGCCATGTCGGCGTTCTCGACCAGATTGTCGACCCGGTCCGTCACCGTGATCTCGATCTCGATCTCCGGATGGCGCGCGAGGAAATCGGGCAGGGCGGCGGCGAGCTCGTGCAGCATGAAGGCGCTGCCGGTGTTGAGCCGCAGCTTTCCACGCGGCGTGGTGGACGCCCGCGCGACCTCCGTCTCGGCGTCCTCGATGGCCGTGAGAATGTCGCGGGCTCGCACCAGATAGGTCTCGCCTTCCGGCGTCAGTGCGAGCCGGCGCGTGGTGCGGTGCAGCAGCCGAACCCCGAGCCGATCCTCCAGGCGGGACACCAGCTTGGACACGGCCGAGGGGGTGAGGCCGAGATCCTCGGCCGCCGCCGAGAAGCTGCCGCGCTGCACCACCTGCACGAAGGCCCGCATGTCGCTGACCTGATCCATCAGCCGGCTCTCCTCACTCGGTCCTTCAATTCCAAGGTGGTTGTCTCCCGCATTCGATGATTCGACAGGGTTTTTCGGCTACGAGAGGGGCAACGACACGCTGAAGGCCCGCTTCCATGACGCTGTTCGAACTCCGCGGTCCGGCCGAGATGGTCGGGACCGACGGCCGCCGTCCGGTCTCTTTCGGCCGCCTGCTGCTCGGCCTCCTGGACCGTTTCCGCGGTGCACATTACGACACGATCGCAGCGCGGCAGAACCGCCGCCCGATCGCCACGTGGACCCCCAACGGCTGGGTCTGACCCCCGTCAGCCGCGCCGACCGAGCGGTGCCGCGCGCTGCCCTGCGCATGCCGCTTCGGCCCGAGAGAGGCCCGACGGGACGTCCCGCCGGGCCTTTTTCATGACAGAGCGATGTCGTCAAGAAGCTTCGGATCACGGTTCATCTGATTTGATGCATCGTTGCGCGACTGCGTGTTTCGGGCATGCATCGTTGCGGCGAGAGGCGCGCAAAGGAAATTCGATCCTTCGCGTCCAAGATCGAGTTACGGACCGACTGATTATCGGCCGCTCGCTCCCGAATATCATACCCGTCGTGGTCATTCGATCGGGAGAACCACCATGCATCCCCGCCATCCGCTGTCGCATGCCGCCGCCCAGGGCCTGCTCGCCCGGGATCAGTCGAGTCGTCCGGCCGGGCTCTCGACGCTCGCGAAGGCCGGCTACTGCGCCGCGGGCGAGTTCTTCCGCGAGTCGTTCCGCGCCGCCCAGTTCACGCCGTCGCCGCTGCGCGTTCGGCAGAAGCTGGCGCCGCCCCGGATTCTCGGCCGGTCTCTCTAGAGGGCATCTCCGCGAGGTGACCTCCGACTCGCGGGGAGGTCTTCGGGGACCGGCCGCACTGCCGGTGTGGGGAGGCGAGGCCTTGACGTCGCAGCCTCGTCTCCCCATTCCTGGTCCGTCAGTCGGCCGGACGGCCGTCCCGGCGATCGCCGAAAGGCGGCCGGGGAGGAAAGTCCGGGCTCCATGGACCAACGGTGCCGGATAAGGTCCGGCGGGGGCGACCCCAGGGACAGTGCCACAGAGAACAGACCGCCTGCGGCCGCGTTGCGTTCTGGCCGTCGGCAAGGGTGAAACGGTGCGGCAAGAGCGCACCGCGCGTCCGGCAACGGAAGCGGCACGGCAAACCCCACCGGGAGCAAAACCGAATAGGGACGGCGTGGAGGCTGGTTCGTCTGGGTTCGCCCGGGCGGGCTCGTCTCCGGATCGGTGTCCGGATCCAGCCGTCCGGGTAGGTCGCTCGAGGCGCCGGGCAACCGGCGTCCCAGAGGAATGGCCGTCACGCGGAGGGGAAACCCTCCGCCCTACAGAACCCGGCTTACAGGCCGGCTGATCGTTTGGGGCCCGGGCGGGAGACCGCTCGGGCCTCGCCCGTTTTCGGGACCGCGTTCGGCGACGAGCCGAGGGGCGGTATCACGCGGCGGCATCGCGCGGCGGGATCGCGACGGCCGACAGGCCGGCGAGGCGCTCCGGCAGCGCCGCCATGATCCGGCGTCGCTCCTCGTCGGAAAAGTCCGCCCACTCGGCGATCTCGGCGAGCGTGCGGCCGCAGCCGAGGCACAGGCCGGTCGCCCGGTCGACGGTGCAGACCTTGTTGCACGGAGTCTCGATCCCCATTCGTCACCTCCGGTTCCGCGTCGCACCATAATTCAACGCGCCGTGCGAGTCCCGGGTCGTCCGGGCCGGAGGCGCCGTTCGTTACCTCCGTGGCGCGGCCCCTCGTGCGGCCCGGAACGAGGTCCGGCTCCTCACGTTGCCCCGGCAGTCGTATCGAGCAAGGAGGCAGACGATGCGGACGAAGGTTCTTCTCGGAGCGCTCGCGCTGATGGTCGCGGTGCCGTCGATGGCGACGGCGCAGAACGATCCGGTCAGCGGCGCGGCGATCGGCGCCGAGCGTGGCGCCACCACGGGCGGTCCGATCGGCGCCATCGTGGGCGGGGCGGCCGGCGCGGTCGGCGGCGCCGCCAACATGGTGCTCGGGCCGCCGCCCGCCGAGGTGCGCACCTATGTGATGCGCGAGCGGGTGCCCTCCGTCGCGGTCGAGGAGCGTGTGGTGGTCGGCGAGCCGCTGCCGCCGCGCGTCAAGCTGCACGGCGTGCGCGGCCACGACGCCTATGCCTACGCGGTCGTCAACGAGCGTCGCGTCGTCGTCGATCCGCGCACCCGCCGGGTGATCGAGATCTACGAGTAGGCGTTTCGCGACGATGCTCCGAATCGAAACGCCCGCCGGGAGACGATCCCGGCGGGTGTTTTCACATCGTGAGTTGTGACGATGGTCGCCGTGTCTCACCTCTCCCCGCGTGCGGGGAGAGGTCGACGTTCGCGCGTCCAGCGCGAATGTCGGGTGAGGGGGCCTCTCGTGGATACGGCGGCGCCCCCTCATCCGGCTCGCCGCTGCCGCGGCGAGCCACCTTCTCCCCGCACGCGGGGAGAAGGAAGGAGTGCCGGGCGATCGACATACCCCGGGGACTTGCGACCCCGACGGCGCTCGTCCTCACATTTTCTTGTAAGCTTCGATCACGGCCGCGCCGTCCGGGCCGGCCTTCTTCAGCCAATCGGCGGTGAGCTGATCGCCGATCTTGGTCAGGCCCGCCTTGAGCTCCGGGCTCGGCGGCAGCACCTTCATCTTGTTCGCCTTCAGCTGCTCGAGGTACCAGGCCGCCTTCTCCTCGGCGAGCTTCCAGCCGCGCTCCTCGGCGATCGCGGCCGCCTGCAGCACCGCGTCCTGGGTCGGCTTGTCGAGCGCCGCGAAGGCCGCCTTGTTGACGAAGGTGAGGTTCTTCGGAATCCACGCCTGGGTGTCGTAGTAGTGCGTCATCGTCTCCCAGGCCTTGCTGTCGTAGCCGGTCGAGCCCGACGTCATGAACGAGTTGACGACGCCGGTCGCCAGCGCCTGCGGCAGCTCGGCCGCCTGGATCGTCACCGGCTGGGCGCCGACCAGCTCGGCGATGCGCGCCGTGCCGACATTGTAGGCCCGCCACTTCAGGCCCTTCATGTCCTCGACCTTGTCGATGTCCTTCTTGGCGTAGATGCCCTGCGGGCCCCACGGCACGGCGAACAGGAGCTTGAGGCCCTGCCGGTCGAGCCGCTGCTCGACCGCGGCGCGGCTCGCCTTCCACAGCTTCAGCGATTGCGGATAGCTGGTCGCCAGGAACGGGATCACGTCGATGCCGAAGATCGGATCGTCGTTCTCGTGGATCGAGATCAGCACCTCGCCGGCCTGCGCCTGGCCGGTCTGGACGGCCCGCTTGATCTCCGGCGCCTTGAACAGCGAGGCGCTGGCGTGCACCGTGATCTGCAGCTTGCCGCCGGTCGCCTCGCCGACGTCCTTGGCGAAGGCCATCAGGTTGACGGTGTGCGGATTGTCGAGCGGGTAGGCGGCCGGCAGGTTCCACTTGGTCTGGGCGGCGGCCGGGCCCTGCAGGGCCAGGACCGCGGCACCGGCCGCGAAGGCGAGCGTCGCGAGCGAGCGGATCATCTGATCTCCTCCGTTGAATAATGCTCAGTTCGAGAAGGCGAGCTGCGGGACGATCATGACGATCTGCGGGAAGATCGTGATGATCGCGACCGCGACGACGAGCAGCAGGAAGAACGGCAGGGCGGCCCAGGCGACCGTGTTGGAGTCCTTGCCGCTCATGGTCTGCAGGACGAAAAGGTTGAAGCCGACCGGCGGCGACACCTGCGCCATCTCCACCACCAGCACGACGAAGATGCCGAACCAGACCGGATCGAAGCCGGCCTGGCGCACCATCGGGATCACCACCGAGGTGGTGAGCACGATCATCGAGATGCCGTCGATCATGGTGCCGAGCACCATGTACATCACGGTCAGCGCCGCGATCAGGGCGTAGGGGCTGAGCGCCAGCGCCTGCACGCCTTCGGCGAGCGCCGTCGGGATCCCCGTATAGGCGAGCGCCGTCGAGAGATAGGAGGCGCCGGCCAGGATCAGCATGATCATGCAGGTGATGCGGGTCGCCCCCATCACGCTGGTCCAGAACAGCTCGCGGGTCAGCGCGCCGTGCCACCAGGCGATGGCGAGCGAGCCGAGCACGCCCCAGGCGGCGCACTCCGTCGCCGTCGCCCAGCCGAGGATCAGCGACAGGAAGACCAGCGTGATCAGCAGCGCCACCGGAATCAGCTTGGCCGATTCCCGAAACCGGTCCCGCCACGACATCGGCGGGTCGGCCGGCGGCGTCTTCTTCGGGTTGAGCAGCGACCAGACGATCAGATAGCCGGAGTACAACGCCATCACCAGGAGGCCGGGCAGGAAGCCGGCCAGGAACACCTGGATGATCGAGACGTTGGCGGTCGCCGCGTAGACCACCATCATGATCGACGGCGGAATGAGGAGGCCGAGCGTGCCGGCGCCGGCGAGCGAGCCGAGGCTGACCATCTCGTCGTAGCCGCGGCGCTTGAGCTCCGGCAGCGCGATCTTGGCGACCGTCGCGCAGGTCGCGGTCGAGGAGCCCGAGACGGCACCGAAGATGCCGCAGGCCAGCACGTTGACGTGCATGAGGCGGCCGGGCAGCCAGTTGAGCCACGGCGCGAGACCACGGAACATCTCTTCGGAGAGTTTGGTGCGGAACAGGATCTCGCCCATCCAGATGAACAGCGGCAGGGCGGCGAGCGTCCACGACGCCGAGTTGCCCCAGATCGTCGTGGCGAGCACGCTGCCGGCCGGGATGTTGCCACCGACGAACTGCATGCCGACGAAGCCGCAGGCCATCAGCGTCACGGCGATCCACACGCCGCCGGCGAGCAGCGCGGCGAGCAGGAGCAGCAGAAGGGCTGCGACCTCGAGGAGCTCCATGGTCAGACGCCGCTCTGGATCGCCTGCTCGACGACCTCCTCGGCGCTCTTCGGCCGTGGCTTCTCGTGGCGGTTCGCCCCGCCGGCCAGCATCCACACGAGCTCGTCCAGGAACGCGATCGCCAGGATCATCAGGCCCGACGTGAAGCCGAGCTGCGGGATCCACAAGGGGATCGCCAGCACGCCCTGGGTCATGTCGAGGAAGCGCCAGGAATCCCAGGTCATCATCACGGCGTTCCAGGCGAAGAAGCCGACGAAGCCGCAGCCGACCAGAAGGGCACCGATCTCGAACACACGGCGGGTGCGGTCCGGGAAGCGGTCGATCAGCAGGCCGACCCGGATCAGCTCGCCGGACCGGAACGTGTGGGCGAGGCCGAGGAACGCCATCGCGGCCATGCACCACGAGACGATGTCGTCGCCGGCCGGAATGTTGAGCCCGAGCGGCCGGCCCGCCGACAGCAGCATCATCAGCACGAAGATGAGGATGAGGAATCCGCCGGCCAGCCAGCCGGCGACGAGGTAGAGCGTGTCGAGCGCGGTACGGATCATGACGGGATACGGGGTCCGGCGGTTGTATCGGCGCGAGCCCTCATCCTGGTCCGCGCCGGGCCGTCCGTGCAAGGGCGGCGGCGGCACACGACGAAGGCCGCGCGGAGTGTTTCGCAGCCGAACCGTCAAGCAAGAGTCGAGCCATGGATGGTGTCCCTCCACCTCTCCCCGCGCGGCAGGGAGACGTGACCGTGCCGCGGCGTGCCGCCGTCTATCGTTCCGCCGCCTTCGCCTTCGGCGCCGCGAACAGGCCGAGGTCGATGGCGTGGCCCATCACGTGGTAGCCGGTGCGGTTGGGGTGCAGGCGGTCGCCCTTGCCGCCCGTGGTGCTGTCGGGGACGAACTCTTCGCGCAGGCCCCCGGACGACGGGTCGAGCGTCGCGGCGTCGAAGTCGATCACGGCGTCGAACACGCCCGGCGTGCGGATGTGGTCGTTGAGCTCGCGCCGCTTCTCGTCCTGCTCGACGAAGCCGTGCGCCGCCGAGGTGCTGCCCAGCGCCGAGACCACGGTGGCGCCGATCAGCGTGATGTCGGGCCGCTCCTTGCGCAGCCGCGCCAGAACCTCGTCCATCGCGGTGCGCACCGTCTCGACGCTGGCATTGCCGTTGCGGCTGAAGTCGTTGGTGCCCTCGAGCCAGATCAGGGCGCGCACGCCCGACAGCGCCAGCACGTCGCGATCGATGCGCGATCTCGCGCTCGGTCCGCCGGGGAACGGCTTCTGCGGCCCGTATTCGGCCGGGCCGGCGATCTGGTTGCCGCCGATGCCGGCGTTCACCACGGCGACGCGATTGCCGTAGACGGCCTTGAGCCGGCGCGACAGCACGTCGGGCCAACGGTCGTCGACATTCATGGTCGAGGCGGTGCCGTCGGTGATCGAATCGCCGAAGGCGACGACCGCGACGGTGCCGGCCGGCGCCTTCATCTCGACCGCGTCGAGAAAGAACCACGACGAGGTGGAGTAGGGGAACGCCGCCTCGCCCTCCTCCCGGCCGTGGGCGCCGCTGCCGGGCGCCGACACGTAGGACGTCTGCAGCGCCTTGGCGTGCCAGGTCATCGGGCCGCTCTCGCCGACGACGTGAAAGCTCACCGCGAGCTTGCGCCCCGTCAGCAGGGGATCGTCGGGCGACTTCACGAAGGCGAGTCGCACCGGGTCGCTCCACACCGACGCGCCGGGCGGGATCGTCACGCTCGCCGTGCCGCCGAAGGTGACCGGCCGGTTCGAGCCCTTGACCAGCGCCGGGCCGCCGGCCTGGAGCCCGACATGGACCCCGTCCAGCGTCAGCGGCTTCGTCCCGAACACGTTGGAGAAGCGCAGACGCGCCTCGCGCCCCCAGATGTCCGGCCGGACGACGAGCCGCAGCGTCTGGTCGCGGGCGCCGGCCTCCGGGGACGGGAAGGCGAAGCGCTGGTCCGGCTGGGCGGACGGGTTGCCGACCGGGTAGGGGCCCTGGGCCGAGCCGGTCCAGCTGACCACCCAGTGCTCCTTCTTGGCGGCGGCCGCGACCGGACCGGAGGGGAGGAGGAGCAGGAGCAGGAGCAGGAGGGCGAGGCCGGTGATGAAGGCGTGAGCGACGCTGCGAGAAAAGACGAGGCGGCAGAAGGTTTGCGGGCCGGCGGGCCTCGGCATGGCGATGTCCTCGCGGGTTGTCTTTTGCGTTCGGTGCCGCGCCCGACCGACGTCGAACGGGCTCCGCGGGGACTATAGGCGAGCCCGGTGGCGCCGCTATCGCGGCGTGCGCCGCGCAATTCGAAATTTTTCCTTAACGATCGGCAAACCATAGTCGGCCGGAGCACCCGCCCCGAGAGGACCGCCGCCATGGTTTCGCGCGCCGAACGCACCTGGTTCGCCGACTGGTGGTGGACCGTCGACCGGCTGCTCCTGTTCGCGCTCGGCGCCCTGATGCTGGCCGGCATCATCTTCTCGCTGGCGGCGAGCCCGCCGGTCGCCAACCGGCTCGGCCTCGACCCCTTCTACTTCGTCAACCGCCACATCATGTACCTGGTGCCGGCCATCGCGGTGCTGCTCGGCGTGTCGTTCCTGTCGCCGCGGGCGATCCGCCGGGTCGCCCTGGTGGTGTTCGTGGTCAGCCTGGCGCTGACCGCCGCGACCCTCCATTTCGGCGCCGAGGTGAAGGGGGCGCGGCGCTGGATCGTGCTCGCCGGGGTGAACATCCAGCCGTCCGAGTTCGTCAAGCCGGCCTTCGTCATCCTGGTGTCGTGGCTGTTCGCCGAATCCTCGCGCAAGAGCGACGTGCCGGCGAACTCGTTCGCCATCGCGCTCCTGGCGGCGGTCGTCGCGGTCCTGGTGCTGCAGCCGGATTTCGGCCAGACGCTGCTGATCACGCTCGTCTTCTGCGCCCTGTTCTTCATGACCGGGATGCGCTTCGTCTGGGTGGTGGTGCTGTCCGGGCTCGGCGCGGTCGGCGGCTTCGTCGCCTATTCGACGATCCCGCACGTGGCGCGGCGCATCAAGCGCTTCCTCGATCCCGCCTCGGGCGATACCTTCCAGGTCGATGCCGCCGTCGAGTCGTTCGTCAAGGGCGGCTGGTTCGGCCGCGGGCCGGGCGAGGGGACCGTGAAGCGCATTCTGCCGGACAGCCATGCCGACTTCGTCTTCGCGGTCGCGGCCGAGGAGTTCGGCATCGTCGTCTGCCTCGCGGTGGTCGCCTTGTTCGCCTTCATCGTGCTGCGCGCGCTGCGCCGGGCGCAGCGCAGCGAGGATCCGTTCGCCCGCTTCGCCGTCACCGGGCTGGCGCTCCTGTTCGGCACCCAGGCGGCCATCAACATGGCCGTCAACCTGGCCCTCATCCCCGCCAAGGGGATGACGCTGCCCTTCATCTCCTACGGCGGCTCCTCGATGATCTCGCTCGCCTACGGCATCGGCATGCTGCTCGCCCTGTCGCGCGAGCAGCCGCGTGCCGAGATGCTGGTCGCCTCGGCCGGCGGCGCCCTGGTGGAGCGCCCTGCATGAGCGATCCTGCCGCGCCCGCCCCCGAGACGACGCCGTTCACCCGGGTGGAGGGCGAGCCCCTGGTCGTCGTGGCCGCCGGCGGGACCGGCGGCCACCTGTTCCCGGCCGAGGCGCTCGCCGTCGCCCTGAAGGCGCGCGGCTGCATCGTCGACCTCGCCACCGACGAGCGGGCGTTCCGCTGGGGCGGCAGCTTCCCGGCCCGTGCCACCCACATCGTCCCGAGCGCCACCCTCAAGGGGCGCTCGCCCAAGGCGATGCTCGAGACCCTGACCGTGCTGGGCAAGGGCATCTTCCGGGCCCACCAGCTCTACGGGAAGATTCGGCCCGCCGCCGTGGTGGGCTTCGGCGGCTACCCGACGCTGCCGCCCGTGCTCGCCGCGACGCTGCGCGGCATCCCCACCCTCATCCACGAGCAGAACGGGGTCGCCGGCCGCGCCAACCGGCTCTTGGCGGCGCGCGTCACCGCGATCGCCACCGGATTCCCGGCGACCTTCGGCCACGATCCGCGGCTCGCGGCGAAGAGCACCCACACCGGCAATCCGATCCGCCCGGCCGTGGTGGCGGCCGCGGCGCGGCCCTATCCGGGACCGGACGAGCCGTTCCGGCTCGTCGTGTTCGGCGGCAGCCAGGGCGCCCGGATCATGTCTGACATCGTGCCGCCGGCGCTCGAGCTCTTGCCCGTCGTCGTGCGCTCGCGCCTTCAGGTGGTGCAGCAGGCCCGTGACGAGGATCTCTACACGGTCGAGGAGGCCTACAAGCGGGCCGGAATCCCGGCCGAGGTGAAGCCGTTCTTCCGCGACATGCCGGCCCGCATCGCCGAGGCGAGCCTGGTGATCGGGAGGGCCGGCGCCTCGACGGTCGCCGAGCTCGCCGCCATCGGCCGGCCGTCGATCCTGGTGCCCCTGCCGCACGCCCTCGATCAGGACCAGATGGCGAACGCCGGCATGCTGGAGAAGGCCGGCGGGGCGGTGCGCATGAAGCAGGCGGCGTTCTCGCCGGAACGCCTCGCCGCCGAGATCGCCCGGCTCGCCACCGAGCCCGGCCTGCTGCCGAAAATGGCGGCCGGGGCACGCAGCATCGGCGTGCTCGACGCCGCCGACCGGCTGGCCGAGCTGGTGCTCGCGGTCGCCGGCCGCGCGAAGCCGTAGTGTTACGCGCCCGAATTCGCTAAACCGACGGCCGCGATTGCGGGCCACCGTCAGGCTGGCACGGCGTCTGCCCTCCCTCTCCCCGCTCGCGGGGAGAGGGTCGGGGTGAGGGGGCGCCTCCGTATCCACGAGAGGCCCCCTCACCCGGCTTCCGCGCAGGGGCGCGGAAGCCGACCTCTCCCCGCCAGCGGGGAGAGGTTCAGGCGGCGCTCTGTCGGGACGCGCGCCGCGGACGGAAAGGGAACGACATGAAGCTGCCGCACGACATCGGGCCGGTGCATTTCGTCGGGATCGGCGGCATCGGCATGAGCGGCATCGCCGAGGTGCTGGCCAATCTCGGCTACACGGTGCAGGGCTCCGACGTCGCCGAGAGCGCCAACGTCAAGCGGCTGCGCGGCAAGGGCATCGAGGTGGCCATCGGCCACGCCGCCGAGAACGTCGAGGGCGCCCATGTGCTGGTCGTCTCCTCGGCGATAAGGCGCGACAATCCCGAGCTGGTCGCGGCGCGGGCGAAGCGCCTGCCCGTGGTGCGGCGCGCCGAGATGCTGGCCGAGCTGATGCGGCTGAAGAGCTGCGTCGCCATCGGCGGCACCCACGGCAAGACGACGACGACGTCGCTGGTCGCCGCGCTGCTCGACGCCGGTGGTTTCGACCCGACCGTGATCAACGGCGGCATCATCAACGCCTACGGCACCAATGCCCGGCTCGGCGCCGGCGACTGGATGGTGGTCGAGGCCGACGAGTCCGACGGCACCTTCCTCAAGCTGCCGACCGACGTCGCCATCGTCACCAACATCGACGCCGAGCATCTCGACCACTTCAAGACCTACGAGGCCGTCCAGGAGGCGTTCCAGGCCTTCGCCGAGAACGTGCCGTTCTACGGCTTCGCCGTGATGTGCATCGACCATCCCGTCGTGCAGACCATGGTGGGCCGCATCGAGGACCGCCGCGTCGTCACCTACGGCGAGAACCCGCAGGCCGACGTGCGCCTCGTCTATCAGGACCACACCGACGGCAAGTCGCGCTTCGGGGTGATCTTCCGCGACCGCGGCGGCGACACGGCGCACGAGATCGCCGGGCTCGAGCTGCCGATGCCCGGCCGCCACAACGCGCTGAACGCCACCGCGGCGATCGCGGTCGCCCGCGAGCTCGGCGTGTCGGACGACAAGATCCGCAAGGCGCTCGCCGGCTTCTCCGGTGTCGGCCGCCGCTTCACCCGCACCGGGGCGTGGAACGGCGTCACCGTGATCGACGACTACGGCCACCACCCGGTCGAGATCGCCGCCGTGCTGAAGGCGGCGCGCGAGACGGCACGAGGCCGGGTGATCGCCGTGATGCAGCCGCATCGCTACACGCGCCTCGAGTCGCTGTTCGAGCAGTTCTGCACCTGCTTCAACGACGCCGACACGGTCGTCGTCGCGCCCGTCTATCCGGCCGGCGAGGCGCCGATCCCCGGCATCGACCGCGACTCCCTGGTCGCCGGCATTTTGGCCCGCGGGCATCGCAACGCCGTCCCGCTGGACGGGCCGCAGGCGCTTGCCGGCGTGGTGCGCCAACTCGCCCAGCCCGGCGACTACGTCGTCTGCCTGGGCGCCGGCTCGATCACCCAGTGGGCGCACGCGCTGCCGAACGATCTTGCGGCGCTCGGCCCGGCGGCCTAGAGGGTGATGACATGCCGAGCTGCATCGCCGTCCGTCACGTCGCCTTCGAGGATCTCGGGGTGTTGGGGCCGCTGCTGGCGGAGCGCGGCTACGATGTTCGTTACGTCGAGGCGCCGCTGGTGCCGCTCGACGCGGGATCGCTCGTCGCCGCCGATCTGGTCGTCGTGCTCGGCGGGCCGATCGGCGTCTACGAGGAGGAGGCCTATCCGTTCGTGATCGGCGAGACGGCGGCGATCACGGCGCGCCTCGCGGCGAAGAAGCCGACGCTCGGCATCTGCCTCGGCGCCCAGTTCATGGCCAAGGCGCTCGGCGCCACGGTGGCGCCCGGGCCGCAGAAGGAGATCGGCTACGCGCCGCTCGCCGTCACCGAGGCGGGCCGTGCCGCCGGCCTCGGCGATTTCACGACGACGCCGGTGCTGCACTGGCACGGCGACAACCTCGACCTCCCGGCCGGTGCGACACGGCTCGCCGCGACGGCGCCGTGCCCGAACCAGGCCTTTTCGCTCGGCCCGTCGGTTCTCGGCCTGCAGTTCCACGTCGAGGTCGATCCCGAAAACATCGAGACCTGGCTGGTCGGGCACACGGTCGAGCTCGGCAAGGCCGGCATCGACCCGCGCACCCTCCGGGCGCAAGCGGCGAGCGTCGGCAGGACGACGGCCGAGAAGGGGCGTGCGTTTTTGGCGCGTTGGCTGGACGCGGTGGTGAGGTGAGCGCGTCGGACATCGGATTGTTGGCATAGCTTGGGTGTAGGGCTATGGTTCATCAGCCGAATTTAAAGTGTCCCGCATGAGATCATTGATGATGAGGCCCGGCAACAATCCCAAGCGGAGAATTGCCCCGGCGGAACTATTGGGCAAGGAAGCGCGCGCTGATTTGGCCGAACGGGCCAAGTATGTCGGAAGCGGGCACCATAAGAGATATCCGGCTGATTACGGTCTCGAACGAACGAATCCGCGGCCGACAAAGTCCCTGTGCGACCTTGTCAAGACCGTGAAACTCGCTGAAGCAGGCGCCCTGATGAGGAAAGGGTTGATGTGCGGCATGATCAGTGACGTTCGCCTCGGCGAGTTTCCGAAGTACGTCTGGAGTGTGGACGAGGACGGTGAGGTCTACGAAGCCAAGACAGATCCCATGACGCCGGGCGTCTATCATGGTTATCGCCTCGAAGAAGAAGACGATATGCGTCGCCTCGTGGAGTCGGTCTGGAAAAAGCGATGGCCCGCAGTTTGAGAATAATTGCTGACTGGGAGCCCCTCGATTCAGGCCCGCCGGAAGAACGAGCCTGCTTCGCCGCCCTCGGGATTTATGCTCAGAACGTTTGCCTCACAGAGGGCAGCGATCTCTTGGCCAATCGGCTGAGGCAGGCGCCATTGCTGTCATCCTATCATTTGGCGGAATGGATGGCGTGGAACTGGTGGCGCCTTCGCTGGGAGCCGCGATCGAAATCCAGTGACTGGGTGTACGCCCATCGTGTCGCGACGATCGGCGGCGGCTATATCTGGCCAAATCTGACTATTTTCTCCGACGGGCAACGCACGACGTTGGTTGCGGAGCCGACGCGGGATCGTCCGCAGACGCCGTTTCGTTATATTACTGACGATGCCGCTGTCGTTCCGTCGAGCGAATTCGAGTCCGAACTCGACCTTTTCGTGGAGCAGGTTCTCGAGAGGTTGAAATGGGCGGGCGTCGGCGACAGTAACCTCGAGACCGTATGGAAGGGGGTCTTGTCGGAGCGCCGCACGCCGGCGCTGGCGACGGTCAGGAAGCTCGAAGCTCTCCTCGGTCGAGATCCCGGCGAGTCCGATCCTGCGTCGGTCGAGCGCCTCGTCCTGGATGCCGAACGTCTGAGCATTTCGGCGATCGAGGAGCTGGCGGCTGAGCACGGTCACGGCGGAGCGATTCTCAACGCCGACGAACTCGACGAGCTTGCTGCCGAGAAAGGATACGAGGCCTCCAGGCAGGACATGGCGCACCTGCCGAGGAAACACCAACTTCCACGTCCCGGAGAAGTTGCTGCATGGCAACTCGGTGCCCGGGCGGCTGCAATGTTGCGGGAGGAGGAAAGGATTTCCGAAGAACCAATCACCGATCGGCAGTTGGCGCAGATGGCGGGTGTGCAAGTTGCTGCATTGGCAGATCGAGCGGGTGCGAGTGCCATATCGTTTGTACTCGATGAGAATGCCGATCGCGGTCGCGTCGTATTGCGCTCGAAGTGGCACGAAGGCCGGAGGTTTGAGCTTGCCCGACTCTTGGGTGATCGTATCTTGAGTTCGGCAGGCGAGCGCCTTTTTCCGGCAACGCGCGCCTACACATATCGCCAGAAGACACAACGTTCGTTTGCGGCGGAGTTGTTGAGTCCCTTCGACGCCGTGGATGCCATGCTGGGAGATGATTATTCGCTGGAACGTCAGAAGGACGTCGCAGAGCATTTTCAAGTCTCGGAGCTGACGATCCGCACACTGCTTGTCAATCATGGACGGCTTGGCCGCGAAGAACTCGACGGTGAGTTCGAGGGTGCAGCGGCTTAGGCGGAGAGTGGATTCCTCGACAATGATCCTCTCGCACCTTGGACGATGATGTTCCCCGATCTCCTCCCCGCCCTTCGTGACCTGTTGCCCGACTTCCGCGGGCGGATGACGGCGAACGAGCCGCTGGCGCCGCTCACCTGGTTCCGGGTCGGCGGGCCGGCCCAGGTCATGGTGGTGCCGGCCGACGAGGACGACCTCGCTTATCTGCTCGCGCGGCTGCCCGCCGACATGCCGGTGACCATGCTCGGGCTCGGCTCCAACCTGATCGTGCGCGACGGCGGCGTGCCGGGCGTCGTGATCAGGCTCGGCCGCGGCTTCTCCGAGATCACGGTCGAGGAGGGGCATCGCATCCGCGCCGGCTCCGGCGTGCCCGACGTGAAGGTGGCGCGCGCCGCGCAGGACGCCGGCCTCGCCGGCCTCGCCTTCTTCCGCGGCATCCCCGGCTCGGTCGGCGGCGCGCTGCGCATGAACGGTGGCGCCTACGGGGGCGAGACCAAGGACGTCCTTATAGAGGCGCGCGGCGTCGACCGTGCCGGCCGCATCCATGTCCTCGGCAATGCCGACATGCATTTCACCTATCGCCACTGCGGTGTCGCCGACGACGTCGTCTTCACCAGCGCGCTGTTCCAGGGCACGCCCGGCGATCCGGCCGAGATCGCTGCCGCGATGGAGAAGATCACCGAGTCGCGCGAGGCGACGCAGCCGATCAAGAGCCGCACCGGCGGCTCGACCTTCAAGAACCCGCCGGGTCGGAAGGCCTGGCAGCTCGTCGACGCCGCCGGTTGCCGCGGCCTCGTCGTCGGCGACGCCCAGGTCTCCGAGCTGCACTGCAACTTTCTCATCAACCGCGGCAATGCCACGGCCGCCGACATCGAGACGCTGGGCGAGACGGTGCGGCGCCGCGTGAAGGAGACCTCTGGCGTCACGCTCGAATGGGAGATCAAGCGGATCGGCGTGCCCGCGCCGACGTGATACCACTCGCCCGTGCGCCCGAATCGCGACGACCCGCAATCGGCCCGGAGCACCCACGTCCTTCCGCGAGCATCGAGCCGGGGCGTGACGCCCGGGAGGCGTCAGCCCGGACGGGTCGGCGCGGCCAATCGAACGAAAGACGAGAGCCATGTCCAAGCACGTCGCCGTCCTGATGGGAGGCTGGTCGTCGGAGCGCGAGGTCAGCCTGCGCTCGGGCGCCGCCTGCGCGGCCGCGCTCGAGTCGCGCGGTTACAAGGTCACCCGGATCGACGTCGGCCGCGACATCGCGGCGGTGCTGAGCGCGGTGGCGCCGGACGTCGCCCTCAACCTGCTGCACGGCCGGCCCGGCGAGGACGGCACCATCCAGGGCATCCTGGAGGTGCTGCAGATCCCCTACAGCCACTCCGGCGTGCTCTCCTCGGCGCTCGCCATGCAGAAGGACACGGCCAAGGTGGTGCTCGCCGCCGCCGGTGTTCCGGTGCCGGAGGGCCTCACGGTGGATCGGCTCCAGGCCGCCAAGGAGCACGCGCTGCCGCGTCCCTACGTCATCAAGCCGATCTGCGAAGGGTCGAGCGTCGGTGTCTTCATCGTCACCGAGCAGCACGAGCACCCGCCCCAGGAGCTCACCCGGACGGACTGGTCCTACGGCGAGCAGGTGTTGTGCGAACGCTACATCGTTGGGAAAGAGTTAACGTGTGCCGTGATCGGCGATCGTGCCCTCGATGTCATTGAAATCGTTCCCAATGTCATCTTTTACGACTACACGGCCAAGTACGCGCCGGGGGGCTCGCGGCACGTCTTGCCGGCCGAAATTAAACCGAATGTTTACCAACACGTCCGAACACTGGCTCTCCGAGCGCACCTTGCACTCGGCTGCCGGGGCGTCAGCCGGGCCGACTTCCGGTTCGACGACCGCCTGGAGGGCACCGACGGGCTGTTCTGCCTGGAGGTGAACACCCAGCCCGGCATGACCGAGACCTCGCTGGTGCCCGAGATGGCCGCGCATGCGGGCATCGCGTTCGAAGAGTTGGTCGAATGGATGGTGGGGGACGCGTCTTTGAACCGCTGACCGGGCGAACGCCCGGCGGTTCGACGCGTCCGCGCGCCGGCGCCAAATCCGGCTTCAACTTCGGTATCTGGTTCGGCGCCAAGGCGGGTGCCAAGGCCGGCGGCAAGCCGCGCGACAAGTATTCCGTGAACAGGGCGGCGCGCCGCCGCCGCCCGTCGGCCCGCCGGCCGGAGGGCCGTTTCGCGAGCTTCGGCCCGCTCGCCGCCATCGAGCGGCGCATCGACCAGGTCGTCGCGCTGGCCGAGCGCTGGCCGCGCTGGGGCGGGGCGGCCGCGACGGCCGCCATCATCCTCTCCAGCATCGGCTTCGGCGTCGTCCGCGGCGATCACCTCCCGGTCGTGCTCGGCGCCGTCGCCGACGTCCGCGACATGGCGGCGAACGCCGTCGGCTTCCGCATCACCGGCGTCGCGCTCACCGGCCACAAGCACCTGTCGCGTGACGAGGTGCTGGCGATCGCCGGCATCACCGGGCGCAGCTCGCTCCTGTTCCTCGATGCCGCCGACGCGCGCGCCCGCCTGCGCGCCAATCCGTGGGTCGCCGAGGCGACCGTGCAGAAGCTCTACCCGGACCGGGTCGCCATCGAGATCGTCGAGCGCCAGGCGTTCGCGCTGTGGCAGAAGGACGGCCAGGTCCACGTCATCGCCGACGACGGCACCGTGCTCGAGGCCTATGTGTCGCGCGGCGTGATGGCGCTGCCCTTCGTGGTCGGCACCGGCGCCGACACCCGCGCCCGCGCCTTCCTGGGTGCGCTCGACCGCCATCCTGGATTGCGCGACCAGGTCGCCGCCGCCGTGCTGGTCGCCGAGCGGCGCTGGAACCTGAAGCTCAAGAACGGCATCGACGTCCGCCTGCCGGAGACCGAGGTGCCGCGCGCCCTCGACCAGCTCGCTGCGCTCGAGCAGGACAAGAAGCTGTTGTCCCGCGACATCGTGATGATCGACCTCAGACTGCCCGACCGCGTGACCGTGCGGCTTTCCGACGGCGCCTTCCAGGCCCGCGAGGAGGCCCAGAAGGCCAAGAAGCCGAAGCCGAAGGGAGGCGCCGCATGAGCGATCTCCAGTTCGGTCTCGCCCCCAAGATGAAGCCGCTGGCGCCGCGGCGCAGCGCGGTCGTCGCCGCGCTCGACGTCGGCACCTCGAAGATCGCCTGCCTGATCGCGCGGCTCACGCCGCAGCCCCCTCAGGAGGTGCTGCGCCGCCGCACCCACGCGATCGACGTGATCGGCTTCAGCCACACGGAGTCGCGCGGCCTCAAGGCCGGCGGCGTCGTCGATCTCGCCGAGGCCGAGGTGGCGATCCGCCACGCCGTCGATCTCGCCGAGCGCACCGGCCGCTGCCAGGTCGAGGCCGTGATCGTGTCGCTGTCGGCCGGCCGGCCGTCGAGCGAGTTGTTCGCCGCCTCGGTCGACGTGCCCGGCACGGTGCGCGAGGGCGACATCGCCCGCGTGCTCGCCGCCGGCAGCCGCTCCTCGGTGCGGCCGGGCCGCGTCGTCCTCCATTCGGTGCCGATCGGCTACACGATCGACCACGAGCGCGGCATCCGCGATCCGCGCGGCATGCTGGGCCAGCGCTTCGGCGTCGACATGCACGTCCTCACCGCCGAGGCGGCGGCGGCCCGCAACCTGATGCTGGCGATCGAGCGGTGTCATCTCTCGGTCGAAGCCATGGTGGCGAGTCCTTATGTCGCAGCCCTGGCGGCGCTGGCCGACGACGAGGCGGAGCTCGGCGCCGCCGTGGTCGACATGGGCGCGGGCACGACGACGCTCGCGGTCTTCACCGGCGGGCGTTTCGTGCATGCCGACGGCTTCGCGCTCGGCGGCCATCACGTCACGATGGATCTGGCCCGCGGACTCTCGGCGGCCGTGCCGGACGCCGAGCGAATCAAGACGCTCTATGGCAATGTGCTGGGTGGCGCGATGGACGACCGCGACATGATCGCCGTCCCGGCGGTTCCGGGCGACGACCGCGAGCCGCCCCAGTTCGTCTCCCGGGCGACCCTGACACGCATCATCAAGCCGCGTGTCGAGGAGATTCTGGAGATGGTCCGCGACCGCCTGGCGGCGTCGCCGTTCGCCGCCGAACCGCGCGGGCGCGTCATCGTCACCGGCGGGGCGAGCGAGCTGACCGGATTTACCGAGCTCGCCGCGCGAGTTCTCGGGCGGCCGGTCCGGGTGGGGCGGCCGCTCGGCGTCGCCGGCCTGCCGGACGGCGCCAAGGGGGCGGCCTTCGCGGTCGCCGCCGGCCTCCTGGTCTATCCCCAGGTGGCGCACCTGGAGCATTTCGATCCGCGTCGGACGCATCGCACGTCGGCGGGCGCCAGCGGATATTTCACACGGGTCGGACGATGGCTGCGCGAGAGCTTCTGACGACCGGCGATGGATTCCCGAACCCCGTCGGTGGCGGACCGACGGACCCCGCGGGCGTCGCGCACGCCCCCGCATCGAAGAGGCAGCCATGAGCATCAATCTGAAGATCCCGGACATTCGGGAACTGAAGCCGCGGATCACCGTGTTCGGGGTGGGCGGTGCCGGCGGCAACGCCGTCAACAACATGATCCGGGCCGGGCTGCAGGGCGTCGACTTCGTCGTCGCCAACACCGATGCTCAGGCGCTGACCATGTCCGAGGCCGAGCGCATCATCCAGATGGGCGTGCAGGCGACCGAGGGGCTGGGCGCCGGCTCGCAGCCGGATGTCGGCCGCGCCGCCGCCGAGGAGGTGATCGACGAGATTCGTGATCATCTCACCGGCGCCCACATGGTGTTCGTCACCGCCGGCATGGGCGGCGGCACCGGCACGGGCGCCTCGCCCGTCGTCGCCCGCGCGGCCCGCGAGCTCGGCATCCTGACGGTCGGCGTCGTCACCAAGCCGTTCCACTTCGAGGGCCAGCGCCGCATGCGGCTCGCCGACAGCGGCATCTCCGAGCTGCAGAAGGTGGTCGACACCCTCATCATCATCCCGAACCAGAACCTGTTCCGGATCGCCAACGAGAAGACGACCTTCGCGGACGCCTTCGCGATGGCCGACCAGGTGCTCTACTCGGGCGTCGGCTGCATCACCGACCTGATGGTCAAGGAAGGCCTGATCAATCTCGACTTCGCCGACGTCCGCGCCGTGATGCGCGAGATGGGCAAGGCGATGATGGGCACCGGCGAGGCGACCGGCGAGAAGCGCGCGCTGCGCGCCGCCGAGGCCGCGATCGCCAACCCGCTGATCGACGACGTGTCGATGAAAGGCGCCCGCGGGCTCCTGATCTCGATCACGGGCGGCAAGGATCTCACCCTCTACGAGGTCGACGAGGCCGCGACCCGCATCCGCGAGGAGGTCGACGCCGACGCCAACATCATCGTCGGCGCCACCTTCGACGAGACCCTCGAGGGCGTCATCCGCGTCTCCGTGGTGGCGACCGGGGTCGACCCGGCGATGATCGGCGCGAGCCAGCACCATGCGCCGGTGCCGGCCGTCGAGGCCTTCACGTCGCGCACCCCGGACAGCCAGGCGGCCGCGGCGCACGAGTCGCGCATCGCCGAGCTCGCCCACCGGCTGCGCGCCGACAACAAGCGGATCGCCGAGCGGCTCGAGCAGGCCACCCCGGCCGCCGTCCAGCCGCTGATCCCGGCCGAGCCGGCCGCGCCGTCGATCGACGCCGTCGCCACCGCGGCGGTCGCCGACGCGCTGATCCCGCGCGAGATCGAGGACGTCACCATCCGGCCGATCCAGCAGCCGAAGCCGACCTTCTACCCGGACGCGATGGCCCAGGAGACCCCGGTCGAGTCGCACGAGGCGCCGCCCAAGGTGTTCATCCCGCCGCAGCCGGAGCGGCCGGCCGGCCGGCCGGCCCGCATGCCGCGCATCGACGAGCTGCCGCTGCCGGCCCAGAACGAGCTGCGCGCCCAGCGCGGCGCCGATCCGATGGGCGAGGAGCACCCCGAGAAGCGCCGCCTGACCCTGCTGCAGCGGCTCGCCGCCGTCGGCCTCGGTCGCACGGCCGAGGAGGCGCCGCGCCCGGTCGAGGCGCCGAAGGCGGCCCGTCCGGCGATGCCGGCCGAGCGCCCGATGGCGCCCCGCATGCCGCCGATGCCGCCGGTCGGCCGCGCGGCCGATCCGATCTCCGACTATGCCCGCCGGCCCGCTCCGGGCCCGCAGGCGCCGCAGGGTCTCGATCTGCACGGCCGTCCGGCTCCCCAGCCGGGCCCGCAGCACGACGACGACCAGCTCGACATCCCGGCGTTCCTGCGCCGGCAGGCGAACTAGGGTCCAGGGGGCGGAGCGCCGTCCGCCTCGGCGCGCCGCCTGCGACGGGCCGCCTGCGGACCGTCCGACCTGCCTCCGGATGGTCTGCACCGAATGGCCGGGCCTCGTGCCCGGCCATTCCATTTTTCGGAGCCGAGGCGCGGGGCGGGGGGGGGGGGGGCTGGTGCCGTTCGATCGTCGCCGGGCGCGCGCCGGGCGCGCGTTCCGCAGACAGGACGATCTTCGCGCGAGCCAGTCGTGGCGCGAGCGTGATTCGCCCGCCGCCGATTCGCCACGAAGCACCTGCGGCACGCGCCGCTCAGGCCCATCGCGCCTCCGGCGGACCGTCCCGCCGCCCTGGTGGGACGGTGTGGGGAAGCCGCCAGCGTCAAGCGACAAAGCTGCGGAACAGGACAGTTGTCCTCTGATTTCGTGGCCGAAACCCGGTCGAAAGCGCTCGAAAATCAGGTAACAATCGGTAAGAAAGCGTGAGTTGGCCGTTACGGATCAGACGGTTAATGTTCACTCGGCACGGGGACAGACTTGGGCCTCGACGGGGCAGCCACGCGCGCGTGACAAGCGACGGGCTGACGAGGATCCGAACATCGCGTCCCGTGGGGGAAAAACTTGAACGGACTGCCGCGCATCGCGGCGCGCTAGAGTTTTTTGGGATTGGGACGGTTCACATGAAATCCGGCCGACAGACGACGCTGCGCTCCGACGTGACCGTATCGGGGATCGGCGTTCACTCCGGCGTGCCCGCCACCCTGACGCTGCACCCGGCCGGTCCCGGCACCGGCATCCGGTTCGTGCGCCCGGGCAGCGACGGCAAGCCCGACCGCGAGGTGAAGGCCGACGTCCGCTGCGTGGTGGCGACCGACTTCGCCACCGTGATCGGCGACGCGACCGGCCCGCTGTGCTCGACCGCCGAGCACGTGCTCGCCACCCTGGCGGGGCTGGGCGTCGACAACGCCATCATCGAGATCGACGGTCCCGAGATGCCGATCATGGACGGCAGCGCCGAGGACTTCGTCGCGGCGATCGACCGGGTCGGCCTGGAGACGACGGCGGCGCCGCGCCGCTGGATCAAGGTTCTCAAGCCGGTCCGGGTCGCCGACGGCCGTTCCTACGGCGAGCTGCGCCCCTACGACCGCGGCATGCGCTTCGAGATCGAGATCGCCTTCGAGCACCCGCTGATCGGTCGCCAGGCGATGGCCTTCGACCTCGATCCGCTCCATTTCCGCCGTGAGATCGCCCGCGCCCGCACGTTCGGCTTCATGAGCGACGTGGCGAAGCTGTGGAGCGCCGGCTACGCGCTCGGCGCCAGCTTCGAGAACACCCTCGTGGTCGCCGAGAATCGCATCCTCAACCCGGACGGCCTGCGCTGGGCCGACGAGTTCGTCCGCCACAAGGCGCTCGACGCGATCGGCGACCTCGCGTTGGCCGGTGCGCCGCTGCTCGGCATGTACCGCTCGGTGCGCGGCGGGCACAAGCTCAACCACGCGGTCATCTCGGCCCTGATGGCCGATCCGACCGCCTGGACCATGGTCGACGCCACCGCGCTCGCCCGCACCACGGTGCGCGGCCGCGCCGAGCTGACCACCGGCATCGCCGCCCCGGCCTACAGCGCCGACGTGTCCTGACGAATCGGCCCGGACGAGCGTGTCCGGCGGGACGCATGTCCCCCGGCGAGCCCCGCCGCGAACCCCTCCCGCCACATTCCCGGCCGAATGTCGGGGTTGAGTCCGCCCCGACAGGGGATGTTCGGCGTCCAGGATCACGGCCAGGACGGGCGGCCGCGCGACGCGTCTCACGGGGGACTTCGGTGCTTTCAACGTCGACATCGCGCGCCGCGTCGCGCCCGGGCCGGTCCGCAGGCGGCCGCGCCGGGCTGCGCCGCCTCATCGCGCTGCTGCCCGTTCTGGTGATTCTCGGCGGTTGCAGCAGCCTCTCGAACCTGTTCGGCGGCAACGACGACGATCTCGGACCCGATCTTCCGGCCGAAAAGCTCTACAACGAGGGCGTCTTCCTCCTGAACGAGAAGAACGCGCCCAAGGAGGCGGTGAAGAAGTTCGAGGAGGTCGACCGCCAGCACCCCTATTCGGAGTGGGCCCGCAAGTCGCTCCTGATGACCGCGTATTCGTACTACGAGACGCGCCAGTACGACGAGGCGATCGGCGCCGCCAAGCGCTACGTCACGATGCATCCGGGCAGCCCGGACGTCGCCTACGCCCAGTACCTGATCGGCGCCTCGTACTACGACCAGATCCCGGACGTGACCCGCGACCAGACCCGCACCGAGAAGGCGATCCAGGCGCTGGAGGAGGTCATCCGCAAGTACCCGACCTCGGAATACGCCGCGCAGGCCCGCAAGAAGATCGAGGTCGGCCGCGACCATCTCGCCGCCAAGGAGATGGAGGTCGCGCGCTACTACATGCAGAAGAAGAACTTCATCGGCGCCATCAACCGCTTCAAGGTGGTGGTGACGCAGTATCAGACGACCCGGCACGTCGAGGAGGCGCTGATGCGGCTCACCGAGTGCTACATGATGCTCGGCATCGCGAGCGAGGCGCAGACCGCGGCCGCCGTGCTCGGCCACAACTTCCCGGACAGTGTCTGGTACAAGGACGCCTACAACCTGGTGAAGGGCGGCGGCTTCGAGCCGTCCGAGAACAAGGGCTCGTGGATCAGCCGCGCCTTCAAGAAGGTCGGACTGGGCTGACGCGGGCGCCGCGCGGCGAGGCCGAGCGATTCGACGAGATTTGCGACGGCCGGGCTTGTCCCGGCCGTTCGCGTTCCTGTAGGACGGCCAAGAACCGTACTCTCCCCGTCACCCCGAGGTGGCCGTGTGGCGGCGCGAAGCGCAGACACGCCGCCCTCGACGGGCGACGGCCCGGACAGCGGCCGCCATCCTTCGAGGCCCGGCTTCGCCGGGCACCTCAGGATGACGGTTCGCGTCTCGGGGAGCGGCGGCGATAGGACAACCCATGCTGGCCCGCCTTTCGATCCGCGACATCGTCCTCATCGACCGGCTCGACCTCGATTTCGGGCCGGGCCTCGCCGTGCTGACCGGCGAGACCGGCGCCGGAAAATCGATCCTGCTCGATGCCTTCGCGCTGGCACTCGGGGCGCGCGGCGACGCCGGCCTGGTGCGCAGCGGCGCCGAGCAGGGCCAGGTGACGGCCGTGTTCGAGCCGGGCGCGACGCATCCGGTCAACGAGCTCCTGCGCGACAACGACATCGCGGTCGAGGATCAGCTCCTGCTGCGCCGCGTGCAGCTCGCCGACGGCCGCACTCGCGCCTTCGTCAACGACCAGCCGGTCTCCGTGAAGGTGCTGCAGAGCCTCGGCGAGCGCCTCGTCGAGATCCACGGCCAGCACGACGCCCGCGCCCTCGTCGATCCGGCGAGCCATCGCGATCTGCTCGACGCCTATGCGGGGCTGGAGGGCGACGCCGCCGCGGTCGCGCGCCTGTGGACGGCGCGGCGCGAGGCGGCCGAGGCGCTGGCGACGCAGCGCGCCGCGGTCGCGCGGGCGCAGCGCGAGGCCGACTGGCTGCGCCACGCCGTCGAGGAGCTGCGCCGGCTCGCCCCGGAGCCCGGCGAGGAGACGACGCTGGCGGAGCGGCGCGCCCAGATGATGCAAGCCGAGAAGGCCGCCGACGATCTGCGCGACGCCCTCGCCGTCGTCGCCGGGCCGCAGTCGCCCGGTCCGGCACTCGCCGCCGCGGTGCGGCGGCTGGAGCGGCGCGGCACGGCGGGCGGCTATGTCGCGCCGGCGATCGCGGCGATCGATGCGGCGCTGACCGCGCTCGACGAGGCGCGCGCCCATCTCGAGGCGGCGCTGGCCGCCGGCGCCTTCGACGCGAACATGTTGGAGCGCATCGAGGAGCGGCTGTTCGCGCTACGCGCAGCGGGCCGCAAGTACAACGTCGCGGTCGACGCGCTGGCGGCGCTGGCCGAGCGCTACGAGGCCGACCTCGCCCTGATCGACGCCGGGGCGGAAACGCTCGCGGCGCTGGAGCGCACGGCCGCGGCCGCGGCCGCGGCGTTCGACCGTGCCGCGGCGGCCCTCTCGGACAAGCGCAAGCGCGCCGGCGAGGCGCTCGACAAGGCGGTCGCCGGCGAGCTCAAGCCCCTGAAGCTCGAGCGGGCGCGCTTCACGACGGCGATCGTCGCCGAGCCGGAGCGCGCCGGCCCGCACGGGCTCGACCACGTCGAGTTCCAGGTGCAGACCAATCCGGGCACGGCGCCCGGCCCGCTGATGAAGATCGCCTCGGGCGGCGAGCTGTCGCGGTTTCTCCTCGCGCTGAAGGTGGTGATCGCCGACCGCGGCTCGGCCCCGACTTTGGTGTTCGACGAGATCGACACGGCGGTGGGCGGGGCGGTGGCCGACGCCATCGGCGTGCGGCTCGCCCGCCTCGGCCGCAAGGTGCAGGTGATGGCGGTGACGCACGCCCCCCAGGTGGCGGCGCGTGCCGACCGCCACGTCCTGATCAGCAAGGGCGCGCTCGACCGCGGCAAGCGCGTCGCGACCCGGGTCGCGGTGCTCGACGACGGCACCCGGCGCGAAGAAATCGCCCGCATGCTCTCCGGCGCCGAGATCACCATGGAAGCCCGCGCTGCGGCAGAGCGGCTGTTGAAGGCGGCGGGCGGGTAGGGGTGCGGCCGTCCGGTTGCGCCGCGCGGCTTCGCAGCAGCGCCGTCATGCCCGGCCTTGTGCCGGGCATCCACGCCGTTAGAGTCCGCCGCGACGAAGACGTGGATGGACGGGACGAGCCCGGCCATGACGAGGTCGAGTATCCGTGGCCAAAACCTCCTCTCGCACAGACGCCGGCCGTTCTGTCGACTCCCTCACCCCCGAGGAGGCTGCGGCCGAGCTCGCGCGGCTGGCGGAGGAGATCGCGGCGCACGATGCGCGCTATTATCAGGAGGACGCGCCGAGCGTCTCGGATGCGGACTACGACGCGCTGCGCCGCCGCAACGCCGCCATCGAGGCGCGCTTTCCGGAGCTGATCCGCGCCGACTCGCCCTCCCGAAAAGTGGGCGCGGCGCCCTCGCGCGGCTTCGCCAAGGTGCGCCACGCGGTGCCGATGCTCTCCCTCGACAACGCCTTCGCGGACGCGGAGGTGGAAGAGTTCGTCGCGCGCGTGCGGCGCTTCCTGCGGCTCGCCGACGACGCGCCCGTCGCCTTCAGCGCCGAGCCGAAGATCGACGGGCTGTCGATGTCGCTGCGCTACGAGAACGGCCGCCTCGTCTCGGCGGCGACCCGCGGCGACGGCTTCGAAGGCGAGGACGTGACGGCCAACATCCGCACCGTGAAGGACGTTCCGCAGGTGTTGAAGGCGCGCGGCGTGCCGCCGGTCTGCGAGGTGCGCGGCGAGGTCTACATGACCAAGGCGGCGTTCCTGGCGCTCAACGCGCGGCAGAAGGCGGCGGGCGGGCAGGTCTTCGCCAATCCGCGCAACTCGGCCGCGGGCTCGTTGCGCCAGAAGGATCCGGGCGTCACGGCGTCGCGGCCGCTCGGCTTCTTCGCCTATGCGTGGGGCGAGATGAGCACCCTGCCGGCCGACAGCCAGTCCGGCATGATCACGTGGTTCGAGCACTGCGGGTTCAAGACCAATCCGCTGACGCGGCGCTGCTCTTCGGCCGAGGCGCTGATCGCCTTCCATCGCGAGATCGGGCTGAACCGGGCGACGCTCGACTACGACATCGACGGCGTCGTCTACAAGGTCGACCGGCTCGATTATCAGGAGCGACTCGGCTTCGTGTCGCGTAGCCCCCGCTGGGCGATCGCGCACAAGTTCCCGGCCGAGCGCGCGACGACGCTCCTGCACGACATCGAGATCCAGGTCGGCCGCACCGGCGCGCACACGCCGGTCGCGAAGCTCGAGCCCGTGACGGTCGGTGGCGTCGTCGTGCAGAACGCCACGCTCCACAACGCCGACGAGATCGCCCGGCTCGGCGTGCGGATCGGCGACACGGTCGAGATCCAGCGCGCCGGCGACGTGATTCCGCAGGTGGTGCGGGTCGTCGAGGAACGGCCGCGCGGGCCGCAAGCTTATCAGTTCCCGACCGTCTGCCGCTGCGACCTGAAGACGCCGCTGGTGCGCGAGACGACGGCGAGCGGAGAAGAGGGCGCGATCGCCCGCTGCACCGGCGAGTTCGCCTGTCCGTATCAGAAGATCGAGCATCTGAGGCACTTCGTGTCGCGCCGCGCCTTCGACATCGAGGGGCTCGGCGAGAAGCAGATCGCCTTCTTCTTCGAGGATCCGGATCTGCCGGTGACCGAGCCGGCCGCCATCTTCACGCTGGCGCGGCGCGATGCGGCGAACTTCAAGAAGCTGAAGGACAAGGAGGGCTTCGGCGCCACCTCGGTGAAGAACCTGTTCGACGCGATCGAGGCGCGCCGCACCATCGCGCTCGACCGGCTGATCTACGCGCTCGGCATCCGCCATGTCGGCGAGACCACGGCGCGCCAGCTCGCCCGCGCCTACGGCTCGTGGGACGCCTTCTTCGCCGCGGCGAAGCGGATCGCGGCGGGCGACGCGGAGGCGCGGGCCGAGATGGACGCCGTCGACCAGATCGGCGACGCCGTCGTCGACGCGGTGGCGAAGTATTTCGGCGAAGCTCATAACGAGCGTGTCGTCGAAAATCTCGTCGCCGAGCTTTCGAAAATCGTCGACGCGGAGAAGCCGCAGACCACGACGCCGGTCGCCGGCAAGACCGTGGTGTTCACCGGCACGCTGGAGACGATGACGCGCGACGAGGCGAAGGCGATGGCCGAGCGGCTCGGCGCCAAGGTGGCGGGCTCGGTATCGAAGAAGACCGACTTCCTGGTCGCCGGCCCAGGCGCCGGCTCGAAGCTGTCGAAAGCCCGCGACGCCGGCGTTACGGTGCTGACCGAGGACGAGTGGTTCGCATTGGTGGGGCAGGGGCCGTAGCGGGCCGGCACGAGAGCCCGCCCATCGCCACGAAAGCGGGGATCCACGGGCGGCGCGGCCCAGCGACCCTGAAGTCCCGCTCGCACGGGAACGGGCGGAGGGTTGGTCGGCTCAGCGGACGCCGCGTCAGGTGCGGCAGGCGCGTCAGCGCGCCTCGCCCGACGGGCTGCCGGTGTCCGGCGCCCGCTCCGCCGCCGTCTCGCTCGCCCGGCGCACCCGCTCGCGGCTGTTGGCGAGATGCATGCGCATGCCGGCGCGGGCCGATTCGGCGTCGCGCCGGCGGATCGCGTCGAGGATCGCCTCGTGCTCGCGATTGGTGCGCGACAGGTAGGACTCGGTCGTCTCGGCCGCGAGCGTCGAGGTGTCGATCCGGGTGCGCGGGATCGTCGCCGTGCCGAGCTGGCGGAAGATCGTCTCGAAGAAGCGGTTGCCGGTGGCGAGGGCGATCTGCATGTGGAAGCGGAAGTCGGGGTCGACGCCATTGCGGCCGGCACCGATTTCGGCCTCGAAGGCCTCGACGGCGCGCTGCATCTCGGCGAGGTGCTCGTCGCTGCGTCGGCGCGCCGCGAGCGCCGCCGCCTCGGTCTCCAGGCTGATGCGCAGCTCCAGCATGGCGAGCACGTCCTGCACCGTGACGACGGTACCGATCTGCACCGGTTCGGCCGGGCTCTCGCACACGAAGGTGCCGACGCCGTGCCGCGTGGCGACGAGGCCGCTCGCCTGCAGGCGCGACATCGCCTCGCGCACCACGGTGCGGCTGACGCGAAGCTCCGCCATCAGCTCCGGCTCGGTGGGCAGCTTGCCGCCGGCCCGATAGACACCGCCGCGGATGCGCTCGCCCAGCGTGCGCACCACCGTCTCGGCGAGGTTCGGCCGGCGCGCCCGTTCGACCGTCAGGGCGGGCGTGTCGCGGGATGGGGCGGAGTCGATGGCGGACATGGGGCGACTCGGATGCTGGGCGGCGTGACGAGGCCTAGTCATCATACGTCTTATGAAAAAGATCGCAAGCCGCCTCTTCTGCTGAACGCGGAAATTCAGTATTATTTCGGATTGAGGCAGCATCCGCATTCCGGCACTTCTGATGCCGCCCTCCCGTCGCCGCCAAAAGTCATACGACGACAGATGAGGATTCGTCGGCCCGATCGTTTCGGGCCCCTTCCGACCGCAACGGCCAGGTGGGCCCGGTTCGGCCCGCTCGCGGCGTAGCGTATGCAGGCAGTCCGATGACCCTCTCCCTCACGGCGGCGGCCGCCGACACGGTCAAGCGCACCAATGTGCGCTGGACGATCCTGGTGATGCTGTTCGTCGTCACCACGGTGAACTTCGCCGACCGCGCCACCATCTCGATCGCCGGTCCCGACATCCGCAAGGCGCTCGATCTGTCGCCCATCCAGATGGGTTACATCTTCTCCGCCTTCGCGTGGTCTTATGTGCTGGCGCAGCTTCCGGGCGGCTGGCTGCTCGACCGCTTCGGCTCCAAGACGACCTACGCGGTCGCGCTGACCATCTGGTCGCTGTTCACGATGTTCCAGGGCGCCGTCGGCTTTCTCACCGGCGGGGCCGCGGTCGCGGTGCTGTTCCTGCTGCGGCTCGCCGTCGGCGCCGCCGAGGCGCCGTCCTTTCCGGGCAACGGCCGCATCACCTCGGCGTGGTTTCCGGCGAACGAGCGCGGCTTCGCCTCGGCGATCTTCAACTCGGCCCAGTATTTCGCGACCGCCTTCTTCGCCCCGATCATGGGCTGGATCGTCCATTCGCTCGGCTGGCAGTTCGTCTTCTACTTCATGGGCGGCCTCGGCATCCTGCTGGCGCTGGTCTGGGGCAAGGTGATCTACGGCCCGAAGGGGCATCCGCGCGTCAACCAGGCTGAGCTCGACTACATCCAGGCCGGTGGCGCACTGGTCGAGCTCGACGCCAAGGTGAAGATCGAGGGCCCGCAGGTCGACACCATCGCCTGCCTGAAGGAGCTGCTGTCCACCCGCATGCTGGTCGGCGTCTATGTCTTCCAGTTCTGCATCAACGTGATGACCTACTTCTTCCTGACCTGGTTCCCGGTCTATCTGGTCACCGAGCGGCACATGACGATCCTGAAGGCGGGCTTCGTCGCCTCGCTGCCGGCGATCTGCGGCTTCGTCGGCGGCGTGCTGGGCGGCTGGGTCTCCGACCGTCTCCTGAAGGCCGGCTGGTCGCTGTCGGCGGCCCGCAAGACCCCGATCGTCGCCGGCATGCTGATGGCGATGGCGATGGTCGCCTGCAACTACGTCGAATCCGACATGCTGGTCGTCTTCTTCATGTCGCTCGCTTTCTTCGGCAAGGGCGTCGGCGCGCTCGGCTGGGCCGTCGTCTCCGACACGTCGCCCAAGGAGGCCGGTGGTCTTTCGGGGGCGCTGTTCAACACCTTCGGCAATCTCGCCGGCATCGTGACGCCGATCGTCATCGGCTACATCCTGCAGGCGACCGGCTCCTTCGCCAGCGCGCTGGTCTTCGTCGGCGCGAGCGCCGCGGTCGCGCTGCTCAGCATGCTGTTCGTGGTCGGCACCATCGACCGCGTGAAGCTCACGCGCTCGGTCCCCCGCCAGCCGGCCTGACCCCCGGATCCGGAGGCGCCGCGCGGCGCCTCCGGATCGCATCCGAAGCCTTCCGCCACGGAGCCCGATCATGCTCACCGACACCGCGACCCGGACGAAGCCGCTCCGCATCAAGGTGCATGCCGACGACAATGTCGCGATCGTCGCCAACTCCGGCGGCCTGCCGGCCGGCACCGTGTTCGACGACGGGCTGACGCTGGTCGATCACGTTCCGCAGGGCCACAAGGTGGCGCTCGAAGACATTCCGCAGGGCGGCATCGTGCGCCGCTACGGCGAGGTGATCGGCATCGCCGGCCGCGCTTTGCGGAAAGGCTCTTGGATCGACGAGTTCGCGCTGCAGCTCCCGCAGCCGCCCGCGCTGGACGCGCTGCCGCTCGCCACCCGCGTGCCGCCCGATCTGCCGCCGCTCGAAGGCTACACGTTCGACGGCTACCGCAATCCGGACGGCTCGGTCGGCACCCGCAACATCCTCGGCCTCTCGACGAGCGTCCACTGCGTCGCCGGCACGGTCGATTACGTGGTGCGGCTGATCAAGGAGCGCCTGCTGCCGCGCTACCCGAACGTCGACGACGTGGTCGGCCTCAACCATCTCTACGGCTGTGGCGTGGCCATCAATGCGCCGGCCGCCGTGGTGCCGATCCGGGCGCTGCAGAACATCGCGCTCAACCCGAACTTCGGCGGGGAGATCATGGTCATCTCGCTGGGCTGCGAGAAGCTGCAGCCGGAGCGCCTGGTGCCGGAGGCCTACGAGGGCGCGGCCGACGACACGATCGTTCGCATGCAGGACGAGCGCTTCACCGGGTTCGGCGCGATGGTCGACGCGATCCTGGAGGCGGCCGAGCGGCATCTTGAGAAGCTGAATCGCCGCAAGCGCGAGCCGGTGCCGGCCTCCGAGCTCGTCGTCGGCATGCAGTGCGGCGGCTCCGACGCCTTCTCGGGCGTCACGGCGAACCCGGCGGTCGGCTTCTGCTCGGATCTGCTGGTGCGGGCCGGCGCCACCGTGATGTTCTCCGAGGTGACCGAGGTGCGCGACGCCGTGCATCTGCTCACGCCGCGCTGCAAGACCGAGGCGATCGGTCGCGCGCTGATCCGCGAGATGGACTGGTACGACCGCTATCTCGCCGCCGGCGAGACCGACCGCAGCGCCAATCCGACGCCCGGCAACAAGAAGGGCGGCCTCGCCAACATCGTCGAGAAGGCGCTCGGCTCGATCGCCAAGTCGGGCACCAGCGCCATCTCGGCCGTGCTGGCGCCGGGCGAGAAGGCGACGACCAAGGGCCTGATCTTCGCGGCGACGCCGGCCTCGGACTTCGTCTGCGGCACCATGCAGCTCGCGTCGGGCATCACGCTCCAGGTGTTCACCACAGGGCGTGGGACACCCTACGGGCTCGCCGCCGTGCCGGTGATCAAGATGGCGACCCGCAAGGATCTCTCGGCGCGCTGGCACGACCTGATCGACATCGACGCCGGCCGCATCGCCACCGGCGAGAAGTCCATCGAGGAGATCGGCTGGGAGCTGTTCCACCTGCTGCTCGACGTCGCCTCGGGCCGCAAGAAACCGTGGTCCGACCACTGGGGCCTGCACAACGCGCTCGCCGTCTTCAACCCCGCGCCGGTGACCTGACGACCACCGACCGGACGACGCTCGATCTGACGACCAACGACACGACGACCACCAACGAGAACAAGACCAGCACCTTTCAGCTTCAGAAAAACCCCCGGGAGAAACGCGACATGACGACAGACCTCAGCCGCCGCACGCTGCTCGCGCTCGCGGGCGGCACCGCGGCGCTCGGACTCTTCCCCGCGCCGGCCTCGGCGGCCTGGCCCGACAAGGCCGTCACCGTGGTGGTGCCGTTCCCGCCCGGCGGCTCGACCGACATGGTCGCCCGCCAGGTCGGCCAGAAGCTCGCCGAGCGCCTCGGCCAGCCCTTCGTGGTGGAGAACCGCTCGGGCGCCACCGGTGCCATCGGAGCGACCACGGTGGCGCGCGCTCAGCCGGACGGCTACACCATCCTGGTCGCCTCGATCGGCGTCTATGCGACCAACCCGTTCCTGCAGCCCAAGCTGCAATACGACCCGCTCAAGGACTTCGATCTGCTGACGGTCGCGGTGCGGGCCCCGAACGTGCTGGTCGCCAATCCGAAGTTCCCGGCCAACACGGTCGCCGAGCTGGTCGCCGAGCTGAAGAAGAAGCCCGGCAAAATTTCCTTCGCGAGCTCGGGCGCCGGCTCGTCCGACCATCTCACCGCGGCGCTGTTCTGGCAGAAGACCGGCACGTCCGGTCTGCATGTGCCGTACCGCGGCGGCGCGCCGGCGATCAGCGATCTCGTCGCCGGCCATGTCGACGTGTCGTTCCAGAACATCAACGCGGTGATCAGCCAGATCAAGGGCGGCAACCTCAAGGTGCTCGCCGTGACGGGCGACAAGCGCTCGCCGCTCCTGCCGAACGTGCCGACGCTGTCGGAGGCGGGCGTGTCGGGGGCCGACGTGTTCTCCTGGCAGGCGATCGCCGCACCCAAGGGCCTGCCGGCCGACGTGAAGGCGAAGCTGCACGGCGAGATCGTCGGGTCGCTCAACGCGCCCGACGTGCGTCCGCGGATGGAGGAGCTCGGCTTCGAGATCGTCGCCAACACGCCGGACGAGTTCCGCGCCTTCCTGGTGCAGGAGCTGGCCCGCTGGAAGGAGGTCATCGAGGTCGGCAAGATCTCGCTGGAGTAGGGCGAGGGAAGCGGAGCGACGGGTTCTGGTCGTTCCGGGGCGCCGAACTCGGGTCGGCGCTTCGCGCCGCCCGAGCACAGGCTCCGCGGCGAACCCGGAATCCGGCCCGGATGTCGAAGTGTGTCGCTGGTTCCGGGTTCGCTGACCTTTCGGTCCGCGCCCCGGAACGACGGGACTTGAACGATACGCGCGCCCGAGCGTGGCGCCGCGCAGGAGAGTGACGACGCCATGACCACCAAGGATGCGGCCACTGCGAATGAGACCGTCGTGAAGGGCACCCCGGTCGTCACCGGGCTGCGGGTCGTGCCGGTCGCCGGCCGCGACAGCATGCTGCTCAATCTTAGCGGCGCGCACGGGCCGTTCTTCACCCGCAACCTCGTGATCATGACCGACTCGTCCGGCCACACCGGTGTCGGCGAGGTGCCGGGGGGCGAGGCGATCCGCAAGACGCTGGAGGACGCGACGCCGCTCGTCGTCGGCCGGTCGATCGGCACCTACAACGCGATCCTCGACGGCGTGCGAAAGACCTTCGCGACGCGCGACGCCGGCGGCCGCGGCTTCCAGACCTTCGACCTGCGCGTCACCATCCACGCCGTCACGGCGCTCGAGTCGGCGCTGCTCGATCTGCTCGGCCAGCATCTGGGCGTGCCGGTGGCGGCGCTGCTCGGCGAGGGCCAGCAGCGCGACGCCGTCGATGTGCTCGGCTATCTGTTCTATGTCGGCGACCGCGCCAAGACGCCGCTGCCCTACGAGGCGCCACCCGAGAAGGGTGACGATTGGCAGACGCTGCGCCACGAGGTCGCGCTGACGCCTCAGGCCGTGGTGCGGCTCGCCGAGGCGGCCGAGGCCCGCTACGGGTTTCGTGATTTCAAGCTCAAGGGCGGCGTGCTCGCCGGCGACGAGGAGGTCGCGGCCGTCACGGCCCTCAAGCAGCGGTTCCCGGAGGCGCGCATCACCCTCGATCCGAACGGCGCCTGGCACCTCGACGAGGCGATCCGGCTGTGCCGCGGCCTCGGTCCCGTGCTCGCCTATGCCGAGGATCCGTGCGGTTCGGAGGGCAGCTTCTCCGGCCGCGAGGTGATGGCGGAGTTCCGCCGCGCCACCGGCCTGCCGACCGCCACCAACATGATCGCCACCGACTGGCGCGAGATGGTGCATTCGCTGGTGCTGCAATCGGTCGACATCCCGCTCGCCGATCCGCATTTCTGGACCATGCAGGGCTCGGTGCGGGTGGCGCAGACCTGCCGCGACTTCGGCCTCACCTGGGGCTCGCACTCCAACAACCATTTCGACGTGTCGCTCGCCATGTTCACGCATGTGGCGGCGGCGGCACCCGGCCGCGTCACGGCGATCGACACACACTGGATCTGGCAGGACGGCCAGTTCCTCACCCGCGAGCCCTTGCAGATCAAGGGCGGCAGGATCGCCGTGCCGACCACTCCGGGCCTCGGCGTCACGCTCGACATGGACGCCGTCGAAAAAGCATACCGGCTCTACCAGGAGCACGGGCTCGGCGCCCGCGACGACGCGGTCGCGATGCAGTACCTGATCCCGGGGTGGACGTTCGACCGCAAGAAGCCCTGCCTGGTGCGCTGATTCCGCCGAGAAGACTCACCACACGACGGCGTCTCCCGAAAGACACGGACCCACGATGAGCACCCCTTACTGTCCCTTTCCAAATCAGTTCCGCGCCGACATCCGGTCCGGCAAGACCGTGATCGGCTGCTGGGCGTCGCTGGCGAGCCCGATCACCACCGAGATCCTCGGTCTCGCCGGGTTCGACTGGATTCTGCTCGACGCCGAGCACTCGCCCAACGACGTGCTGTCGCTGGTGCCGCAACTGATGGCGCTCAAGGACAGCGTCTCGGCGCCGGTCGTGCGGCCGCCGTGGAACGAGCCCGTCATCCTCAAGCGGCTGCTCGACGTCGGCTTCCACAACTTCCTCATTCCCTACATCGAGAGCGTCGAGGAAGCCGAGCGTGCCGTCGCCTCCACGCGCTATCCGCCGGCCGGCATCCGCGGCGTCTCGATCGCCCAGCGCAGCAACAATTACGGCACGCTGAATCCGAAGGGCTACTTCCCGGGGATCAACGACAACATCACGGTGCTGCTGCAGATCGAGACCCGCAAGGGCGTCGAGGCCGTGGACGCGATCGCCGCCGTCGACGGCGTCGACGGCATCTTCGTCGGACCGAACGATCTCGCCGCCGCCTACGGGCATCTGGCGAACCCGGCACATCCGCAGGTGCAGGAGGTGATCAGGCACATCTTCGATCGCGCCCGGGCGGCCGGCAAGGCGGCCGGCATCCTCACCGGGGTCGAGTCGGAGGCGCGTCGTTATCTCGAGTGGGGCGCCACCTTCGTCGCGGTCGGCAGCGACCTCGGCCTGTTCCGCGGTGCCACGCAGGCGCTGCGCGACAAGTTCAAGGCGGGCTGAGGCCCGCATCTCACGTTCTTCGTTTTCTCGTTTCTCACATCGACGTCGCGCGAGACAAGACCGGCGGCGCACCTCCGAAGGAGACACACATGAGCAAGATCGGCTTCGTCGGCCTGGGCATCATGGGCACGCCGATGGCGGGCCACCTGATCGCCGCAGGCCACCAGCTCTTCCTCTACGACCTGCGGCCGCCGAAGGCCGAGCTGACCGACAAGGGCGGTGTCGCCTGCGCGTCCGGCAAGGAGGTCGCCGAGAAGGCGGACATCGTCTTCGTGATGGTGCCGGACACGCCGGACGTCGGCGCCGCGCTGTTCTCGGAGAACGGCATCGCGGCCGGCCTCTCGAAAGGCAAGATCGTCGTCGACATGAGCTCGATCTCGCCGGTCGAGACCAAGGAGTACGCCGCCAAGATCGAGGCGCTCGGCTGCGAGTATCTCGACGCGCCGGTGTCGGGCGGCGAGGTCGGCGCCAAGCAGGCCTCGCTCACCATCATGGTCGGCGGCAAGGACGCGGTGTTCGACACCGTGAAGCCGCTGTTCGAGCTGATGGGCAAGAACATCACGCTGGTCGGCGGCACCGGCGCGGGCCAGACCTGCAAGGTGGCGAACCAGATCATCGTCGCGCTGACCATCGAGGCGGTCGGCGAGGCGCTCTTGTTCGCCTCCAAGGCGGGCGCCGATCCGGCCAAGGTGCGGCAGGCCCTGATGGGGGGCTTCGCCAACTCGCGCATCCTCGAGGTGCACGGCGAGCGCATGGTGAAGCGCAACTTCGATCCGGGCTTCCGCATCGCCCTGCATCAGAAGGATCTGAACCTCGCCCTCTCGGCCGCCCGCAAGATGGGCCTGAGCCTGCCCAACACGGCGACCGCACAGGAGCTGTTCAACGCCTGCGCCGCGCATGGCGGCGCCGCCTGGGATCACTCCGGCATGGTGAAGGCGCTCGAGCTGATGGCGAACTTCGAGATCGGTCAGACGAGCTGACCCCGCGCTGACGTCGCCGTTCGCGACCGCCGTCCGGCCGACCGCTTCTCCTGGCGGGGACCGGACGGTGACTGCCGGACGCGCCGCGGTCCGGCGCGGTCGGTCACTGCGGCCGGGCGAGAGCCCGGCCGGTTTCTTTGCCTCTCGTCATTCCGGGGCGGGGCGAAGTGCGGAACCCGGAATCCAGCCCGAAACGAGGAGTTCGCCGCTGGAGTCCGGGTTCGCGCCGTCGGCGCGCTCCACAATGACGAGTTGCGTAAAGCCATCGTCTGCGCGGACGATGACCATCGAAAGGCCTGCCGATCGCGCAGCCCCCGGACGCCCGAACTCACCACTGCAGGGTCTTGCCGTCGTAGTTGAAGAAGCCGCCGGTCTTGTCGATCGTCAGGTCGTCGATCACGCCGACGATGCCCCGGGTCGACTGGGCGACGGTCAGGGCCGCGCCCTTGCCGCCCATGTCGGTCTTCACCCAGCCCGGATGCACGACCGCGACCGCGATGCCCATCGGCCGCAGCTCGGCGGCCAGCCCCTGCATCACCTTGTTCACGGCGGCCTTCGAGGTGCGATAGGCGACGTCGCCGGCGCCACCGCCGGTGAGCTGGCCCATGATGCTCGACACCGTGACGATGCGGGCGTGCTTGCCACGGCGCAGGTTCGGCAGCAGCGCCTGGGCGACGCGCAGCGGCGCCAGCGTGTTGATCGCGAGCGTCTGCGCGAAGCCGTCGAAATCCATGTCGAGCGCACCCTGGCGGTCCGGGCCGCGCACGCCGGCATTGTTGACCAGCACGTCGATCGGCTGGCCGTCGAGGCTACCTGCGAGCTGCGCCACCGAGTCCTGGTCGCCGACGTCGAGCCGGTGGGTCGTGATCAGTTCCGGATGGCGGGCGGCGAGGGCCGCCAGATCGGGGGCGGCGGGATCGCGGGCGCAGGCGAGCACGCGGTCGCCGCGGGCGGCGAGCCGCTCGACGAGGCCGAGGCCGATGCCGCGGCTCGCGCCGGTGATCAGGAACGTGGTCATGCGGTCACTCCGGCGAATGCGGCGACCGGCCGCGTCGCTTGCGCGAGCCAGTCGCGGGTCTGGGCGTCGAGGGCGGGCGACAGGATCGCCCGCACCCGGGTGTGATAGGCGTCGAGCCAGGCGATCTCGTCGTCGCTCATCAGCGCCGGCGCGACGAGGCGCAGGTCGATCGGCGCCAGCGTCAGGGTCTCGAAGGCGTTCAACGGCTTCTCGGCGCCGGCGACCGGGGGCGCCGCGATCACCAGCAGCAGGTTCTCGATGCGGATCCCGTAGGCGCCGGTCTTGTAGTAGCCGGGCTCGTCGGAGAGGATCATGCCGCGCATCAGCGGCGTGGTGCCGAGCTTGGAGATGCGGGCCGGGCCCTCGTGCACCGAGAGATAACTGCCGATGCCGTGGCCGGTGCCGTGATCGAAATCGAGCCCGGCCGACCACAGGAACATGCGGGCGAAGCTGTCGAGCTGGGCGCCCGTGGTCCCGTCCGGGAAGACGGCGCGGGCGACCGCGATGTGGCCCTTCAGCACGCGGGTGAAGCGGTCCCGCATCTCGTCGCTCGGCGTACCGATCGCGACCGTGCGGGTCACGTCGGTGGTGCCGTCGACATACTGGGCGCCGGAGTCGATCAGGAACAATTCGCCCGGCGCGAGCCGCCGGTTGGTCCGACGCGTCACCCGGTAATGGACGATGGCGCCGTTCGGGCCGGCCCCCGAAATGGTCGGGAACGACACGTCCTCCAGGAGACCGGTGTCGGCGCGGAACTGCTCCAGCGCCTCGACGGCGTCGATCTCGGTCGGCATGTGGTCCGCCGCACCGTCGCGGCAGGCGCGGTCGAGCCAGGCGAGGAAGCGGGTGAGGGCGATCCCGTCGCGCCGATGCGCGGCGCGGGCGCCGTCGATCTCGGTCTCGTTCTTCACCGCCTTCATCAGGGCGATCGGATCGGCGCCGCGCGACACCTGGCCGCCGGCCTGGGTGACGATGCGGGCGAGGGCGTCGGCCCCGGTCGCGTCGTCGATCCGGATGGCCGCGCCGGTCGCGGCGAGGCGGGCGAGATCGTGCTCGAAGGCGTCGGGGTCGGGCAGGTCGGCGAGGCCGGCGAGCGCCTCGCGCACGGCGGGCGCGATCTTGCCCGCCTCGACATAGAGGCTCGGACGGTCGTCGGCCGGCACGATGGCGGTCGCCAGCGGCAGCGGCGTGTGGGCGACGTCGCTGCCGCGGATGTTGAACAGCCAGGCGACAGCGTGCGGGTCGGAGACGACGAGGGCGGCCAGGCGGCCGGCGGCGAGCTCGCTGCGCAGCCGGGCGAGCTTGTCGGTCGCGGCCTCGCCGGCGTGCCGGGTGTCGTGGATCACCACGGCGCCGCGCGGCGGCGCCGGCCGGTCGGTCCACACCGCGTCGACGGGATTGGTCTCGACCGGCACCAACGTGCCGCCGGCCGTCGCGCAGGCCGTCGCGAGCTTCTCGGCGCCCCGCACCGTGTGGAGCCAGGGGTCGTAGCCGAGCCGACGGCCGGCCGGCAGGTTCGCCTCGATCCAGTCGGACGGCGGGGTGTCGGTGAGATGGGCGATCTCGAACAGGCCGGGATCGACTTGCTCGGCCGCCTGCAGCGTGTAGCGGCCGTCGACGAACAGCACGGCCCGGTCGGCGAGCACGATGGCGGCGCCGGCCGAGCCGGTGAAGCCGGTCAGCCAGGCGAGCCGCTCGTCGCAGGGGGCGACGTACTCGTTCTGCCAGCGGTCGGCGCGGGGGACGACGAAGCCGTCGAGGTCGCGGTGCGCCAGCTCGGCCCGCAGCGCCGCGAGGCGTGGCCGTGTCGCGGCCGGATCGGCCGGATCGTCGAAGCTCTGGAATCGGGAGGGCATGGCGGCAAGCTATCGGGGCCGGCGCAGCGCGGCAATGCCGCCCTGCCACACCGCCGAGCAACCGGGTGACCCGCAGCGCGCTCGCCCGCTCCACACCTCGACGAACACCTCGCGGAGGCCGCGAATCGTCGATGCTGCAGTGCGGTAAAGACGTCCCTGCGACCGCGATCCCGGGCCCGCGGAACGACACAGCCTATGCGGATGATCTGCCAAAAATACGCGAAATGTGCGATCTATCTTCTCATCATGTGAAAGAACATTTCACCCTTGCGACAAATGCGGGTCCGAATCCGGGTTTTCCCGCTGTCGCGGGTCGCTCGATACGCTTATGTTGGCGTTGCAGCAAAAAACACTGCAGTGCAGAAAACGAGCTGCGGACCGGACCGGGCAGGAGACCGACACGAGGGGGGCGCAGACCAAAAAAGGATCATGCGTCATGCCCACTATCAGCCCCGAAAAAGTTGCGGTCGGTTCGCCGCTGTCTCCGTATTACGAGTTTTTCGCCAGCCTCTACGAGGCGCAGATCACCAACGCGAAGCACGCGCTCGATTATCACCTCGCCATGGTGAAGAGCTTCGGTCGTGCCAACGAGGATTTTCATTCCTACGTGGTGGGCAGCGCCATCGAGGCGCCGGATGCCGTCGCGCGCGCCTGGGCGATGCGCTACACGGCCGGCGGCCTGTCACCCTCGGCGTAAGACCAGCGTCGCCCATCCGTCGAGGGTGAGGCGGCCGACCAGGCGGAGCCCTTGCGCCCGATAGGCCGCGAGGGCCGCGTTCGCTTGGCTCGCCAGAAGCCCCGACAGGATCACGACTCCGCCCGGCCCGAGCGCGCCCGCGATCGGCCGGGCGAGCCTTTTCAGCGGTCCGAGCAGGATGTTGGCGAAGACGAGCCGGGCCTTTCCGCGCTCCCGAAACGCCGGCGCCGTCAGCCCGGCGCCGATCGCCAGCGTGACGAAGCCTCCGGCCCGGTTGAGCCGCACATTGTCGCGCGCCACCCGCACGGCGGCCGGATCGATGTCGCTCGCCAGCACGGGCCGGCGCAACGCGCGGGCGGCCGCGATCGCCAGCACGCCGGTGCCGGTGCCGATGTCGAGGATCGCCGATCCGCGCCGCCCCTGGTGGCCGGCGGTCCGGCGCACGGGGCGGGGGCCGTCCGTCTTCAGCAGGCGGTCGAGCGCCACGAGGCAGCCGCGCGTCGTGCCGTGATGGCCGGTGCCGAAGGCGAGCGCCGCGTCGATCTCGATCGCGATGCGGTGGCGCGCCACCCGGGCGCGGTCGTGGGCGCCGTGGACGACGAAGCGGCCGGCCGGCACGGGCGCGAGCCCCTCCAGCGAGGCCGCGACCCAATCCTTCTGCGACAGCGTCTCGAAGAGGAGGCCCGCGGCGGTCTCAGGGTCGGCGGCGAGCGCCACCAGGTCGCGAACCGCGGCCTCGTCGGGGGCGTGCTCGAAATAGACCTCCACGCCCCAGCTCTTCTCGTCCGGCATCTCGAAGGCCGCGACCGCGGTCTCCTCCGGATCGAAGCTCTCGCCGAGCAGGTCGGCGATGCGGCGCGCCTGCGCCTCGGTGGTGACGAGGCGGGCGACCGTGGAGGGCCGGGCAGGCTGCAGTCCTTCGCGCATGGCGGCTGGTGTGGCCCGGGGCCGGCGCCGATGCAAGCAGCACGAGGGCGACGCGGGGCTGCGCGAGGCGGGGGTTGGTCTCGGGAGGGGGCGACCGAGAGGGTGCGTGGCTACGAGCCTGGATCGAAGTCCTCACAATTCACATTAACGAATTGGAAGCCTTTGGCCGAGTTCGATCGAAACATCAACAGTCGGATCTTAAGAGTTATGTTTAACGATCTCTGACCGCAGTAATTTCATCGGATCGATGACGGCCGCGTGACAGTGCGGGGCGCTCGGATCGGAAAGACACGATCCCATCGCTGCGGCCCGCGACAGCATCACGAGCCGGCCGATTGTCCCGATCAATTCACGGGCCAATTCACAGGCCTGTCCGGGTTTCTTCCACAGAGTTGCGCACAAGCACGTCCACGCGGAGATCACAGCTCGCCCAAGACCTGTCCACAGGTTTGTTCCGAACTTGTCCGCACACTCGCTCACAGACTCCGCACAGAGTTGTCCACAAAGTTGTCCACAGACTTGCCCACAGGCGCGCTCGGCCGTCTCACCAGCGCTGATAGGGATAGGGCGGCGGCATGTAGGGGTCGAAGGGCCGGTCGGCCGGCGCATACACCGGAGCCGGGGCGTAGGAGGACCGCGGCGCCCAGCCGGCCTCGGCCGGACCGTCCGACACGATCGCGCGGGGCGCCCGCGCCACCGCGGCCGGAGCCGCGCCGGAGACGACGATCCGGGTCGCGCCGGGCCCGTGCTGCTTGACCAGCGAGAACAGGGTCGCGGCGTTGGAGGGGTGCAGCCGCACGCAGCCGTGCGAGGCCGGGCCGCCGAGCCGCGCGATCTCGTAGGAGCCGTGGATCGCGTAGCCGCCGTGGAAGAAGATCGAGTAGGGCATCGGCGAGTTGTAGTACTTCTTCGAGAAGTACGTCCGGTGCAGGCGCTGCGGCGAATAGGTGCCGCTCGGCGTGCCGAAGCCGGCCCGGCCGGTCGACACCGGCCAGGAGTAACGCGGCGAGCCGTCGACCACGACCGACATGGTCTGGGTCGACTTGTCGATGCGGACCAGCAGGGCGGCCTGGGCCGCAGACAGCGGAGCAAGGACGAGCACACCGGCGAGAATCGCCGGGCCGATCACGCGACGGAACGGGGTCATGGGCTCACTCGGGCAGGGGGTGACGATCGAACGCGAGGAACAAAACTCGGGTTCCGACGTTCGGTTCCGCGCCATCGGTCGGCAGGGTTAATCCGGGGGCTCCTTCGCGGCGGGCGTGTGCTCGAACGGGCGGTCGGTGATATCGGCGAGGGGGTAGGGGCAGAGCTCCGGGAATTGCCGCACGTCTCGTTTCGTCTCCCGGGCGGCACCGACCCGGGCCTTTCGGTAAGCCCGGGCGATCGCCTCGGGTATGCGGGGCTTCAAGCCGGGATTGTCGTCTAGCACATCCTCCAGAACGAGCCGCTTCTCGGTGATGGACAGCGCCCAACTCCGTGATCGCCGTTCGGGCTGAAAATCCCATTTCAGCATATGCATCAGCAGCACACGAAACGCGCTCTCGAGCTTGCTGAACTGCTCCCGCCCCAAGGACTCGATCTCCTCGGCCACGTTCTCGACATCGACCGCGGAAAAATCGCCGGCCCGGATCAGCCGCGCCTGCTCCAAGGCCCAGGTGTAAAGATCGCGGTCGTACGAGGCACGCGGATCTGGGGCCGGTCCGTTCGGATCGGTCGGGACGATGGTGATCTCGTCGCGCTGCGGCGCCATGGCGATCCCTCGTTGAATATCAGCCTAACACGGCGCTGCACGAGATAACCACCATGGCGGCCGGCGCCGTCCCTTGCCTCACGCCTTGTTCAAAAAGCTGTCGACCACCTTCTTCTCGCCGGCCTTGTCGAACTGGATCGTCAGCTTGTTGCCGTCGACGACGCGCACGCGCCCATAGCCGAATTTTTGGTGGAACACGCGGTCGCCGGTCGTGAAGGTCGAGGGGGCGCCGGTCGAGCGGGCGACCAGCTCGCCCTCGATCGTCTGCGGGCCGCGGCCATACCTCTCCCGGTCGGGGAGAGGTCGGCGCGCCGGACGCGCGCCGGGTGAGGGGGATTGGTCGATCGTGGCGGCACGCCCCCCCTCACCCGACCGAGCGCGGACCGGGTCCGCACTCGGTCGACCTCTCCCCGGCGGGGAGAGGTGAGAAGGAGAGACATCCCGCATCCGGCCCTCGGGCTCGTGCTCCTGCGAGTATTCGTGCGAGTCTTCTTCAAAACCGCCGCGGTTCTTCTGGGCGCGGCGCCAGCCCGGCGTCGTGTAGCTCGATCCGAACGCCGCGGTGGTGTCGAAGCGCGACCCGTAGGCGCTGCCGTAGCCGGCGAAGCCGCCCTTCGCCTCCAGCACCTCGACATGCTGCTCGGGCAGCTCGTCCAAAAAGCGCGACGGCAGACTCGACGTCCACGAGCCGTGGATCCGACGGTTCGAAACGAACGAGATCCTCGCGTTCTTGCGCGCCCGGGTGAGTCCGACATGCGCCAGGCGGCGCTCCTCCTCCAGGCCGGCGCGGCCGTTCTCGTCGAGCGAGCGTTGATGCGGCAGCAGGCCCTCCTCCCAGCCGGGCAGGAAGACGGTGTCGAACTCGAGCCCCTTGGCGGCGTGCAGCGTCATGATCGACACGGCGTCGAGTGCCTCGCCGCGATCCGTGTCCATCACCAGGGCGACGTGCTCCAAGAAACCTTGGAGGTTCTCGAAGTCCTCCATGGAGCGCACCAGCTCCTTCAGGTTTTCGAGCCGCCCGGCGGCGTCGGCGGAGCGGTCCTTCTGCCACATCTCGGTGTAGCCGGACTCGTCGAGCACGATCTCGGCGAGCTCGGTGTGCGGGAGCGTGTCGCGCTGCGCCCGCCAGCGGTCGAAGGCGGCGACGAGGTCGCGCAGCGCCGCGCGCGGCTTCGGCTTCACGGCCTCGCTGGTGCTCATGGCGTGCGCCGCCTCCAGGAGCGGCACGCCGCGGGTGCGCGCGAGGTCGTGCAGGCTTTGCAGCGCCGCGTCGCCGAGCCCGCGCTTCGGCACGTTGACGATGCGCTCGAAGGCGAGGTCGTCGGCCGGCTGGTTGACGAGCCGCAGATAGGCCATCGCGTCGCGGATCTCGGCGCGCTCGTAGAAGCGTGGGCCGCCGATCACCCGATAGGGCAGGCCGAGCGTGACGAAGCGGTCCTCGATCTCGCGCATCTGGAACGAGGCGCGCACCAGGATGGCGATCTCGTCGAGCCGGTGGGCACGGCGCTGGAGCTGCTCGATCTCCTCGCCGATGGCGCGGGCTTCTTCTTCCGAGTCCCAGGCCGAGGAGACGACCACCTTCTCGCCGGCCTCGCCTTCCGAGCGCAGCGTCTTGCCGAGCCGCCCCTCGTTGTGGGCGATCAGATGCGAGGCGGCGCCGAGGATGTGGGCCGTGGAGCGATAGTTGCGCTCCAGCCGGATCACCTTGGCGCCCGGAAAGTCGTGGTCGAAGCGCAGGATGTTGTCCACCTCGGCGCCCCGCCAGCCGTAGATCGACTGGTCGTCGTCGCCGACGCAGCAGATGTTCTTCTGGGGCGCTCTTTCTTCACCTCTCCCCTGCGGGGAGAGGTCGGCATTCGGGCGAAGCCCGGATGCCGGGTGAGGGGGCGAGAGCGCTTGCGAGGGAGATGACGGAGAGCTCGGCCCCCCCTCACCCGGCTCGCTGCGCGAGCCGACCTCTCCCCGCTGGGGAGAGGTGAGGGGCGCCGTCGTTCTTGGCGACCCCGCCCCCGTGCTCGGCCGCTGCGCCAGCAGGCGCAGCCAGAGATACTGGGCGACGTTGGTGTCCTGGTACTCGTCGACCAGGATGTACTTGAAGCGCGACTGGTACTGCGCCAGCACGGCGGCGTGCTCGCGGAACAGCCGGATGGTCTCCAGGAGCAGGTCGCCGAAGTCGGCGGCGTTGAGCGTCTTCAACCGGGCCTGGTAGGCGGCGTAGAGGTCGCGACCGCGGCCGTTGCCGAACACGGCGCCTTCGCCGGCCGGCACCTGGTCGGGCGTCAGGCCGCGGTTCTTCCAGCCGTCGATCTGGGTGGCCAGCAGGCGCCCCGGCCAGCGCTTCTCGTCGATGTCGGCCGCCGCGATGAGCTGCTTGAGGAGGCGGATCTGGTCGTCGACGTCCAGGATGGTGAAGTCTTGCTTCAGCCCGACCAGCTCGGCGTGGCGGCGCAGAATCTTGGCGCCGATCGAGTGGAAGGTGCCGAGCCACGGCATGCCCTCCACGGCCTCGCCCACCATGGCGCCGATGCGGTGCTTCATCTCGCGCGCCGCCTTGTTGGTGAAGGTGACGGCGAGGATCTCGCTCGCCCGGGCGCGGCCGAGGCTGAGGATGTGGGCGATGCGGGTGGTCAGCACGCGCGTCTTGCCGGTGCCGGCGCCGGCCAGCACCAGCACGGCGCCGTCGAGTGTCTCGACCGCCTCGCGCTGCTCCGGGTTGAGGCCCTCCAGATAGGGCGCGCGGTGGGCGCCGCGGGCACGCGCCGCGATGCCGCCGCTCGCCATCGGGGGAGGCGGGGCGGGCTCGAAGGATCGCTCGAAGGGGTCGGACATTCCGTTCCAGGCTGCCGGTTCGAGCGGCCGGCACGGGCGCCGGTCGCTCATCGCCGGTCTTTTGGGGGCCGGCCGAGGTCGGGGGCGCGCAGCGGCGCGGGCCCGTATTCACGAATCGTTCGTCCTAAAGATGGCACCCGCCCGGCCGCAAGGGGAGGGGCGCGACAGAGTGTGGATGGCGGGGGCCGAGGCGGAGGGAGGCGGCGCGGACTCCTACACCCGCTCCGGCATCGCGACTCGGCGGCCGGCCGCCTCGGGGCGGGGCAGCATGGCGTGCGAGGCCTTCATCTCGGCGAGCCGGCTGGCGATCAGCGGCGGGGCCGGGGCGGCGCGGGCGGCGTCCATGTCGACATGCAGGGCCATCACCTCCAGGGTGGCGGCCATGTACCCGTCGTGGGCGTGGAAGAGCTGCTCGAAATAGTGCAGCCGCTTGGCGTCGTGATCGAGGAGCTGGAAGGTTGCGCGCACCGCGTCCCCGGCCTTCAGCTCCCGCAGGTAGCGCACGTGGGTCTCGGCCGTGTAATACGAATGGCGCTGCCGGTCGACATAGTCGGTGCCGGCGCCGATCAGCGCCAGAACCTCGTCGGCGGCGCGATCGAACAGCACGTTGTAGTAGGCCATGTTGAGGTGGCCGTTGTAGTCGATCCAGTCCGGCTCGACCCGCATGACGGACGAGACGAACGGAGCGAAGAACACCGGCTTCAGGTCGGCATGGTCGAGCATGATGTTCATCGGATCAGTATGGCAGCGAATCATGACGAAGTCGCGAGCCCGTGTCCGCGTCGCGACGCTGCATCGCACACCCCGGAAGGCAGCCCAGCGCCCATGAGTCCGCTCGCCACGCCGCCCCTCCCCACTGCTCCTGCCGCGGCGCCGCTGCGGCCGTTGCGTTCCGCCGTCGAGTCCGTGATCGCCACGCTGGCGCAGGAATTCGGCCCGAGCCTCGTCACCACCGCGGCGGCCACCCGGGAGCAGCACGGCAACACGGCGAGCTGGCTGCCGAGCGAGGCGCCCGATGCCGTCGTCTTTCCGCAATGCACGGCCGATGTTCAAAAGATCGTGCGGATCTGTGCGGCGGCCGGCGTTCCGATCGTCCCGTTCGGCACCGGCACGTCGCTCGAAGGTCAGGTCAACGCGCCGTTCGGCGGCATCTGCGTCGACACTCGCGACATGAACACGGTGTTGGCCGTCCACGCCGAGGATCTCGACGTGGTGGTCGAGCCCGGCGTCACCCGCAAGCAGCTCAACGAGTATCTGCGCGACCAGGGCCTGTTCTTCCCGCTCGACCCCGGGGCCGACGCGGCGCTCGGCGGCATGGCGGCCACCCGCTGCTCCGGCACCAACGCGGTGCGCTACGGCACCATGAAGGACGTGACGCTGGCCCTGAAGGTGGTGCTGGCGAACGGCGAGCTGATGACCACGGGCACGCGGGCCAAGAAGTCGGCGGCCGGCTACGACCTCACCCGGTTGTTCGTCGGCTCCGAGGGCACGCTCGGCATCATCACCGAGCTGACCCTGAAGCTGCACGGCATCCCGGAGGCGATCGCCGGCGGCATCTGCCCGTTCCCGACCGTCGAGGCGGCCTGCAACGCGGTGATCACCACCATCCAGACCGGCATCCCGGTCGCCCGCATCGAGCTGCTCGACCAGCTCCAGGTGAAGGCCGTCAACGCCTATTCGAAGCTCGAGCTGCCGGAGGTGCCGCTGCTGCTGGTCGAGTTCCACGGCAGCGAGGCCGGCGTCGCCGAGCAGGCGGCACAGTTCGGCGACATCGCGGAAGAGCTCGGCGGCGGCCCGTTCGACTGGGCGACCCGTCCGGAGGATCGCACCCGCCTGTGGCAGGCCCGGCACGACGCCTACTGGGCGGCCGGCGCCTTGCGCCGCGGCACCAAGTCGGTGGCGAGCGACGTCTGCGTGCCGATCTCGCGCCTCGCCGAATGCGTGGTGGCGACCCAGGCGGACATCGCGGCGTCGAACCTGGTCGCGCCGATCGTCGGCCATGTCGGCGACGGCAACTTCCATCTCGGCCTCTTGGTCGACATGGACGACGCCGACGAGGTGCATCGCGCCAAGGCGCTGCTGGAACGCCTGGTCGAGCGGGCGCTCGCCATGGACGGCACCTGCACGGGCGAGCACGGGGTCGGGCAGGGCAAGATGAAGTACCTGAAGGCCGAGCTCGGCGCCCCGGCGCTGGCCGCCATGGCGGCGATCAAGCACGCGCTCGACCCGGCCGGCATCATGAACCCGGGCAAGATCGTGCCAGCGGACGTGGCCTGACCCGACGTCGCCGACCTGGGTGCACAAGGCACGCTGCGTCGTCCCGGGTCGGCGCGCAAGCGCCGCGCCCGGGATCCATAACCCTTGTCTTTCGTGAGCCACTATCGCCGGGCGTATGGATCCCGGGCTCGCGGACCTGCGGTCCGCGCCCCGGGGTGACGACTTCTGCAAAGTCGCCCGCAAGCGGGTATCCCTGTGCGCCGCGCCCGGGACACGAAGCCTCCTTCGGCCGCAACGCTTGCCGGCAAAGTGGCGTAGCGACATATAATCGCCGCCGATTCCCGCGAGAGTTCGAGTCCGGGGGGCCTCGACTCCGTGACGCGCGACGGCGGTGCTCGTCGTGCCGGGACAGCCATGGTGCCGTCCGATGGCGGTGACGCCGTCACGACGCGAGCGGGACGTCCTCGGGCAGCGGTCCGGAGCGCTTTCGGTGCAGACCACCCTTCTCGGCCTGGCAATGGCGATGATCCTGGCGCTGGTGACGGCGCTGGTCGGGCCGCATTTCGTCGATTGGGACGGGTTTCGCGACAGCATCGAGGCGGAGGCGACCCGGGCCGTGGGGACGCCGGTCGCCGTCACCGGGCCGATCGACGTCCGCCTCCTGCCCAACCCGTCGCTCGAGCTGAAGAGCGTCGCGCTCGCCACCGGCGGCGTGCGGATGAGCGCGCGCGGCATGCGGGTCGAGCTGGCGCTCGGCGCGCTCATGCGCGGCCAGTGGAGGATCTCCGAGCTCAGCCTCGATTCGCCCCAGCTCGATCTCGCGCTCGACGCCGCCGGCCGCGTGCGTGGCGGCGCGCTGCCGTCCGGCTTCGATCCGGACGTCCTCTCGGTCGAGCGTCTCGTCGTCGAGAACGGCCGCGCCGTGCTGACCGATCCGAACGCCGGCGGCACCGTCACGCTCGACACCGTCTCGTTCAAGGGCGATCTGCGCTCGCTCGCCGGGCCGCTGCGCGGCGAGGGCGCCTTCGTCGCCGGCGGCCGCGTCTACGGTGTCCGGGTCGGCGCCGGCCGGGCCGGCGCCGACGGCGGCGTGCGGCTGCGCCTCAACATCGATCCGCTCGACCAGCCCGTCGCGATCGAGACCGACGGCACGCTGTGGCTCGTCGGCGCCCCGCGCTACGAGGGCAATCTCGTCCTCTCGCGTCCCCCCGGCGCCGCGCTCGGCGCCGCGGCGGGGCGCGACCGTGCGCCGTGGCGCGTCGCCGGCAAGGTCGAGGCGACGTCGTCGCGCGTCAAACTCGCCCAGGCCGAGGTGACCTACGGGGCGGAGGAGCGCGCCGTCCGGCTCGCCGGTTCGGCCGATCTGGTGCTCGGCCGCTTCCCGCGGCTCGACCTGTCCGTCGTCGGCCGGCACGTCGATCTGGATCGCCTCGACGGCGCCGCCCCCGCGGCGGCGTGGCCGCAGGCGGCGGGGCCGGCCGCGCTGCCCGACGTGCTGCGCCGCCTCGCCGGCGCCATCGCGCCGCCGCTGCCGGTCGCGGCGACCGTCGAGGTCGATCAGCTCGTCGCCGGCGGCACGGTGTATCAGACCCTCCGGGGCCGGCTGGCGACGACCGCCGAGGGGATCACGCTCGACGGCGTCGAGCTGCGCCTCCCGGGCCTGACCCAGCTTCGCCTCGCCGGCATGCTGCGTCCGAGCGGCCCCGATCTCGCCTTCGCCGGTCCCGTGAGTCTCGAATCGAACGACCCGCGGGCGCTCGGCGCCTGGATCGAGGGCCGCGCCGACACCGGCAAGGACAGGCCGCTCGGCGTGCTGCGCGCCAAGGGGGACGTCGCGCTCGACCGCGACCGCATCGCAGCCGACGGCCTGTCGGTCACCATCGACCGCAGGACCGTCGAGGGGCGCATCGCCTACACGCGCGCCGCCGCCGGCCGGCCGTCGCGGCTCGAGGCCGATGTCCGGTCGGCGGAGGTCGATCTCGACGGCGCCGTCGCGCTGGTCGGCGAGGCGTTCGCCGGCAGCCGGATCGGCTGGCCCGGCGAGGCGACCATCGGGGTGGCGGCCGGCAAGGTCGCCTGGGGCCGGCTCGCCGCCGAGCGGGTCGAGGCGCGGGTCGGCTACGGCAAGGACGGGCTGACCATCGAGCGCCTTGCGGTCGGCGACCTGCGCGGTGCGACGCTCACCGGCGCCGGCCGCATCGACACCTCGATCACGGCCCCGCAGGGCGCCGTCACGCTCGACGTCAAGGCGCCGCGCACCGACGCGCTGCTCGGGCTTCTCGACGAGGTCGCGCCCGAGCAGGCGCGCGCGCTGCGCCGTTACGCCGCCGCGCTGGGCGCCGCCGAACTGCGTGCCCGCCTCGACGTCGCACCCGCCCTGCACGATCCGGCCGCGCCGAACGCCAAGCGCTCGACCGCGAGCCTGTCGGTCGACGGCCGGCTCGGGACCATCCGGCTGGCGCTGTCGGCCGGCGCCACCGGCGATCCGGCCGATCCGACCAAGGCGCAGGTGCGGCTCGACGGCACCGTCGAGGCCAAGGAGGGCGCCGCGCTCGCCGCCCTCACCGGGCTCGACCGGCTGGTGGCGCTCGACCAGCGCCCGGCCACGGTCGCGCTGTCGGGCGCCGGCCGGCTCGACGGCGAGGTCACGGGCAGGCTCGACGTCGCCTCCGGCGGCCTGTGGGTGTCGGCGACCGGCAACGGCCGGCGCGAGGCCGACGGTCCGTCCGGCCGCGCCGAGGTGACGGTCACGGCCGCCGACGCGCGCGTCCTGGTGCCGGCCGGGGCCGGCCCGGTGCCGCTGTCGCTGCACACGAGGCTCACGCTGTCGGGGCCGGATCTGCGCCTCGACGACCTCGCCGGCCGGCTCGCCGGGGCGAGCCTGAAGGGCCATCTCGGCGTGCATCTCGCCGAGCCGCGCGCCGTGACGGGCCGCATCGCGACCAGTGACCTCGACGTGGCGCCGCTCGTCGCCGCGCTCGCCGGCGCGGCGCGCCGGCCGGTGCCCACCGCCCGTGACGCGGGTGGGCGCGACGCTCCGCCCCGTGACGCCGCCCCGTGGTCGGCCGAGCCGTTCGGCCGACCCGGCTTCGCCGACCTGTTCGGGCGGGTCGAGGTCGAGGCGGACCGGGCCACGCTGCTGCCCGGCTTGGTGGCTCGCGATCTGCGCACCGCGGTGCGCTTCGACGGCTATGCCGTGGCCGTCGAGGAGGCGCGCGGGCGGCTCGCCGACGGCGGCCTGTCGTTCGACGCCGAGCTGCGCCAGGTGCCGATGGGCCTGTCGCTGCGCACTCGGCTGGCGCTCGCCGACGCCGACCTTTCGGCGCTCGTCCTGGGCAGCGGCAAGGCTCCGCCCGCGACCGGGCGCGTCTCCGTTTCGGCCGAGCTCGACGGGATCGGCCTCAGCCCGGCCGCGCTGGTCGGCGCCCTGCACGGCAGCGGCGCCGTCACGGTCACGGACGTCCAGCTCGCCGGGCTCGATCCCAAGGCGGTCGACGCCGGCATCGCGGCGGTCGAGCGCGGCCTGCCGTTGGAGCGGCTCGCCGGCTGGCTCGGCCCGGCGCTCGAGGGCGGCCGGCTGACGGTCGCCAAGGCGGGCGGCGCCGTCTCGGTGGTCGACGGCCGGGTGCGCCTCGGCCCCATGGAGACGACCGCCGACGGCACCGACGTGACGCTCACGGCAGCCTTCGATCTCGCCGCCGACGCGCTCGACGCGCGGATCACGCTGACCGGGCCGGGGCGCGAGGACGCGCCCGGCGGCCGCCGGCCCGAGCTCGGCATCGCCTTGCGCGGGCCGTGGGCGGCACCGAAGCGCAGCGTCGACACCAACGCGCTGGTGACCTGGGTGACGCTGCGCACCGTCGAGCAGGAGGCGAAGCGCCTGGAGATCGCCGAGCGCGAGGCCAAGCGCCGCGAGGCACTCGCCGAGGCGGAGCGCGCCCGGCTGGAGAAGGACCGGCAGGAGCGGGCCGAGCGTGAGCGTCTCGCCCGCGAGGCGGCGGCGCGCGAGCGTGTCGCCAGGGAGGCGAGGGACGCGGCGGCCCGCGAGGCGGCCGCGCGTGAGGCGGCCGCCCGTGACGCAGCCGCCCGCGAGGCGGCGGCGCGGCCGGTCGTCGGCCGGCCGGAGGCTCCGCGGTTGGACGGCGACCCGGCATCGACCGCCAGCGCGCCGCCGCGCGGGCCGGCTTCGACCTCCGGCCTGTCGCCGCGACCGGCGCCTTCGGCGACCGTCCAGCCGAGCGCGCCGGCGCCGGGCTCGACCGCGTCCGCGGCGCCGCCCCGACAGGCCGGGGAGAGTCCGCCGGCGCTGCCGCCGCCGATCGAGATTCGCAGCCAACCGGTGGTCCGTTCGGCGGCTCCGGCCGGCGATGCCGGGGCGGGCATGGCCGGTCAGGCGTCGGCCGGGCCGCCTGCCGCCGCGCGGCCGTCGCGCCCGTCCAACGCACAGGCACAGCCGCAGCCCGAGGCGCCGTCCCCGGTGCGCTCGCTGATGAAGCAGCTCTTCAATTTTCAGTGAGAAACGACGTAGATCGCCGCCTCGGTCCGCGGACCGAGGCAGGGATCGTCAGACGGAGGTACTCCGTGACCGCGAGCGTCGGCTCGTGGACAATGTCGCACCGAAGCCGATCAGCTCGCTCGCATCGCCGTAGGGGCAGGCCGCTCGCTGGTCTCGTGGCCGCCGCTGCCGGAGGCGGTTCCGGCGCCGCCGGTGCGATAGTGATCGAGCACGAACAGCCGGATCGCCGACGACAGATTGCCGTGGCGACGTTCGGAATCGATCATCGACACCAGATCGGAGAGCGTGACGTGCCGGGCGCTGGCGATCTCCTTGAGCGCCTTCCAGAAGGCGTCTTCGAGGCTGACGCTCGTCTTGTGGCCGGCGATCACGATCGAGCGCTTCACGACTGGGGACTTCATTCACCCTCTCCCGTCTCGAGGCGATGCTGGTCGAGCGCGCGGCTTGTCTTTTCCTTCCGGGCCGCGAGCACCGTCCGTTCCGCCTTCGGCATCCCATGAAGAACACGGTTCTGCCCCGCGCGTTCCGCCGCTTCTTCGCGGTCCTTGCGTTTTCGCACTTTGCGCAGATTGACGATTTCGCCCATGGCGGTCTCCTTTCGGGGGTCTGTCCGGCCGATCCGGTCCGGCGGAGGGGCGACGGACCGAAGCGACCGAAAGGAGGGAGCCCGCGCGAGACTCGCGACGGACCCGGCCGACTATACGGCATTCCCGCCGGATTTGTTTCGGTGGTCGTGTCGCAGCCGGGTGATGCCGGGCGGGCGATGCCGAACGGGTGATGCGGTGCAAGAATGCACGGCCGTCGGGGCCGGGTCGAGAGCCCCTTGCAGATCACGACGACGCGCGGCGCGTCGTCAATCCGGCCGCGTCATCGCGCGCGGCTCGATCAGCCGGTCGAACTCCTCGGCCGTGACATGGCCGAGCCGGATCGCCGCCTCGCGCAGCGTGGTGCCGCTCGCATGCGCGGTCTTGGCGATCGCCGCCGCCTTCTCGTAGCCGATCGACGGGGCCAGCGCCGTCACCAGCATCAGCGAGCGGCTCATCAGGTCGGCGATCCGACCTTCGTTCGCCCGGATGCCGACGACGCAGTTGTCGGCGAAGGAGCGCGCCGCGTCGGTGATCAGCCGCACCGACTGGAGGAGGGCGAGCGCGATCACCGGCTTGAACACGTTCAGCTCGAAATGACCCTGGCTCGCCGCCGTCGTGATGGTGGTCTGGTTGCCGAAGACCTGGCAGCACACCATGGTCACGGCCTCGCTCTGGGTCGGGTTGACCTTGCCGGGCATGATCGACGAGCCGGGCTCGTTCTCGGGCAGCACGATCTCGCCGAGGCCGGAGCGCGGCCCGCTGGCGAGCAGGCGGATGTCGTTGGCGATCTTGAACAGGGCGGTCGCGGCCGCCGCGACGGCGCCGTGCACGAAGACGACGGCGTCGTGCGCGGCGAGCGCCTCGAACTTGTTCGGCGCGCTGGTGAACGGATGGCCCGTGAGGGCCGCCATCTTGCGCGCGAAGAGGTCCGGGAAGGCGGCCGGGGCGTTGAGGCCGGTGCCGACCGCGGTGCCGCCTTGGGCGAGCGGGTAGAGCTCGCGCAGCGCCGTCTCGATGCGGGCCACCGCCGATCCGATCTGGGCGACGTAGCCGGAGAACTCCTGGCCGAGCGTCAGCGGCACGGCGTCCTGCAGATGCGTGCGGCCGATCTTGACGATCGGCTCGAAGGCCGTCGCCTTCTCCTCCAATGCGGCCTCGAGATGGGCGAGCGCCGGCAAGAGCCGCTCGGCGATCTCCGCGACGGCGGCGACGTGGATGGCGGTCGGCACGCTGTCGTTGGACGACTGGCTCATGTTGACGTGATCGTTGGGATGCGTGGGCGCCTTGGCGCCGAGCCCGGCGCCGAGGATCTCGTTCGCCCGGTTGGCGATCACCTCGTTGACGTTCATGTTGGTCTGGGTGCCCGACCCGGTCTGCCACACGACCAGCGGGAAATGGTCGTCGAAGCGGCCGGCCACGACCTCGTCGGCGGCCGTGACGATCGCCTGCGCGATCTCCGGGGCCAGCAGGCCGAGATCGCGGTTGGTCTCGGCCGCGACCCGCTTCACCCGCGCCAGCGCCCGGATCAGCGGCAGCGGGATGCGCTCCTCGCCGATGCGGAAGTTGCGGCGCGACCGCTCGGTCTGGGCGCCCCAGTAGCGGTCGGCCGGGACCGCGATTGGACCGAACGTGTCGGTCTCGGTGCGGGTCGGGCCGGACGGGCGAGGGGGGGCGGTGCCGGACGGGATTTTGGACGCGGTTGCGGCTTCGGCGTCGGGCTCGGTGCGTGCTGCGGTCATGGCGCCCTCCTGACCCGACGACAGACCCGGCCCACGGTCGATGGTTCCGCCCGCGGCGGGCAAGGAAATGGCCGATCCGTCCTGTCGCCGAGATCTATTTCTTGCGGAAGCGGTCGAGCCGCACCACCTCGCCGCCACCGGCCGGCTTGTCGGGCGGCGGATCGCCGCCGGCGTCGGCGGTCGGGTTGGCCGGGGTCGGCAGCGGCTCGGGTGCCGGCGGCGGGGTCCACTTCTGCACGGCCGGGCGCAGGGTGGCCGGCGCCTTGCCGACCGTGTCGCTCGCCTCGTCCTCCGGCGCCTCGGCCTCGAGCTCCGACTGCACGGCGAATTCGAGCCCGAACTGGACCGACGGATCGAAGAAGCCCTTCACGGCGGTGAGCGGAACCACCAGCCGCTCCGGGATGCCGTTGAACGACAGGCCGACCTCGAAACCGTCCTCGGTGACCGTGAGATCCCAGAACTGGTGCTGAAGGACGATCGTCATCTCGGTCGGGTACTGCGCGAGCAGCCGCGGCGACAGCTTCACGCCGGGCGCCCGGGTGTCGAAGCTGACGTAGAAATGGTGCTCGCCGGGCAGCCCCTTGGCGGCGGCGTCGGCCAGGACGGTGCGCACGACCCCGCGCAGCGCGTTCTGGGTGAGGATGTCGTAACGGATGTAATCGGTCGGCATGTCGAACCTTCGGGCGCCCTCGACTCGCCGCATCGTAGGCGCCGCGCCGCTCGAACGCCACCCGCGCGGGCCGCGCCCCGGATGGGCGGTCCACAGCGGCGGAATTCGACCGGATCGGCGCCCGCCGAACCAAGCACATGCGTCAGCAGCGAGCCGGTCGAAAATGGAAGTGGAGGCTTCTGTTGCCAGGTGCCTCCGAACCCCGCCTGCCGGTGCTACCCGTCAGGGCTTGAAGATCGGTCTTTCAAACCGCTTACGCGGCCTGAGCAACCGGAGCATAGTTGTCGTTGGCAACTATTGCAGTGGCCCGATAACGGCGGAACCATGCCGGGCAAAAGCGCGTCCTTTACGCCCTCGTCGATCCTGTTTCGCCCCCGCCGGAGCCCAGGGGGCACGGCCTGACGGCCGTGGCTGGGCTCGGGTGGAGGCGCCGGGTACCGCCCCCGGGTCCGAAAGGTTTATTACGACGGCCATTTATCGCCATAGCCGGCAAGCCGGCACGGCCAATATAGGGGCGTCGCGCCCGCAACGGAAGAGCCGTGGGGCGATCGGACGGCCGGCCGGCGCCGCGTGTCCGTGATGTGCGCCGAATCGGCGACGATCGCCGGCCGCGCCGGGGTGCGCCGTGCCGGGCGCCGCGGCGCCGGCGGCCCGCCGCGGTCGCCTGGGCGATCGAACCGGCTCCGGGCCGCTTTGCATACAGAGTACGGTGCGAGCAGTCCCGACGTCGGTCGCCGGCCGGATCCACCGGGCGCGCCCGACCGCGGCGATCGAAGCCGCGGTCGTGTTTCGCGTCGAGAAACGCACCGTCGCACGGTCCGGCGTCGAACTCGCGTTCCGCGCGCGCTCCCGATCTCAGGGGTTGCCGGGCGCGTCACGTGAATGGTGCGGTGCGATAAGCTCCGAAGCGCAATGCAGGAGACGCCGTCCCGGCATGCAGATTATCGGCTGGACCGCGCCGGACGCCGCGACCGGGCGCAACCGTGGCGGATGGAATCGGCGACTTCGTCCGATAAATGCTGCATCCGCGTCGGCCGAGGCGCCGAGTCGACCTCGGTTTATTTTGCTTCCGCAATTCACAAAACGGCCATCGTGTGCTTCCTGCCGCGTGCGGCCTTATGGTAGGAGACGTCGACTTTCGGCGGGTGGTGTCTCCTCGAGCGAGCATGGAGGGTTTGATGTCCGAGGGCGTACAAGCGTCGTCGCAGGGATCCGTCGAACAGAAACGAACCGTGATGTCCGTCGCGGCGCCGCTGTTGATCGGCCTCCTCGCGATCGGCGGCTATTTCAGAACCCCGGCCGCGGCGCCGCTGATCGCCGACGTCCTGCTGTTCACGGGCATCGCGCTGGTCGCCTTCGCGGCGGCGCTCCTGCTGTTGCGCCTGCCGGTGCGTGATCCGCGCGACTATTACGGCGGCCTCGTCCTGTTCGGGCTCGCGCTGTTCATGTTGTGGGCCGGCAGCGATCTGCCCGGCACCCGCGGCTTCGCCTTCGGCCCCGGCACCGGGCCGCGCATCTTCGCCTCCGTGCTCGCCGGGCTCAGCCTGATCGTCATGATCGTCGGCATGTTCGCGCAGGGCCCCGGGCTCGAACGCTACGCCTGGCGCGGGCCGTTCTTCCTCACCGTCGGCACGCTCGTCTTCGCCGTGATGATCCGGCAGTTCGGGCTCGTCATCGCGACGTTCGCGAGCTTGGTCACGGTGGCCGCGGGCAGCTCCGAGTCGCGGGTGATCGAGACCCTGATCTGGTCCGCCGTGCTCACCGGGTTCGCCGTGCTCGTCTTCCCGATCGCACTCAGCCTTCCGTTGCAGTTGTGGCCGTCGCCCAACCTGTCGTTCTCGACCTTCATGAACTTCCGCTGAGCGCGCGAGCGCCGACTCGAGAGACCCACACATGACGGATCTGCTCGCTAATCTCGCCTTGGGGTTCGGCGTGGCGTTCTCGCCCGCCAATCTCGCCTTCTGCATGATCGGCACGTTGGTCGGCACCTTGATCGGAGTTCTGCCCGGCGTCGGACCGCTGGCGACCATCGCCATGCTGTTGCCGATCACCTTCGGGCTGCCGCCCGTCGGCGCCCTGATCATGCTGGCCGGCATCTATTACGGCTCGCAGTACGGCGGCTCGACCACGTCGATCCTGGTCAACATCCCGGGCGAGGCGGCCTCGGTGGTGACGACGCTCGACGGCCACCAGATGGCGCTCCAGGGCCGCGCCGGCCCGGCGCTCGCCATCGCGGCGATCGGCTCGTTCTTCGCCGGCTGCGTCGCCACCGTGCTGGTCGCGGCGCTCGGCGCGCCGCTCACCTCGGTGGCGCTGCTGTTCGGACCGGCCGAGTACTTCTCGCTGATGGTGCTCGGCCTGATCTTCGCGGTCGTGCTCGCCAAGGGCTCGGTCGTCAAGGCGCTGTGCATGATTCTGCTCGGCCTGATGCTGTCGATGATCGGCTCCGACATCGAGACCGGCCAGTCTCGCATGTCCTTCGACATCCCCGAGATGGCGGACGGCATCGGCTTCGTCACGGTGGCCATGGGCGTGTTCGGCTTCGCCGAGATCATGCGCAACCTCGAGCACACCTCGTCGCGCGACGTCGTCAACGCCAAGCTGACCGGCCTCATGCCGACCTGGCCGGACCTCAAGGCCTGCGCCCCGGCGATCGGCCGCGGCACGCTGCTCGGCTCCATCCTCGGCATCCTGCCGGGTGGCGGTGCCGTCATCGCGGCCTTCGCGGCCTACACGTTCGAGAAGAAAGTCGCCAAGGATCCGTCGCGCTTCGGCCGCGGCGCCATCGAGGGCGTCGCCTCGCCGGAAAGCGCCAACAACGCCGCCTCGCAGACCTCGTTCATCCCGCTCCTCACCCTCGGCATCCCGCCGAACGCCGTGATGGCCCTGATGGTCGGTGCCATGACGATCCACGGCATCGTCCCGGGCCCCCAGGTGATGACCAAGCAGCCCGAGCTGTTCTGGGGCATGATCGCCTCGATGTGGATCGGCAACGCCATGCTGGTGATCATCAACCTGCCGCTGGTCGGCGTCTGGGTTCGCCTCCTGCGCGTTCCCTACCGCCTGCTCTATCCGGCGATCATGATGTTCTGCTGCATCGGCGTGTACTCGATCAACAACTCGCCCTTCGACGTGCTGATCACGGCGGCGTTCGGGTTGGTCGGCTACTGGCTCGCCAAGCACGACTTCGAGCCGGCCCCGATGCTGCTCGGCTTCGTGCTCGGCCCGCTGATGGAGGAGAATCTCCGCCGCGCCATGCTGATCGCCCGCGGCGATCCGACCACCTTCCTGACCCGGCCGATCTCGGCCGGCCTCCTCGCCCTCGCGACGCTGCTCCTCGTCATCGCGCTTCTGCCGATGATCCGTGCCAAGCGCGAGGAGGTCTTCGTCGAAGAATGATTCGGGTCCGGGCCGCAGGCCCGCCGACCGGAGCACGACACGACAAGCGCCGCGGCCCCGCCGCGGCGCTTCGTCGTTGCGGTCGATCGTCGGCGGAGGCAATCCGACCGCGGGCGCGTCGCTCCCGACAGCCGCCACCGGCTTGGGCCGGGGCGAGCGTGGGCCGCCGGACCGGTGGCCTGCGACAGCCTGCCGCATGGGCCGCGCCCGCCGCGATTCTCTACCAATCGGTGTGAAGCGGACGCGAACGCGAATTTCCTAGATCCAAAGCAGAATTGCGCCGCTGCGCGCCGCGGTGGCATGTGCCGGCTGTGAACGCCTCCGTTCGCTACCGGTTTTGATCTCGAAGTCCTTTCACGCCTGAAAAGCCGACCCAGAGGAACCCAACAAGGAGTCAGTCATGTCTGTGCGCAAGTTGACGGCCCTGCTCGCCGCCGGATGCCTCGTCGCCAGCGCCGGCGCGGCCTTCGCGCAGGGGACGAACGGGTATCCGACCCGCCCGATCACGATGATCGTGCCCTTCGCGGCCGGCGGCCCGACCGACGTGGTCGCCCGCATCGTCGGCGACCACATGTCGAAGACGCTCGGCCAGCAGGTCATCATCGAGAACGTGGTCGGCGCCGGCGGCACCACCGGGGCGACCCGGGCCAAGCGGGCCAACAACGACGGCTACACGGTCATCATGGGCCACATGGGCACCCACGCCGCCGCGGTGCCGCTCTACCCCAACCTCGCCTACGATCCGGCCACCGATTTCGAGCCGATCGGCGTCGCCGCCGGCACCCCGATCCTGATCCTCGCCAAGAAGGATTACCCGGCCAAGGATCTCGCCGAGTTCGTCAAGCACGTGAAGGCGAACTCCGGCACGCTCAACATGGCGCATGCCGGCGTCGGCTCGGTGTCCTACACGACCTGCCTGCTGCTCAACTCGATCCTCGACGTGAAGCCGACCGCGGTTCCCTACAACGGCACCGGCCCGGCCATGAATGCCCTCGTCGGCGGCCAGGTCGACTACATGTGCGACCAGATCGTCAACGTCGTGTCGCAGGTGCAGGGCGGCTCGATCCGCGCCTACGGTATCGCCACTGAGGCCCGCAACCCGGCCCTGCCGAACGTCCCGACCACCACCGAGGCCGGCCTGCCGGAGTACAAGGTCTCGGCCTGGAACGCCGTGTTCGCGCCCAAGGGCACGCCGCAGCCGGTCGTCGACAAGCTCGCCGACGCGCTCGACAAGGCGCTCAACGACGAGACCACCCGCAAGCGCCTGCTCGACCTCGGCAGCGACCTGCCGGAGGGCGATCGCCGCGGCCCGAAGGCCCTCGGCCAGCTCGTCAAGAGCGAGGTCGAGCGGTGGTCGAAGGTGATCAAGGCCGCCGGCCCGGGGAACTGATCCTCGGCTCCGCCGCCGATCGCATCGCGATCCATCCACAGCGCCCGTTCCGCTCCGGCGGGGCGGGCGCTAGTGTTTCGCGCGCCCGAGTCCCGCCGTCGGCGGTCTGCGGGCGCGAGCGGAAGCCGGACCGATGCGCCAGTATCTCGATCTGATGGACAGGATTCTCCGTGAGGGCGTGGAGAAGCGCGACCGCACCGGCACCGGGACGCTTTCGGTGTTCGGACATCAGATGCGCTTCGATCTTTCGGCCGGCTTCCCGCTGGTGACGACGAAGAAGCTGCATCTCAAGTCGATCATCCACGAGCTTCTGTGGTTCCTCGCGGGCGACACCAATATCGGCTATCTGAAGGCCAACGGGGTCGGCATCTGGGACGAGTGGGCCGACCGGCAGGGCGACCTCGGCCCCGTCTACGGGGCGCAGTGGCGCTCCTGGCCGGCGCCCGACGGCGGCACCATCGACCAGATCGCCCAAGTGCTCGATCTCCTGCGCCGCGACCCGGACTCGCGCCGCATCATCGTCTCGGCCTGGAACCCGGCCGACCTGCCGAAGATGGCGCTGGCGCCGTGCCACTGCCTGTTCCAGTTTTACGTCGCCGACGGCAAGCTCTCCTGCCAGCTCTACCAGCGTTCCGCCGACGTGTTCCTCGGCGTGCCGTTCAACATCGCCTCCTATGCGCTCCTCACCCTGATGGTGGCGCAGGTCACCGGGCTGAAGCCGGGGGACTTCGTCCACACCTTCGGCGACGCGCATCTCTATCTCAACCACCTGGAGCAGGCGCGCCTGCAGCTCTCGCGCGATCCGCGGCCGCTGCCGACCATGGTGATCGACCCGGCCGTGACGGATCTGTTCGCCTTCCGGTTCGAACACTTCGTGCTCGAAGGCTACGACCCGCATCCGCACATCAAGGCGGCGGTCGCGGTGTGACGGCGGTCGCCGGCCGGAGGCCCGCATGACCCTGCACCGCCTCGGCCTGATCTCGACACGCCTCGCGGCGTTCCAGGCGGTGGTGCGGTTCGGCTCGATCCGGCGCGCCGCCGCGGCGCTCGGCGTCGCGCCCTCGGCGGTCAGCCGCACGCTGCGGCAGCTGGAAGAGGGGATCGGCACGCCGCTGTTCGAGCGGGCGCGCCAGCGCCTCAAGCTCACCAGCGCCGGCGAGATCCTCGTCTATCATGCCGGCGCCAGCCAGGCGGAGCTGGAGAAGGCCTGCGCCTTCATCGACGATCTCGCCGGCCTGCGGCGGGGCAGCGTGACGGTCGCGGCCGTCGAGAGCGTGACGCGCGGGCTCGTGCCCGAGGTGCTCGGCCGCTTCTGGGCGCGCCATCCCGACGTCGAGGTGCGGCTCGCCGTCGCCGGCTCGGCCCAGGCCTTCGAGGCGGTGGCGCGTGGCGAGGCCGATCTCGCGATCGGCTTCGACGCCAGGCCGCCGAAGGGGACGGTGCGGCTCGCCAGCGCCGCCTGCCGGCTCGGCGCGCTCGTCCGGCCGGACCACCGGCTCGCGCGCCGCAGGTCGGTGCGGCTCGCCGACTTCGCCGGCGAGCGGGTGATCCTGGCCGATGCCAGCCTGACGCTCGGCGCCTCGCTGGAAGCCGCGATGCCGGCCGACGCCACGGCGCGGCGCACCGCCGCGGTGACCAACTCGATCCATCTGATGAGCGACCTCGCGCTGCGCGGCCACGGTGTCACGTTCCAGACCCGGGTGGGCGTCGAGCGCGAGCTCGCCGACGGCGCCCTGGTGTTCGTGCCGCTCGCCGACCGCCAGCTCGCGCCGCGCCGGCTGATCCTGGTCGCGCGCGGGAAGGCGCATCTGCCGGCCGGACCGGCCGTGCTGGCGAACCTCCTGACCGCGGCCGTGCAGGCGCTCGACGGGCGGTAAGGTGTTGCTTCGGACGCAACACCGCGATCACTCACGCCCGTCTATCGCAACGCCCCGGCGGCTGCCAAGGTCTCGCTCCGCGGCCGTTCGGCCGGTTCGGAGGTGACCCGATGCGATCGAAAGTCCTGCTCGCCGTCTCGCTCGTCGCGTCGGCCTGGCTCGCCGTGCCGGCGGCCGCACAGGCCCCCGGGCAAGCTCCTGCGACCGGAGAGCCGACGAAAATCCGGTTCACGCTGGACTGGAAGATCTCGGGTCCGCACGCCTTCTACTATTGGGCGAAGCAGAAGGGCTATTTCGCCGCCGAGGGGCTCGACGTCACCATCGACCAGGGCGAGGGCTCGGCCGCGACCGTGACGCGGGTGATGACCGGCGCCTACGACGCCGGCTTCGGGGACATCAACGCGGTCATCCAGAACGCCGCCGCCAAGCCCGGCGAGCAGCCCGTGATGGTCTATCTCGTCTACAACCGGGCGCCCTATGCCGTGATCGCCAAGGCGGACGGCCCGATCAAGACGCTCAAGGATCTCGAAGGCCGCACCGTCAGCGCGCCCGCCGGCTCGGCGACGTTGCGTCTCCTGGCGCCGCTCGCCGCCAAGAACGGCTTCGACGCCGCGAAGGTGAAGATCCTCAACGCCGCACCGAACCTGATCGAGCAGATGCTGGTGCAGGGCCAAGCCGACGCCATCGCCCAGTTCTCGGTGACGAGCTTCATGAACTTCGTCGCCATGAAGCGCGACCCCGAGAAGGACTTCCGCTGGTTCATGTACAGCGACCTCGGGCTCGACCTCTACTCCAACGGTGTGATGGTCTCGCAGAAGCTCCTCAAGGAGAAGCCCGCGGCGGTGCGCGGCCTCGTCAAGGCGATCAACCGCGCCGTGATGGACGTCGCCGCCGATCCCGACGCGGCGACCACGATGCTGACCGGGCTCGAGCCGCTGATCAACGCCGACATCGAGAAGCAGCGGCTCGTCTACACCATCAAGTCGCTGATGATCTCGCCCGAGACGGCGCGCCTCGGCCTCGGTGATCTCGACGACGGCCGCCTCGCCGGCGCGATCAAGACCGTTGCCGACGCCTATGGCCTCGAGAAAGTGCCGGACGTGCGCGCCGTGTTCGTCCGCGAGTTCCTGCTGCCGGCGGCCGAGCGCGACATCGCCGCGGCCGCCGCGAAAGCGAAGTGAGGAAGGTTCTCGGCGCAGCGCGTCTTAGACCCTCTCCCTGAGGGAGAGGGTCGGCGAGCGCAGCGAGCCGGGGTGAGGGTTTACGGCGCCAGCCGGAGAGCTCGGCACCCCCTCACCCGACGCGCGTTCCGCGCGTCGACCTCTCCCCGCAGGGGAGAGGTGAAAAGCGGACGCCGCATCCTCGCGGCTCGTCATGGCCGGGCTTGTCCCGGCCATCCACGATCTCGCCGAGTCGCGGCGTCGTGACGGGTCGCGAGGCCGAAAGACGTGGATGGCCGGGACGAGCCCGGCCATGACGGAACGAGACAAACGAAGCCATGTCCTCGGGCCATCGACCGAGCGACAAGGAGAAGAAGAGCATGTCCGACCACGAAAAATTCATGCGCCTCGCGATCGACGAGGCGAAGCGCGGGGCCGCGATGGGGGAGCAGCCGTTCGGCGCCGTGGTGGCGATCGGTGACGAGGTGATCGTGTCGACGCCGAGCCTGAAGGTCGGCACCTGCGATACCACGGCCCATTCCGAGACGCTCGCCATCGGGCTCGCGACCCGGAAGCTCGGGCGGCGCGAGATCCCGGAGGCGACGTTCTACTGCACCTGCGAGCCGTGCCCGATGTGCTGCGGCGCCGTGCTCAACGCCGGCATCAAGACGATGGTGATCGGGGCGCGCAACCGCCACGTCAAGCAACACGCCAAGCTCGCCTTCAACTTCAAGGACTACACGGTGGAGCGGCTGGCCGAGATGGTCGGCTGGGATCTGACCGTGATCGAGGGCGTGCTCGAGGACGAGTGCGTCGCGCTCTACGCCGGCGCCGCCGTGCCGCTGACCCGGTGAGGCGTGCATGACCCCGCAGGCCGTCGAAGCCGTGATCGCCGGGCTCAAGGCCGCCGGCGTCAGCGTCGTCTGCTATCTTCCGGACTCGCTGTTCAAGGAGCTGTATCCGGCGCTCGACGCCGATCCCGACATCCGCACCATCCGGGTCACCAACGAAGGCGAAGGGGCGGCGATCTGCGGCGGCGTCTTTCTGTCCGGCAAGCGCGCCGCGCTGGTGATGGAGAATTCGGGGCTGCGCGCGGCGATCGAACCGCTCGCCCGCATGGGGATGGGGGCCGGCATCCCGGTCGTGATGCTGATGAGCTATCGCGGCGATCTCGGCGAGAACAACTGGTGGGCCGTGCCGCACGGCATGACCATGGAGCCGCTCCTGAACGCCATGCGGATCCCGTACCGGGTGGTCGACGAGGCCGCCAAGGTGAAGCAGGCCGTGCGGGACGCCGTCACCTGGTCCTACGCGTCCTATTATCACTCGGCCGTGGCGCTGACCGGGGAGCTGGTGCGATGAGCGCGACGGAAGCCGATCAGGTCGCGGCCGGCGCCAGGATGCACCGCTTCGACTGCATGCGGGTGCTGGCGCCGCTGCTCGAGGACGAGCTGGTGATCCTGTCGCTCGGCGCCAGCGTCGACGAGTGGTACACGGCCGCCCCGCACATGCGCGCCGCGAGCCTGTTCCAGCAGCAGCTCGGCTGCGTCACGCCGCAGGCCTTCGGGCTCGCCGTCGGCCTGCCGCACCGGCGCATCGTGTCGCTCGACACCGACGGGGGCATGATGTTCAACCTCGGCATTCTGGCGACGCTCGCCAACGAGCAGCCGACGAACCTTCTCGTCGTCGTCTGGGACAACGAGTGCTACCAGTCGATCGGCGGGCCGCCGACCCACACGGCACAGGGCCGCGTCGACATCGCGAAGATCGCGCAAGGGGCCGGCGTCACGCAGGCCCATACGGCGACGACGCTGGAGAGCTTCGAGGCGTTGTGCCGGCGCGGGCTCGCCGCGACCGAGCCGTTCGTGATCGTCGCGAAGGTGTCGCAGGAGAGCTTTCGCGACGTGCGCCGCAAGCACTCGGACGGGCGCGAGGACAAGTACATCTTCGTCCGCCACGTCGAGGCGACCGAAGGCATCGTGATCATGGGCCCGAGCGAGCACAACTGAAGCGCAGGAGGGGGCGGTGCCGGGCACCACCCCCTCCGGTCGTGCGACGATCGGACGTGCGGCTACGGCAGCGCGATCGCGACGAAGCGCAGGTCGCCGTCGGCGCCGGCGATCAGGAGAAGGGCCGACTTGCGGCCGTCCTTCTTGAGCGCGTCGATTCGCTTCTGCACGTCGGCCGCGTTCGCCACCGGCTCCTGCGAGATCTCGACGATCACGTCGCCGGCGACGATGCGCTTCTCCGCCGCGGCCGACTTGGAGTCGACCCCGGTGATCACCACGCCCTTCACCGTGTCCTTGATCTTGTAGCGCTTGCGAAGCTCGTCGGAGAGGTTGGCGAGATCGAAGCCGAGCGTCGACTTGACGACCGACTTGTCCTCCGGGGCGCCGCCGTTGCGCTTCGGCGTGAGCGCCGCCTGCTTCTCGCCGTCCTCCAGACGGCCGAGCTTCACGGTCTTCTTCTCCTCCTTGGCCTTGCGGAGGATCACCACCTCGACGTCCTTGCCGACCGGCGTCTCGGCGACGATGCGCGGCAGGTCGCGCATGTCCTTGATGTCCTTGCCGTCGAAGCGGACGATCACGTCGCCGGTCTCGATGCCGGCCGGCTTCGCCGGCCCCTTCTCGTCGACGCCGGAGACGAGCGCGCCGCGCGCCGGCTTGATGCCGATGCTCTCGGCGATCTCGTCGGTGACCTGCTGGATGCGCACGCCGAGCCAGCCGCGCCGCGTCTCGCCGAACTGGCGGAGCTGATCGATGATCGGCATCGCGGTCTTGGAGGGCACCGCGAAGCCGATGCCGATCGAGCCGCCCGACGGCGAGATGATCGCCGTGTTGATGCCCACCACCTCGCCGTCGAGATTGAACAGCGGGCCGCCCGAGTTGCCGCGATTGATCGCCGCGTCGGTCTGGATGTAGTTGTCGTAGCGGCCCGAGTTGATGTCGCGGTTGCGCGCCGAGACGATGCCGGCCGTCACGGTGCCGCCGAGCTGGAACGGATTGCCGATCGCCACGACCCACTCGCCGATCCGCAGCTTCTCGGAGTCGCCGAACGACACCGCCTTGAGCGGCTTGTCGGTCGTCACCTTCAGCACCGCGAGATCGACCTCCTTGTCGCGGCCGAGGATCTCGGCCTTGAGGCGGGTGCCGTCGTTGAAGATCACCGTGACCTCGTCGGCGTCGGCGATGACGTGATTGTTGGTGACGATGATGCCGGACGGGTCGATCACGAAGCCGGAGCCGAGCGAGTTGGCGCGGCGCGGCGTGCGCTCGCGCGGGCCGTTCTCGCCCTGCTGGCCGCCGCGGCGGTTCTTGAAGAACTCCTCGAAGAACTCCTCGAAGGGCGAGCCCGGCGGCAGGTTCGGCACGGCGTTGCCCTGCGCCTGCACGGTCTGCGAGGTCGAGATGTTGACGACCGCGTCCATCACCTTCTCGGTGACGTCGGCGATGGCGTCGGGTCCGCGCGCCAGCGCGCGGCTGTCGAGCGCGGCGGGCACGCCTGCGAACAGGACGGCGGCGGCGAGTGCGGCCGCGACGAGCGGGCGCTTGGTCGGGCGGAAGCGTTCGAACGAAAGGCCGGCCATCACCTGGCGATCTCCTCGGGGGGACAACGAAACTCCGGAACGCGGGACACGGGAACGCGGAACGGGACGCGGCCCGCGCGGACGTCGTCGGCGCGGACATCGTCGACGCGGACATCGTCGACGCGGACGTCGTCGACGCGGACATCGTCGGCGTGGACGCGCACCGGGGTACCGCGCTCGCTCCACGATCGCGGCGTCGCACACCGCGCGCGGTCCGCGGGATTACGGACGAAATCGGGCGGAATGGCGGCCCGCATCGCGCCTCGCCTCGCGGGTCGTACTCGCCCGCCGCGCTCGACCGTCAGGATAGCTGGCGGATCATCCAGATCAAGGCGACGCCGAGCGCCGCGCTGACCACGCCGACGATCCGCAGCGTGGTTTCCGGCGTCTCCAGGAGCGCCAGGGCGGCCCGGCGCGCCGGGCCCGGAAAGGCGGCGAACAGCAGCCCTTCGATCACGAAGACGAGGCCGAGGGCGACCAGGAACGCGGACATCGATGGCCTCGAAGGCGGACGCGGACCGTGGCCCGCACCGAAGTCCGGGTCCGGCGCCGTCGCGACGCCGGACCCGTCGGATCACTGCGCGGCGGCGGCCGCGGGCGCCGCCGTGCGGGCGGGGGCCGCCGCCTGGGCGGCCGGTCGGCTGCCGGTCGGGTTGGTGAAGTAGCGGAAGAACTCGGAATCCGGCCGCAGCAGGAACCGCGTCTCGCCCGGCTTCAGGCCGGCCTCGTAAGCCTGCATGGAGCGGTAGAAGGTGAAGAAGTCCGGATCCTGGCCGAACGCCTCGGCGAAGATGCGGTTGCGGGTCGCGTCGCCTTCGCCGCGCGTCTGCTCGGCCTTGGAGGTGGCGTCGGCGACCAGCACCGTCACGTCGCGGTCGGCGCGGGCGCGGATCTCCTGGGCGCGCTGGCTGCCCTGAGCGCGGAATTCGGCCGCCTCGCGCTGACGCTCGGTCTGCATCCGCTGATAGACGGCCTGGCTGTTCTGCTCCGGCAGGTCGGCGCGGCGGATGCGGACGTCCACGACGTTGATGCCGAAGGCGTGCGCCTCGCGGTCGAGCTGCTCGCGCACCCGCGCCATCATCTGGGTCCGCTCGTCGCGGACCACGTTGGTCAGCGTCGCTTCGCCGAGCACGCGGCGCAGCGCCGAGTTCAGCAGCGTGGCGAGCCGCGAGTTGGCGCCTTCCACCGAGCCGACCGTCTGGTAGAAGCGCAGCGGGTCGACGATCTTGTAGCGGGCGAAGGCGTCGACCACGAGCCGCTTGGAGTCGGAGGCGATCACCTCCTGGGCCGGGTTCTCGAGGTCGAGGATGCGCTTGTCGACGTAGATCACGTTGTCGATCAGCGGCACCTTGAAGTGCAGGCCGGGCTCGGTGACGATCCGGCGCGGATCGCCGAGGCGGACCACCAGGGCCTGCTGGGTCTGGTAGACGGTGAACACCGACGCCCAGCCGAGCACCAGGAGCAGCAGGACGACGACGGCGGCGATGCCGCCAGCGATGCCGGTCTTCATCGGGCGGCTCCCGTCTGGGTGCGCGGCTGCGGCTGCGCCTGCCGTCGGCCGAGCTCGTCGAGATTGAGATAGGGCAGCACGCCGCCGGCCGTGCCGGTGGCACTGGTCGAGGGATCGATGATGATCTTGTCGGTGCCGCCGAACAGCCGCTCCATCGTCTCGAGGTAGAGACGCTCGCGGGTGATCTCCGGCGCCTTCTTGTACTCCTCGTAGATCTTGCTGAAGCGGCTGGCCTGGCCGCGCGCTTCGGCGACGGTCTGCTCGCGATAGGCTTCGGCCGCCTGGGTGATCTGGGCGGCGCGACCGCGCGCCTCCGGCACCACGCGGTTGGCGTAGGTCTGCGCCTCGTTCTGGGCGCGCTCCAGGTCGGCACGGGCCGCCTGGACGTCGCGGAACGAATCGATGACCTGGTTCGGCGGGTCGACCTTCTGGAGCTGCACCTGGGTGATCTGGATGCCGGCGCCGTAATGGTCGAGGGTCCGCTGCATCAGATCCTGCACGGCGGTCTCGATGGTCTGGCGGGCGCCGGTGAGGATCGGCTGCACCTCGGAGCGGCCGATCACGTCGCGCATGGCGCTCTCGGCGACCGCTTTCACGGTGCCTTCGGGGTTCTGGATGTTGAACAGGTACTGGGCGGCGCCCCCGGCCGGCTTGATCACCCAGAACACCGAGAAGTCGACGTCGACGATGTTCTCGTCGCCGGTCAGCATCAGGCTCTCCTCGGGGACGTCGCGCATGGTGGTGCCGCGGCGGATGTCCTCGATGACCCGCATGCCGATGTCGATGCGGTTGACGCGCGTCACCTTCGGGGTGAGCACCGACTCGATCGGATACGGCAGGTGGTAGTTCAGGCCGGGCGTCGCGTCACGGCTGTACTTGCCGAAGCGCAGCACGACGCCGAGCTCGTCGGGCTCGACCCGGTAGAAGCCGGACGCGCCCCACAGCAGCACGGCGACGCCGACCAGGATGGCGATTCCCTTGCCGCCCAGGCTGCCGCCCGGCAGCACCCGGCGGAGCCGATCCTGGCTGCGGCGCAGGAGCTCCTCGAGATCGGGAGGTGTCGGACCCGACGATTGCGGCCCCGTCCCCCACGGTCCCTTGGGGCCCGATCCCCACGGTCCGCCACCCTGATTGCTCCACGGCATCTATGCTGCCTTTCCTCTACGTCCGGCCTCGACCACATATCCGGCCTCGACCATGCACGGCCTCGCCATCCGGCGGTCCGGCGCGAATTCCGGTCGCGCGCGAGGTCTCCGGCCGGAGCGTTCCGCTGAGATGTGGCCTGGGTTATAGGAAACCAACCCCCGTTTCAACGCACGGACTTGCGGCGGCGCGCCGCGGCTGCCCCAGCGGTTCCCGAGCGACGCAGGCTTCGGCTAGTCGGCGCGCCGCGCGTCCTCGTTCCGTGCATAGGTGACGAAGCTGAACGGCGCACCGTCTTCGGGGCCCTGCTGCCCCGGCGTGTGGGCCACGGCCCGCCACGCGGCGGCGTCGATCGGTGGAAAGACGGCATCGCCTGCGGGCGCGGCATGCACCCGGGTGATCTCCAGCCGCTCGGCGAGCGCCATCGCCTCGCGATAGAGCTCGCCGCCACCGGCCAGCATGATCGCCGAGGCGCCGCGCCGCAAGGCATCGCCGCGCGCCACCGCGAGCGCCGCGGCGAGCGAGCCCGCGACCACCACCCCGGCCGCCGCGAAAGCGGCATCGCGCGTCACCACGATGGTGGTGCGGCCGGGCAGGGGCTTGCCGATCGACTGGAAGGTCTTGCGCCCCATCACGACCGGGTGCCCGAGCGTCAGGGCGCGGAAATGCCGCATGTCGGACTTCAGCCGCCAGGGCAACGCCCCGTCGCGGCCGATGACGCCGTTGTCGGCGACGGCGGCGACGAGGACGAGCGGCAAGGGCCGGGTCACGCGGCCGCCGTTGGTGTGGCAGTGCATACACGCATGAAAGCACGCCTTAGTTGCGGAATGCGCGCATTCCGATCATCATGGGGGTAGCACGAAACGGCGACTCACCCGACAGGAGAAGGCCAGTGTACAGCCGCGCGCACGGGACGGCTCGGCCCGTCGTCGCCCGCCTCGGCCGGGTCGGTCTCCTGGTCCGGTCGTCGCTGCCGGGGCTCGTCCGGGCGCTCGTCGCGACCGTCTGGCTGGCGGCGGGCGCGGTCGCCGATCCGTGGTCGCAGGGGCGCGCCGACCCGGCCGGTCCGGTCCGGCCGGACGTCGACGCGATCGCGACCTGCCTCGCCACCGGGCGCGAGATGGTGATGGCGCCGCGACCGGCCTGTGTGCCGCGCGGGAGCGGCGCGGCGATCGCCGAGAAGGCCGGCATGCCGCTCGGCGAGCGCGACTGGTCGGCCGCCTGCGCGAGCGCCGACCACCCGCGCCGCCTGCCGCGCGACACGGTCGCCCGGCTCGCCGGCGACCCCGCGGTGGCACGCAGCGGCATCCGCATCGTCGGCGCGCTGTTCTGCGACGGTCTCGACCTCGCCGACCTCGACCTGCCCGCCCCGCTGATGCTCGACCGCGCCGTCGTCGCCGGGTCTGTCGAGCTGCGTAACCTGCATCTGAAGGGTGACCTCGGGCTCGACAACGCGGTTCTGCTCGACACGCTGCGGCTCGACACGGTCCGGGTCGCCGGCTCGGTCCGGCTGGATCGCAGCTTCGTGCGCCGGCTGCGGGTCGCCGACACCATAGTCGACGGGTCATGGCACCAGTCGACCGCGATCGTGTTCCTCGACGCGCATCTCGTGCGGCTCGCCGTCGCCGGCGATCTCCAGCTCGACCGCGCCGCCGTCTCGCGCCTGTTCGTCCGCGCCGCCCGGGTCGGCGGCACGCTCGCGCTCGACGAGAGCGAGGCGCGCTGCGCCGTGCGGATCGAGGCGAGCACGCTCGGCGCGCTGACGGCCCGCGATGCGGGCTTCGGCAAGGTGGTGACGATCGGCGTGGGGCCGCTCGCGACCCGCTATCCATGGTGGCGGCACGCCATCGAGGGCCGCCCCGCCACGCACGTCCAGACGATGTTCCGCAGCGCCGCCATCGCGGCCATCGCCGAGGCCGAGCGCCGTCGTATCGCGCTGCCCGAGCTGCCGGCCGAGGAGAACGCGCTGCTGCGCGGGTGCCGCGAGGAGACCCAGGTGCTGCCGGACGGCCCCACCCGCAAGGTGGGGATCGACGGCGTCGCCGCGCCGCGCTGGCTCGAGCTCGTCGTGGCCGAGACGACGATCGCCTCCGGCCTGTGCCTCGGCCCGATCGCCTGGGGCACGCCGCGCGACGGCGAGGTGCCGGATCCCCATCATCCCGCGACGGTCGTCGGGCTCGACGGCACGACGATCGGCGGCACGCTCGCGGTCGACCTGTGGGGCGACGCCGCCCCCGTGCAGACGCCACGCCCGGCCGACCCCGCCTTCGACCGTGTCGCCGCCCTGCACGTCTTCGCCGCCGGGGGTGTCTCGGCCGCGTCGATCAGCCTGCGCGTCGCCGATCTCGACCGCCCCTGGACCGGCCGGTTCGACGGGCTGCGCTTCGAGCGCCTCCACGCGGTCGGCCGGGGCCAGAAGGGCGTGCCGACCTGCGGCGGTGACGCCCCGGCGCGGCCTGCCGTCGCACCGACGCTGCCGCCCGTCGCCGAGGTGCTGCGCTGGCTCGACCGCAACCAGGCGGCTTCGACGCAGCCTTTCGTGCCGTTCACCGCGGCCTTCGAGGCGGCCGGGGCGGGGGCCGAGGCCGACGAGCTGCGCATCCGCCGCCGCAGCATCGAGGTGTGCGGCCGCGTGGCGCGCTGGCTGCCCGTCGTGGCGGGGCTCTGTCCGGGCGGCGCGCGTGCCGCGGCCTCGGCGGCGGCCGCGGCCGAGACGGCGCCCGAATGGCCGTCCGGCAGCCATGTGCGGGCCGGCTTCGGCGGCGTCGTGTCTGGCGCCGGCGACCTGATCGGCACCGGCTTCGCCGCTGCGATGTGGGTCTTGGCCGACCACGGCTTGCGCCCCGGCAAGCTGGCCTGGTGGGCGGCGGGCGCGCTGGCGATCGTGTGGATCGTGCTCCGCCTCGGGCTCGGCGTGGTCGGCTTCCTGCCGGAGAGCCGCGCGCCCGGCGGCCGCCTGTGGCCGATCGGGCCGCTGTTCCTGATCGACCGGCTGATCCCGGTCTACCGGGTCCGCGGCGAGCACTACGCGGTCGCCGGCTTCTTCCGCCGGGCCGACCCGGCCGAAGCGGAGGGACCGGCCGAGGCGATCGAGACGACGCTGCGCGGCCGCAAGGTCGTCGTGCGTCCGGTCGACGAGGTCACGCGGCACCGCATCGACACCGTGCTGACGGTGCTGCGCGTCACCGGCGTGGTGCTCGCCGTGTTCCTGCTCGCCGCCCTTTTGTCCGGCGGACGCTGAACCTCCGCCGCGTCACTCCGCCTTCAGGAGCACGTGCTTCTTCTTGCCGAGCGACAGCTTGATCACGCCGTCGGCGGTGAGGTTCTTCGGCCCCAGCATCATCTTCTCGTCCGTCACGGTCGCGTCGTTGACCTTGAGGCCGCCGGCCTTGACCTGGCGGCGCGCCTCGCCGTTGGAGGCGACGAGGCCGGTCTTGTCGGCGAAGGCGGTGAGCACGCCGAGACCTTTCTCCAGATCGGCCCGCGACACGATCACGGTCGGCAGGCTGGCCGCGAGCGCGCCTTCCTCGAAGGTCTTGCGGGCCGTCTCGGCGGCCTCGTCGGCGGCGGCGCGGCCGTGCACCAGGGCGGTCGCCTCGGTGGCGAGGATCTTCTTCGCCTCGTTGATCTCGGCGCCGCCGAGCGCGGCCAGGCGCTCGATCTCGGCCAGCGGCAGCAGCGTGAACAGCTTGAGGAACGCGACGACGTCGCCGTCCTCGGTGTTGCGCCAGAACTGCCAGTAGTCCCACGGGCTCAGCATCGCGGCGTCGAGCCACACGGCGCCGGCCGCGGTCTTGCCCATCTTGGCGCCCGACGCGGTGGTGAGCAGCGGGCAGGTCAGCGCATGGAGCTGATGCGTGCCCATGCGGCGGCCGAGATCGATGCCGTTGACGATGTTGCCCCACTGGTCGGAGCCGCCCATCTGCAGGTTGCAGCCGTAGCGCCGGGCCAGCTCGACGAAGTCGTAGGACTGCAGGATCATGTAGTTGAACTCGATGAAGGAGAGCTCCTGCTCGCGCTCGAGCCGGAGCTTCACCGAGTCCATGGTCAGCATGCGGTTGATCGAGAAGTGGCGGCCGACCTCGCGCAGCATCTCGATGTAGTTGAGCGTCGTCAGCCACTCGGCGTTGTCGGCCATGACGGCGTCGGTCGTGCCCTCGCCGAAGGTCAGGAAGTTCGAGAACACCCGCTTGATGCTGTTCTTGTTGTCGTCGATCTGCTCGTAGGTGAGCATCTTGCGGGTCTCGTCGCGGCCCGAGGGATCGCCGACCCGGGTCGTGCCGCCGCCCATCAGCGCGATCGGCTTGTTGCCGGTCTGCTGCAGCCAGTGCAGCATCATGATCGTGATCAGGTGGCCGACGTGCAGCGACGGCGCCGTGCAGTCGTAGCCGACATAGGCGACGAGCGCGTTCTTCTTCGCCAGCGCATCGAGCCCGGCCGCATCCGACACCTGGTGGATGAAGCCGCGGCTCTCCAGGGTGCGGAGAAAATCGGACTCGTACGTGCTCATGACCCTCGTCCTCGCTGCGGGGAGACGGGCGTCGCGGTCGCGTCGCGCCGCCCGAAAAGACATCGCCGGCCGCATCGTGGCGAGCCGCGCGCGGGCGCTCTCGATGCGCCCGGCCTCGGGCCGGTGATGTATCAGGTCCGCCGGCGATTTCAAACGGCGCGCCCGGCGACCGCCCGGCCGCCGACGGTGCCGGAACCACACGGTCGGAGCCCCGCCGGCGCGGACCGGGGGCCGGCCCGGCGGTGCGGTGGGGCCTCGTCGTTCGGCCGCGGCAGCAGGACGAGACGCGGCGCGGCATGGCATCCCGCCGTGTATTATACCAACGGCCCTGAACTTCGATCCGTCATCCCGAGGTGTCCGGCGAAGCCGGACCTCGAAGGATGCGGCCCGGGCCGTCGCCCTTCGAGGCTCGGGCTTTGCCCGAGCACCTCAGGGTGACGGCGAGAATCAGGGGCGGAGGCGGCTGGTATTAGTCCATGTCATAAGAAAGTACGACGCCGCCCATTGTTTCGCTAGACGAAGCATCGAACCGTGGTGTTCGATCCGACGCGGCGCGGTCGCGTCAGAATTTCTTAAATAGCGATAGTTCTATTATGAGGAGCCGCGGAAAACTCTTCCGGTGGGGCGCCGGCGCTCGACCGCGGCCGGCCGCGCCGCTCCGAGACATGTCCCGATGACCTCTCCGTCGACCCGCTCCGTGCGCGGCATCAAGATCACCACCACGCTCTATGCGCTGTTCGGCGTCTGCGCCGTGGTCATGGGCGTCCAGGCCGGCTCGGCGCTGCGCGAGTCGTGGATGCAGGCCGCCGCCACGGCCGAGGCCGAGGCGGCCGCCGTCGCCAACCGCGCCCTGTTCGACGTCATTCAGAACACCGTGGTCGAGCGCGGCATGATGTTTGTCGCGCTGCAGGCCGAGGCGCCGGCCGACGCTCGGCTCGGCGAGCAATTCGCGACCTTCCGGAGCAAGGCCGCGCCGGCGATCGAGACCGTGCTGGCGGCATGCAGCCGGTTGCGCTGCGCCGACGGCGACGTGCCCGGAACGCTGCGCCGCATGCTGGCCGACGTCGCCGCGGTGCGGGCCAAGGCCGACGCGGCCGTCAAACTGCCGCTCAAGGAGCGCCCGCCGGGCCTCGCCAAGGAGTGGTTCCAGACGGCGCAGACCATCGGCAACGAGTACGAGCGGGTGTCGGCTGCGCTCGGCGACAAGATCCGCATGGTCGATCCGGTGGTCGCCGAGCTCGTCGGCATCAAGGACGCGGCCTGGCTGGCGCGTGCGGCCGGCGGCCGCGAGCGCACCGCGGTCCAACAGATTCTGCAGAAGCGCACCCTTTCGCCGGAGCTGCGCGACCTGCGCCAGGCGCTGGGCGGTCAGACCGACGCGGCTTGGCTCGTCGTGAAGAGCCTGACGGCGCGTCCCGGCGTGCCTGCGGCCGTGGTGGCCGCGGTCGCGGACGCCCAGACGAAGCGTTTCGAGACCTATCCGAAGGCGCGCGCCGAGATCGAGAAGGCGTTGAGCGAAGGGCGCGAGTCGCCGATCGGCAACGACGAGTATGTGCGCATCGCCAACCTGTCGCTCGATGCGCTGGTCGCCGTCTCGACCCGGGCGCTCGAGGCGATCATCGCGCATGCCGAGGCGGGCTCTGCGGCCGCCCGGACCGGGCTCCTGGTCAACGCCGCCGTGCTGGCACTCGCCATCGTCGTCGGCCTCGTCGGCATCCTGGTCGCCTGGCGGCGGATCGGACGGCCGCTGTCGCAGCTCACCGGCGGCATGCGGGCGCTGGCGAACGGCGATCTCGACGTCGTGCTGCCCGGCGTCGACCGCGGCGACGAGATCGGGGAGATCGCCCGCGCGGTCGAGGCGTTCAAGGTGAAGGCGGCCGACACGGCGCGGCGCGACGCCGAGGCGCAGGCGGAGGCGGAGAGCCGGGCGGCCGAGACGCGCCGCCGCGAGATGCATCGGCTCGCCGAGTCCTTCGAGGCGGCGGTCGGCGAGATCGTCGAGACGGTGTCGTCGGCGGCCACCGAGCTCGAGGCGTCGGCCGGCACCTTGACCCGGACGGCCGAGATGACCCGCGACCTCTCCGCCACGGCGGCGTCGACCTCCGAGCAGGCCTCGGCCAGCATTCGCAACGTCGCCACGGCGACCGGCGAGATGACGCGGTCGGTCGACGAGATCAGCCGCCAGGTGAAGGACTCGACCCGCATCGCCGCCGAGGCGGTCCGCCAGGCCGAGCAGACCGACCGGCGGATCGGCGAGCTGTCCCAGGCCGCCGCCCGCATCGGCGACGTGGTCAAGCTGATCACGGCGATCGCCGAGCAGACCAACCTCCTGGCACTGAACGCGACCATCGAGGCGGCGCGGGCCGGCGAGGCCGGCAAGGGCTTCGCGGTCGTCGCCCAGGAGGTGAAGGCGTTGGCCGGGCAGACCGCCAAGGCGACCAGCGAGATTTCCGGCCAGATCGCGGGCATGCAGTCGGCGACCGCCGAGTCGGTCACCGCCATCAAGGAGATCGGCTCGACGATCGGGCGCATCGCCACGATCGCCTCGACCATCGCCGCGACCGTCGAGGAGCAGGGGGCCGTCACGGGCGAGATCGGCCGCGAGGTGCAGGAGGCGTCCGCCGGTGCGGGCACGGTGGCGACGACCATCGGCGAGGTGAGCCGCGGCGCCGGTGAGACCGGGGCGGCCTCGGCGCAAGTCCTCGCCTCGGCCCGGGCGCTCGCCGGCGAGAGCAACCGGCTGGAGGTCGAGGTCGAGAAGTTCCTGGCGACCGTCCGGGCCGCCTGACCGGCGGCGTGACAGGGCGCTCGCCGGCCGCGGGCCGGGGTCGGGCTCAGCCGGTGCGGCGGCCGCGCGGCTCCGGGCGCGCCGTCGCGGTGGCGAGGCGCTTGTCGAGATACGAGGTGATGGCCTGCATCAGCGGCTCGATCTTCTGGTCGAAGAAGTGGTTGGCCGAGGGGATCACCTTCTGCTCGATGACGATGCCCTTTTGGGTCTTGAGCTTCTCGACCAGCGTCTGGACGTCCTTGTAGGGCACGACGGCGTCGCGCTCGCCGTGGACGATCAGGCCGGAGGACGGGCAGGGGGCCAGGAACGAGAAGTCGTAGAGGTTGGCCGGTGGGGCGATCGAGATGAAGCCCTCGATCTCGGGCCGCCGCATCAGGAGCTGCATGCCGATCCAGGCGCCGAACGAGAAGCCGGCGATCCAGCAGCCGCGCGCCTCCGGATTGATCGCCTGGGCCCAATCGAGCGCCGAGGCGGCGTCGGACAGCTCGCCCTGGCCGTGGTCGAACGACCCCTGGCTGCGGCCGACGCCGCGGAAGTTGAAGCGCAGTACCGAGAAGTTGCGGTGCGCGAAGGCGTAGTAGAGCTGGTAGACGATCTGGTGGTTCATCGTGCCGCCGAACTGCGGGTGCGGATGCAGCACGATGGCGATCGGCGCGTTCTTCACCCGTGACGGGTGATAGCGTCCCTCGATCCGGCCGGCGGACCCGTTGAAGATGACCTCAGGCATGCTCTTGAACCTCGTCCTGCCGGGCGGTGCTGCGGCACCGCCGCCCCGACCTCGCCGCGGCGCCCTTGACGTCGCCGGCGCGGCCCGCCTATCTGTCTACGACGCCTCGAATTTCCGGAATGGTTCCTGGCCGTTGGACGGCGGTGACGCCGGTCGGTGGCGCGGCGCCATGGTCTAGCATGAGCACCGGGGCGAAAAGCAAGGTTTTCGTGCATCCGGCGCAGCCGGACCGGCCCGGCTCTCGAAGACGCGTCCCGCCGGCCGCTCGGCGGCTGATCCGCGAGGGCGGTCGCCGCGTACCCCTTCGCGGCCCTGAGCCTCGGCCCGCCACCCCCGGCCCAATGTCATGACCGACCGCGTCTATCTCGACTGGAACGCCACCGCGCCGCTGCGCCCGGAAGCGCGTGCCGCGATGCTGGCGGCGCTCGACGCCGGCAACCCGTCCGCGGTGCATGCCGAGGGGCGGGCGGCACGTGCGCTGGTCGAGGACGCCCGCGCCGCCGTCGCCCGGCTGGTCGGCACGTCGGCCCGGAACGTCGTCTTCACCTCGGGCGGCACCGAGGCCAACACGCTCGCTTTGACGCCGGGGCTCGCGATCGGCACCGACACGGCGGGGCGCGACCGTCTCCTGGTGTCGGCGATCGAACATCCGTCGGTGCGGGCCGGTGGCCGGTTTGCGACGAACGCTGTCGACATCCTGCCGGTGACCCCCGACGGAATTGTCGATCTGGCCGCCCTGGAGGCTCGGCTGGCCGCGCTCGCCGTTGAAAAGACTGGGCTTCGGCCGTTGGTATCGCTCATGCATGCGAACAACGAGACCGGGGTGGTGCAGCCGATCGCCGCCGCGGCGGAGCTGGTCCACGCGGCCGGAGGAATCCTGCATGTCGACGCCGTCCAGAGCGCCGGAAAAATACCCTGTGACGTCGCGGCGCTCGGGGCCGACCTGATGACGCTGTCGGGCCACAAGATCGGCGGTCCGAAGGGCGTCGGCGCCCTGGTGCTGCGGTCCGGGGACATTCGGGTCACCGCGCCTCTCGTCAAGGGCGGCGGGCAGGAGCATGGCGCGCGCGCTGGCACCGAGAACGTCGCCGCGATCGCCGGCTTCGGCGCCGCCGCAATGGCGGCCGCACGCGATCTCGCCGAGGCCGGTCCGGCCATGGCGGCGCTGCGCGACGCCCTCGAAACGGCCGCCGAGGCGGCCGTTCCGGGAACCGTCGTGATCGCGCGGGGCGTGGCTCGGCTGCCCAACACGAGCCTCCTGACGCATCCGGGCCTGAAGGCCGAGACGGCCGTCATCGCTCTCGATCTCGCCGGGATCGCCGTGTCGGCGGGCGCGGCCTGCTCGTCCGGCAAGGTCGGTGCCTCGCAGGTGCTCGCGGCGATGGGCGTGCCCGACGCTCTCGCCGGCGGCGCCGTGCGGGTGAGCCTCGGCCCGACGACCGGTGAACGCGACGTTTCGACCTTCGTCGACGCTTGGAAGCAGCTCGTACGTAGACTATCTAGGGGAGGATGCGGTATTGCCGCGTGACCCGTTCACATGTGAGCCGGTCGACACCGACCCGTTCGAGACCGACCTGATCACAACCATCCCGTTCATCGTCGCAGGTGATCTTCCGCAGGACGAACACCATAGGGCAACATCCAACCCGCGGTCCTTGAAACCGCAGTGGAGGGAATGAGATGCCGGCCGTGCAGGAGACCGTCGAGCAGGTCAAGAGCATCGACGTCGACCAGTACAAATACGGTTTCGAGACGCAGATCGAGACCGAGAAGGCGCCGAAGGGGCTGTCCGAGGACATCGTCCGCTTCATTTCGGCCAAGAAGAACGAGCCTGCTTGGCTGCTCGACTGGCGGTTGGACGCCTATCGGCGCTGGCTCACCATGGATGAGCCGACCTGGGCGCGCGTCGACTACCCGGAGATCGATTACGACGACCTCTACTATTACGCGGCCCCGAAGGCCTTCGTTGCGCCGAAGTCGCTCGACGACGTCGATCCGGAGATCCTCAGGACTTACGAGAAGCTCGGCATTCCGCTGCGCGAGCAGGAAATCCTCGCCGGCGTGGTGCGCGACGACGGGACCGAAGGCCCGGCCGGCGGCACCCGGGTCGCGGTCGACGCGGTGTTCGATTCGGTGTCGGTGGCGACCACCTTCAAGGAGGAGCTGAAGAAGGCCGGCGTGATCTTCATGCCGATCTCCGAGGCCGTGCACGAGCACCCCGCGCTGGTGCAGAAGTATCTCGGCTCGGTCGTGCCGGTGACCGACAACTTCTTCGCCACCCTGAACTCCGCCGTGTTCTCGGACGGCTCCTTCGTCTACATCCCGCCGGGCGTGCGCTGCCCGATGGAGCTGTCGACCTATTTCCGCATCAACGAGAAGAACACCGGCCAGTTCGAGCGCACGCTGATCATCGCCGACAAGGGCTCCTATGTGAGCTACCTGGAAGGCTGCACGGCGCCGCGCCGCGACGAGAACCAGCTGCACGCCGCCGTGGTCGAGCTGATCGCGCTCGACGACGCCGAGATCAAGTACTCGACGGTCCAGAACTGGTACCCGGGCGACTCGGAAGGCAAGGGCGGCATCTACAACTTCGTCACCAAGCGGGGCGACTGCCGCGGCCCGCGCTCGAAGATCTCGTGGACCCAGGTGGAGACCGGCTCGGCCATCACCTGGAAGTATCCGTCCTGCATCCTCCGGGGTGAAGGGTCGCGCGGAGAATTCTATTCGATCGCCATCTCGAACGGCCGCCAGCAGGTCGATTCCGGCACCAAGATGATCCATCTCGGCAAGAACACGACGAGCCGGATCATCTCCAAGGGCATCGCGGCGGGGCGCTCCGACAACACCTATCGGGGCCTCGTCTCGGCCCACCGCAAGGCGACCGGTGCGCGCAACTTCACGAACTGCGACTCGCTCCTGATCGGCTCGCACTGCGGCGCCCACACGGTGCCGTACATCGAGGCGAAGAACGCCTCCGCCGTGTTCGAGCACGAGGCGACCACCTCGAAGATCTCCGAGGACATGCTGTTCTACTGCATGCAGCGCGGGCTCTCGCCCGAGGAGGCGGTGGCGCTCGTCGTCAACGGCTTCGTGCGCGACGTGCTCCAGCATCTTCCCATGGAGTTCGCGGTCGAGGCCCAGAAGCTGATCTCCATCTCGCTGGAGGGCAGCGTCGGATGAGCGAGGCACCTGACAATCTGGTCCTGGAGCATCTTCGTGCGATCCGTGGCCAGACGGGCAAGATGGCCGACATGATGCACACGATGAGCGTCGAGATGACCGCCATCCGCCAGCATCTCGCCGGTGTCGTGACCATCCAGGAGCACGACCACGGCGACATCGCCGGCATCAAGGCGCGGCTCGACCGAATCGAGACACGACCGGATCTGGTCGATTGAGATCGAGCGTCCGCAGGTCGCCGACGGCGCGCGGGCGCGAGACATTCAACAGTCATTGACGCGTGACGCCCGGCCGCTGCGATGCAGGGCGGGACAACACGAGGTGAAACCGAAATGTCGCTTCTGGAAATCAAGAACCTCGAGGCCTCCGTCGAGGACCGTCAGATCCTCCGGGGCGTGAACCTCACCGTGAATCCGGGCGAGGTGCACGCCATCATGGGCCCGAACGGCTCGGGCAAGTCGACGCTGGCGCATGTGCTGTCCGGCAAGGACGGCTACGAGGTGACGGGCGGCGAGGTGCGGCTGGACGGCGTCGACCTGCTCGCGCTGGCGCCCGACGAGCGCGCTGCCGCGGGCCTGTTCCTCGCCTTCCAGTACCCGATGGAGATCCCGGGTGTCGCGACCATGACGTTCCTGCGCACCGCGATGAATTCGCAGCGCAAGAAGCGCGGCGAGCCGGAGCTCTCCACGCCCGACTTCATGAAGCGGGTGCGCGAGGAGGCCAAGAACCTCTCGATCGACCCCGAGATGCTCAAGCGGCCCGTGAACGTCGGCTTCTCGGGCGGCGAGAAGAAGCGCGCCGAGGTGCTGCAGATGGCGCTGCTCCAGCCCAAGCTCGCGATCCTCGACGAGACCGACTCGGGGCTGGACATCGACGCGCTGAAGATCGCGGCCGAGGGCGTCAACCGGCTGCGCTCGCCGGAGCGCGGCATGATCGTGATCACGCACTATCAGCGGCTGCTCAACCACATCGTCCCGGACATCGTCCACGTTTTCTCACGCGGCCGCATCGTGCGGACCGGCGGCAAGGAGCTGGCGCTCGAGCTCGAGGCCAAGGGCTATGCCGACTACGAGCAGGAGGCGGCGGCCTGACGCCGAGGCGCGATGACCGAGGAGGTCGACAATCTGGTGCTGCAGCATCTGCGGGCCATTCGCGGCCAGCTCGACGTGCTGAGCGATCGCATGCTCGAGCTGACGCAGCGGGTCGGAAGCCTGGGGCAGCAGATGGCGCACCTGAACGTGCAGTTCGCGAACCTCTCGGTACGCGTCGACCGCATCGACGCCCGTCTCGACCGCGTCGAACGCCGCCTCGGCCTGATCGAAGCCTGACGCCTGCGACCGAATTTCGGATGATCTGATCATGACCCGACCGACCGCCAATACCGATGTCGCAAACACCGATGCCGCGAGGACCGACGCCGAGCAGGCGATCGCGGCCGCCTTCGACGGCGTGAAGGACCGGCTGCCCGGCGCCGCGCCGGTGAGCGCGCGCCGTGCGGCGGCATTCGAGACCTTCGCGGCGGCCGGCCTGCCGACCCGCCGCGTGGAGACGTGGAAGTACACGGATCTGCGCGCCCTGATGCGCGAGGCGAAGCCGCTGGCGCAGCCGCCCGGCGAGATCGGCAAGGTGCGGGCGCGCGCCGCCGGCGCCGTCCTGGCCGGCGCCGACCTGCGTCGCGTCGTGATCGCCGACGGCGTCCTCCTGAAGGATCTCTCGGATCTCGACGGGCTGGAGCCCGGTCTGTCGATCGGCTCGCTCGCCGATGCTCTGACCCGCGGCGATTCCGAGGTGACGGGGCAGCTCGGCGCCCAGAGCCCGGCCGAGAAGGACGTCGCTTTCGCGCTCAACACCGCCTTCATGGGCGACGGCGCCGTGATCCGGGTCGCCCCCGGTGCGAGGATCGCGCGGCCGATCCACCTCGTCTTCTGCTTCACCGGCCCGGTGCCGGCGGCCGTGTACACCCGCTCGCTGGTGACCGTCGGGGCCGGCGCGGCCGTGACCCTGGTGGAGACCCACGAGGGACCGGACGGGCTCGACTATCAGATCAACACCGCTCTCGACGTCGTCGCCGGCGACGGCGCCGAGATCGATCACGTCAAGATCGGGCTCGACGGCGCGTCCGCGCTTCATATCGCGACGCTCACGGCGGCACTCGGCCCGCATGTGCGTTACAACGATCTCGTCGTCGCGCTCGGCGGCGCCGCGGTGCGCAACCAGCTCTTCGTGCGCTGCGACGGGACCGGCATCACGCTCTCGCTCAACGGCGCGACCATGCTGAAGGGCCGCCAGCACGCCGACGCGACGCTCGTCGTCGACCACGCGATCGGCGGCTGCGTCAGCCGCGAAACCTTCAAGGGCGTGCTCGACGGCGAGAGCCGCAGCGTCTTCCAGGGCAAGATCGTGGTGCGTCCCGACGCGCAGAAGACCGACGGCAAGATGGCCTCGCACGCGCTCCTGCTGTCGGAGACGGCCGAGGCCGATCACAAGCCGGAGCTCGAGATCTTCGCCGACGACGTGGTCTGCGGCCACGGCGCCACGGCCGGTGCGCTCGACGACGACCTGCTGTTCTACCTGATGGCGCGCGGCATCCCCAAGAAGGAGGCCGAGACGCTGCTGATCCAGTCCTTCGTCGGCGAGGCGATCGACACGGTGACCAACGAGGGCATCCGCGATGCCCTGACGGCCGCGACGGCGCGGTGGCTCGAGGCACGGGAGTAGCACGAGGCGTGGTCTTCGGGCCGCGCGTGCGGATCACATGACCCATCCTGCGGTACAGAACGGCTCCTACGACGTCGCCCGCATCCGCGAGGACTTTCCGGCGCTGTCGCTGAAGGTCTACGGCAAGCCGCTTGTCTATCTCGACAACGCCGCCTCGGCCCAGAAGCCGATCGCGGTGCTCGACCGGACGACGCACGCCTACACGCACGAATACGCCAACGTGCATCGCGGCCTGCACTACCTCGCGAACGCCGCGACCGAGGGCTACGAAGGCGCGCGCGAGAAGGTGCGGGCCTTCATCAACGCGGCGCGGACCGAGGAGATCGTCTTCACCCGCAATGCCACCGAGGCGATCAACCTGGTCGCCCAGACCTTCGGGCGCGAGCGCATCGGCGAGGGCGACGAGATCGTGCTCTCGATCATGGAGCACCATTCCAACATCGTGCCTTGGCATTTCCTGCGCGAGCGGCAGGGTGCCGTGATCAAGTGGGCGCCGGTCGACGACGAGGGCAACTTTCTCCTCGACGAGTTCGAGAAGCTGCTGACCGATCGCACCAAGATGGTCGCGATCACCCAGATGTCGAACGGGCTCGGCACCATGGTGCCGGTCAAGGAGGTGGTGCGCATCGCGCACGCCCGCGGCATCCCGGTGCTGGTCGACGGAGCGCAGGGCTCGGTGCATCTCGACGTCGACGTCCAGGACATCGGCTGCGATTTCTACGTGATCACGGGCCACAAGCTGTACGGCCCGAGCGGCATCGGCGCCCTCTACGCCCGCCACGACATCCTCGAGACGATGCCGCCGTTCCTCGGCGGCGGCGAGATGATCCGCGAGGTGTTCGAGGATCGCGTCACCTACGGCGACCCGCCGCACCGCTTCGAGGCGGGCACGCCGGCGATCGTCCAAGCGATCGGTTTCGGCGCCGCGTTGGACTACATCGAGTCCATCGGCCGCGACCGCATCCGGGCGCACGAGGAGACGCTGCTCGCCTACGCCACCGATCGGCTGCGCGAGATCAACTCGCTGCGGATCATCGGCACGGCGCGCCAGAAGGGCGCCATCGTCTCGTTCGAGATGAAGGGCGCGCATCCGCACGACATCGCCACCATCATCGACCGCTCCGGTATCGCGGTGCGGGCCGGCACCCATTGCGTGATGCCGCTCCTGGCGCGGTTCGGCGTCACGGCCACTTGCAGGGCCAGCTTCGGGCTTTACAACACGGTCGAAGAAGTCGACCGTCTGGCCGAGGCCCTGATCAAGGCGCAGGACATGTTTGCATGAACGACACCACGAAGGCGGCCGAGGCCGCCGCACCGGCGACGGCCGGCGCGACCCCGACGGTCACGGCGCCGTCGGGCTCGGCGCTGCCGGCCGACGAGGTCCGGCGCATGACCGACGACATCGTCGCGGCGCTGAAGACCGTCTACGACCCGGAGATCCCGGCCGACATCTACGAGCTCGGCCTGATCTACCGAATCGAGATCAACGACGACCGCTCGGTGGCGGTCGACATGACCCTGACGACGCCCAACTGTCCCTCGGCCCAGGAGCTTCCCACCATGGTGGAGAACGCGGTGCTGACGGTGGCCGGCGTCGGCCCGGTCGACGTCGCGGTGGTGTGGGATCCGCCCTGGGATCCGAGCCGGATGTCCGACGAGGCGCGGGTCGTTCTCAACATGTGGTAGGCGCCGGTCGCGGCGCCCCGGCGGTGGCCCCCGGCCGCGAGGGAGAGACGAGATGGTGCAAGAGACCGTGAGCGGGCAGACCGTGAGCGGGCAGACCGTGAGCCCGCAGACCGTGAGCCCGCAGACCTCGGCCCGGCCGGCGGTCGCCCGGCGGCCGCGGCCGCAGGTGATCCGGCTGACCGATGCCGCGGCGGCGCGGCTCAAGCAGATCATGGCGAAGGCGGAGACGCCGATCGCCGGCGTGCGCATCGGCGTCAAGAACGGCGGCTGTGCCGGCATGTCCTACACGATGGAATATGCCGCCGCGGTCGCGCCGACCGACGAGGTGATCGAGGACAAGGGCGTGCGGGTGCTAGTCGATCCGAAAGCCGTGCTGTTCCTGCTCGGCACCGAGATGGACTTCAAGACCGAGAAGCTCTCCGCCGGCTTCGTGTTCACCAACCCGAACCAGGTCTCGGCCTGCGGCTGCGGCGAGTCGGTGCAGATCAAGCCGGCCGACGCCGAGGCTTAACGGCGAGGCAGGGCGGCGCCTCAGGCGATCCGCTTGGTGTCGCGCGGCACGACCTCGGGGTCGGTCTCGCACACCACCATGTTCCGGCCCGATCGCTTGGCCGCGTAGAGGCAGGCATCGGTACGTTCGATCAGGCTGAGGATCGTGTCGGCCGGACGCAGCGTCGCGACCCCGCACGAGATGGTGACCCGGCCCAGAACCTCGCGGGTCGAGCGCTTCATCAGCTCCTTGCCCATCACGGCGCGGCGGATGGAGTCGGCGACCGTGGTGGCGGCGCGCAGCGGCGTCTCCGGCAGGATGACGGCGAACTCCTCGCCTCCGTAGCGCGCGGCGACGTCCTGGCCCTTGACGTTCTGCTTCACCGAAAGCGCGACGAGCCGCAGCACCTGGTCGCCGGTGAGGTGGCCGTAGGTGTCGTTGAAGCGCTTGAAGTGGTCGATGTCGGTGAGGATCAGCGACAGCGTCTGGCCCTGTGTGGCGGCCTGCTCGACGAGGCGCCCGAGGACGTCGTCGAAGCACTTGCGGTTGGCGAGCGTGGTCAGCGGGTCGGTCAGGCTCTCGCTGCGCAGCTCCTCGAGGTTCTGTTGCAGCTTGGCGATCTCGCCCTTGGAGGCGCCGAGGCGCTGCTCGAGCTCGCGATTGTTGGTCTCCATCTCCTTCACGGTGCGCAGCAGATCGCCGATCACCTGATGGATCGCGGAGGTGTCCTCGGCGTGGCCCAGCTGGTCGCTCGCGTCGGCCAGCGTCTCGGTCGCCCGGCTGGTCGAGCCCATCGCGGCGTCGAGCACGGCCATGATCTGATCGATCTTGCCGGCGACCTTGCCGCCGATCGACTCGATCTGCTCGCCGATCCGCGACGGCGTGAAGAACTGCGCATGGAGGCGGTCGACCTCCTCGGTCGACAGCTTGCCGGATTGGACGAGGCGGTCGTTGATGGCGGCGTTGAGCGCGGCGTTGTAGCCGGTCGCGTAGTGGTACCAGAGCTCGTAGTTGCGCGGGGCCGCCGAGATGCGCAGCGCCGCGATCTGGTCGAGGGCGACTTTCGCGAACGAGATGGTGCGATCGAAATCGTCCGCCCTGTCCGACATCCACGCACTCCGGCCCTGTGGGGAGGACGGCCTGGCGCCCGGTGGCGTCGCGTACCGTCTCGTCGGACGTTAAGGCGGCGGGCTAAATTTGACGTAAACGGACCGTGATAAGCCCCATCACCCGAACGGGTGGGATCGCGCCTCTGATCTAGGTCCGGAAGACTAGAACACGTCTGCGCAGCCCGGAGCCCGAGCACGGGCGCGCGCCCCGAGCCGGAGAGGAATCGCAGAGAACAAATCGGCAGAACAGGGCGCGGCACCGAACCGGTGCCGCGATACGGAACCCGGGCTGGCCGCCGCGGGTGGCGTCGACGGCCAGCTCAGGCCTTGACGCGCACCGGGCGCAGCAGGAAAGCGGGGAGCCAATTCTCGATGTCGTCCGGCGCTTCATCGCGCGACGCACGGTGGCGTGCCGTCTCCAGCGGCGTGACGTTGGCGTCCCGCTTGCCGCGGCCGGGCCGACGCGAGTCGTCCGCCGGGCGAGGCCCCTTGTCGCGGTTGCCACGTTCCTGGGCACCACGTTCCTGGGCACCACGTTCCTGCGCGCCGCGCTCCTGGGCGGCGCGGGGCGGGTGGCGGCGGTCCTGGCCGAGATCCGGTGCCTCGCGAGACTCGTGACGGTCGCGCGGCTGGCCGTCGCGGGAGCGGCCGCGGACGGGGCGTGCTTCGCCGTCCTGCGCCTGGCCGCGGCCGCGCCGCGGCAGGCGAGCCCCCATGCGGACCGGCTCGCGCGGCCCGTCGTCCTCGGCGAGGTCGTCGGCGGGCGGATTGCCGTGCCAGTCGATGGTGCGGCCGATCAGCTTCTCGATCGCCGCCACGGCCTTGCTGTCGGCCCCGGTGACGAGGGTCAGCGCCGTGCCCGAGCGTCCGGCCCGGCCGGTGCGGCCGATGCGGTGGACATAGTCGTCGGCATGATGCGGGACGTCGAAGTTGAAGACGTGGCTGACGTCCGGGATGTCGAGGCCGCGGGCGGCGACGTCGGAGGCGACCAGCAGCGTCACCTCGTTCTTGCGGAACTGGTCGAGCGCCGCCATGCGCGACGACTGGTCCATGTCGCCGTGCAGCGCGACGACGGAGAACTTGTGGCGCAAGAGCGAGCGATAGAGGGTCGCGACCTCGCGCTTGCGGTTGCAGAAGATGATCGCGTTCTTCAGGCCCTCGGCCTGGCGGATCAGCCGGCGCAGCACCTCGCGCTTGTCGTGCGGCTCGCGGCCGGCCTTCACCAGCCCTTGCGTGATCGTGTCCACCGTGCTGGCCGCGCGGGTGACCTCGACCTTGACCGGGTTGTGCAGGAACTGCTCGGTGATGCGCCGGATCTCCGGCGGCATGGTCGCGGTGAAGAACAGCGTCTGGCGGGTGAAGGGGACGAGCTTGCAGATGCGCTCGATGTCCGGGATGAAGCCCATGTCGAGCATGCGGTCGGCTTCGTCGATGACCAGAAGCTCGACGCCGGTGAGCAGCAGGCCGCCGCGCTCGGTGTGGTCGAGCAGCCGGCCCGGCGTCGCGATCAGCACGTCGACGCCGCGCGTCAGCTTGGTGTCCTGATTGCCGAACGACACGCCGCCGATCAGCAGGGCGACGTTGAGCTTGTGGTTCTTGCCGTATTTGATGAAGCTCTCCTCGACCTGCGCGGCGAGCTCGCGCGTCGGTTCGAGGATCAGGGTGCGCGGCATCCGGGCGCGGGCGCGGCCCTGCTCGAGCTTGGTCAGCATCGGCAGAACGAACGCGGCGGTCTTGCCGGTGCCGGTCTGGGCGATTCCGAGCACGTCGCGATGAGCGAGGACGTGCGGGATGGCCTGTTCCTGGATCGGGGTCGGCGCGGAATAGCCGGCGGCCGCGACCGCATCGAGCACTTTTTCGGACAGGCCGAGATTGGCGAAAGACATGGATCCTCGAAGATGAACGCCCGCAGCCAGCCGTGCCGGTCAAAACATCGACGACGGTGTGCGGGATGGACGGTCGAACATACGGCGAACCGACGCCCGACAACATAGGGGGACGGGTTGCAATGTCAATGCTCCGCGCCGCGATAAGTTAAGTAAACGCCGAAAATTCCTGTCGTTTCTTCGTCACAGTCGGGATTTGCACCGATCGCGCGGGGCGCTTCCGGGTGGTCGGCGCGGGGCCGGGGAGGGGGGCGCCGTGCCCGCCGGTGCGTTCACGGCCTCGCGCGCCGCCGTGCCCCGGCGCCCGGCACGCAGGGGGCGCGAGCGACGGCGTGCCCGGCGCACCGGCGAAAATGTGCCAGCGTTTCCCGCTCGACGGTCTTCTCCGACGCCCGTGCGACCCCCTACAGGAGGTTGCAGACCGACAATAATCGGCAATTCATCGGGAGGAGACGATGCGCACCGAGGTCGCCATCATCGGCGCCGGCCCGGCGGGGCTCATGCTGTCGCTGCTGCTGAGGCGGGAGGGGATCGCCTCCGTGGTCCTCGAATCCCGCAGCAGGGCCTATGTCGAGCAGCGGGTACGGGCGGGGCTGCTCGAGCACTGGGCGCGCGAGCTCCTGATCGAGATCGGGGCGGGCGACCGGCTGCAGCGCGAAGGCATGGTCCACGACGGCATCAAGCTGAGCAGCGAGGGGCGGCTCCACCACATCGATTTCCGGCAGCTCGTCGGCCGCATCGTCACCATCTACGACCAGAAGGAGGTGGTGAAGGATCTGATCGCGCTGTCGCTCTCGCAGGGCGGCGAGATCCTGTTCGAGGCGGAGGCGACCGGCCTGGAGGGGATCGAGAGCGACCGTCCCGTCGTAAATTTTCGGCACGGTGGCGAGCCGAGGACCATCGCCTGCGACTTCGTCGCCGGCTGCGACGGCTTCCACGGCATCGCCCGGCCGTCCATTCCGAACGGCGTGCTCACCGTCTACGACCGCGGCTACCCGTTCGGCTGGCTCGGCATCCTGTCGGAGTCGCCGCCGCCGGCCGACGAGCTGATCTATGCCCATCACGAGCGCGGCTTCGCTCTGTTCTCGATGCGGTCTCCGACGCTGTCGCGGCTCTATCTGCAGTGCGCGCCGGACGAGGACGCCGAGCGCTGGTCCGACCGGCAGATCTTCGACGAGCTGGAGGCGCGGCTGGGCGGCTCCTGCGCGCTGGCCCGGGGGACGGTGCTGCAGAAGAGCGTGACGCCGATGCGCAGCGTCGTGGTCGAGCCGATGCAGCACGGCCGACTGTTCCTGGCGGGCGATTCCGCCCACATCCAGCCGCCGACCGGCGCCAAGGGCATGAACCTCGCCTTCGCCGACGTCGTGTATCTCGCGCGCGCCCTGGTCGCGCATTATCGGCAGCACCGCGACGACGCTCTCGCCGCCTACTCGCGCACCTGCCTCGACCGGGTGTGGAAGGCGCAGCGCTTTTCCTGGTTCATGACCCAGCTCCTCCACCGCTTCCCCGACGAGACCGCCTTCGACCGCCGCCGCCAGCAGGCCGACATCGGCTACGTGGCCGGCTCGGTCGCCGCCGCGACGGCACTCGCCGAGAACTATTCGGGACTGCCGCTCGCCTGAGCGCGCCCGCCCGCGCATGGCCGCGAGCCGCGGGACGGTGACCGGCGGCTTGTCGGAACGCACGGAATTTGCATCGAATCGAGGAGGATTTCGCGGGATTCGCCGAGGCCTTCCGTAACCGATCTCCGCTAGCCTGATCGGGTGTGGAGTTGCCTGGAAATGATCACCGTCCCCCGCATCCGCCGTCTCGACATCGCCCTCCTGCTCGGGCTGCTCGGGCTCGCCCTGTGGGCCCAGCCGGTCCGCTCCGAGTCGTTCTCCGAGAAGCTGACGCGGCAGTTCTTCGCCAATGCCCAACGCGAGGGCTCGAACGCGCTCTCGCGTGGCCTCGCCGTCGACGAGGCGACCATCAAGGCGACGTTGCCGGAGGGCGCCGACCGCCGCATGGTGCTGCGCAGCCGGGCCGCGCTCTACGAGAAGGTCGCCGACTTCGAGCGGGCCGAGGCGGACTTCAACGAGCTGCTCGCGCTCGGCCGGAACGACCCGGCGACGTATCTCGACCGTGGCTACTTCTATCTGCGGCGCCAGCGTTTCGCGGATGCGCTCGCGGACTTCGCGACCGGCGCCCGCCTCGAGCCGCGCAAGCCCGTCTACCCCTACGCGATCGGGCGCGTCCATGCCGCCATGGGCGCCTACGAGCGCGCCATCGAGAGCTACAACGACGCCATCCGGCTCGACTGGCAGGACGGCCGCTCGCTGCTCGCTCGCGCCGAGGCCAAGATCAATCTCGAACGCTACGACGAGGCGAAGTCCGACTACAACCGCGCTTTGCGCGCCGCGCTGCGCGATCGCAACGATCGCTTCTTCGCGTTTCTCGGCCGCGGCTACGCGGCGCTGGCGACGGAGGAGTGGGAGGCCGCGGTGGCGGACTTCGACCGGGCGCTGGAGCTCGACGAGAAGGCGTTCAGCGCCATCGTCTGGCGCGGCTACGCCAACGAGCGGCGCGGCCGCATCGATCTCGCCATCAACGACTACGAGCGCGCCGTCTCCTACGATCCCGCCGATGCCACGAGCCGCACCAGCCTGCAGCGCCTGCGCTCGAAGTGATCAGATTCTTCACCTCTCCCCGGCGGGGAGAGGTCGGATCTCGCGCGACAGCGCGAGATCCGGGTGAGGGGGGCCGAGGCCTCCATCAGCTCCGTAAACCCTCACCCCGGTCGCGAGCTGCGCTCGCGCCCGACCCTCTCCCTGAGGGAGAGGGTAACGGTGCCCGCGGCGATCCCAGCGCCCCCCACGCCGGCCCGTCTCACACGCCCAGCACGCCCTTGAAATACGCGATGGTCGGCTTCAGGCCGTCCTCCAGCGACACGGTCGGCGACCAGCCGAGCGTCCGCTGCGCCAGCCCGATGTCGGGGCAGCGCTGCTTCGGGTCGTCGGCGGGCAGCGGCTTGAAGGTGAGCTTCGAACGGCTGCCGGTCAGCTTGATCACCAGCTCGGCGAGCTCCAGCATGGTGAACTCGCCCGGATTGCCGATGTTGACCGGCCCGACGAACGCGGCCGGCGTGTCCATCATCCGCAGCATGCCCTCGATCAGGTCGTCGACGTAGCAGAACGAGCGCGTCTGCTGGCCGTCGCCGTAGATCGTGATCTCCTCGCCCTTGAGGGCCTGGACGATGAAGTTCGAGACGACGCGGCCGTCGTTCGGGTGCATGCGCGGCCCGTAGGTGTTGAAGATGCGCACCACCTTGATCTCCAGCCCGTGCTGGCGGTGGTAGTCGAACATCAGAGTCTCGGCGCAGCGCTTGCCCTCGTCGTAGCAGCTGCGCGGCCCGATCGGGTTGACCCGTCCCCAATAGTCCTCGCGCTGCGGATGGATCTCGGGGTCGCCGTAGACCTCCGAGGTGGAGGCCTGGAGGAGGCGCGCCTTCACCCGCTTGGCGAGGCCGAGCATGTTGATGGCGCCGTGCACGCTGGTCTTGGTCGTCTGCACCGGATCGTGCTGGTAGTGCACCGGGCTCGCCGGGCATGCGAGATTGAAGATGCGGTCGACCTCGACATAGAGCGGAAACGTGACGTCGTGCCGGGTCAGCTCGAAGTTCGCCTTGCCGAGCAGATGCGCGACGTTGCGACGCGAGCCCGTGTAGAAGTTGTCGATGCACAGCACCTCATGGCCGGCCGCGACCAGCCGGTCGCACAGATGCGAGCCGAGAAAGCCGGCTCCGCCGGTCACCAGGATCGAAGTGTCGTCCATGAAGCCGTCTCCGCGGGGGCGCCCGTCGAATGCCGGGTGCTTGTGGCAGGAGCGGGCCGCGACAACAAGGGGGCAGGGCGGGAGGCGGTCAGGCCCCGGCCGCGGGGCGCGCCTCCCCGGTCCGTTCGGCCGGGGTGGCCGGCTCGTCCCGGGCGGTGGCCTCCGGCGGGGCGTGCAGGAGGTCGTGCAGGGGTCGGCGGAATGTCGCGATCATGGCGCCGGCGAGGCCGGCGATCGCCGCGATCATCAGGAAGAAGGTCGCTTTGTCCATCAGGCTCCACAGGCTGCCCAGCGCACCGCCGAGCAGGTTGCCGGTGAAGCTCGTGCCGAGCCACACCGCCATCAGGAGCGAGACGTGGCGCAGCGGCGCCACCGCCGAGACGAGCGAGAAGCCGACCGGCGACAGGTACAGCTCGCCGAGCGTCAGCACGACGAAATAGGCGAGCACCCACAGCCAGCTCGCCTGGCCGGCCGGGCCGGCCTCGCTTGCCTGGAACGCGGCCGCGGCCATGATCAGGTTGGCGAGGGCGACACCGAAGCAGCCGAGCGCCATCTTGCCGACCGTCGACGGCTCGCGCCCGCGCCGGCTCTGCCACGCCCAGACTTCGACGATCACCGGCGTGAAGGCGAAGATCAGGAACGGGTTGACGGCCAGGAACCAGGTCGTCGGAATGGTGGCGGTGTATCCGAGGAGCGCGACGGTGCGGTCGGTGTGGCCGTCGATCCACAGCACCAGCGTGTTGCCGTCCTGCTCGTAGGTCGCCCAGAACAGCGTCACGGGCACGCACAGCAGGAGGATCGCCAGGATGGCGCGACGCTCGTGGCGGGCGAGGCCGCGGCCGCTCGTCTCGGGGGCGGCTTTCGCGGCCGCCGCGGCGCGCGTCGCGGCGTCGGGCGGCAGGGTCGCCCCGCCGGCCAGGTAGAGGACGAGGCCCGCCAGCATGCCCACCCCGGCGGCGCCGAATCCCCAGTGCCAGCCGGCCGTCTCGCCGAGCGAGCCGCACACCAGCGGCGCCAGGAAGGCGCCGATATTGATGCCGACATAGAAGATCGAATAGGCGCGGTCGCGCCGCGCATCGTCGGGCCCGTAGAGGCCGCCGACCTGGGTGACGATATTGGGCTTGAAGGCGCCGTTGCCGAGGATCAGCGTCAGCAACGCCGGGAACAGCAGCGTCTCGAACGCCATCATGAAGTGGCCGGCCGCCATCAGGGCGGCGCCGAGAACGACGGTGCGGCGCTGGCCGAGCAGGCGGTCGGCCAGGAGGCCGCCGAGCAGCGGCGTCAGATAGACGAGGCCCGTGTAGAAGCCGTAGACCCAGGACGCGAAGGCCTGGACGCCGAGTGGCCCGACGACGATCTCCAGGGCGCCGCGCAGCTCCGCCCAGCCGAGCACCTGCTCGGCGCGTCCGGGCTCGGACAGGTGCTTCACCATGTAGAGCACCAGCAGGGCGCGCATCCCGTAATAGGAGAATCGCTCCCACATCTCGGTGCCGAAAAGCACGGCCAGCCCGCGCGGGTGGCCGAACAGCTCGCCCGCCCGCGACGGCGCGGCATCGTCCGGCGTGGCATCGGCCGGCGTGGCATCGGCCGGCGCGGCACCGTCCGGTGGCGAGTCCGGGAGCGTGGGTGCGGCGGCGGAGGGGCTTTGCGCTGGCGGCATCGGGTCTATTCTGGGTGCCGGATCGATCCCGGCCCGCGCGAGGGTCGGGGGTCAGTGTAGAGCAAGTCCGGACGGCCGGGGAGCCGCCGGCCGGTGCGAGGAGAGGGCCGATGGCGGAGGGGCCTGACGCGACCCTGGAGGGCGGCCGGGAGCCGCCCGCCGCCGGGCTGCCGGACAAGGCGGGCGTGATCGCTCCGCCGCCCGTGATCGCTGCCGTCACGCTGGCGCTCGCCGCGGGCCTGGAGCAGGTCTGGCCGAGCGGCACCGGTCTGGTCGGGCTCGGGGGGAGGCTGGCCGTGGCCGCCGTCCTCGCGCTCGCGGGCGGGGCTCTCGCGGTCGCCGGCGAGCGGCGCTTCGCCCAGGCCGGCACCGACGCGCTGCCCTGGCGGCCCGCCACCGCGCTGGTGACGGAGGGCATCTACCGCCACATGCGCAATCCGATGTATGTCGGGCTCGGGCTGCTGCTGCTCGGCCTCGCGGTCGGCTTCGACTCGGTCTGGCTCCTGGTGCTGATCGGACCTGCGGCGATCATTCTTCATCATGGCGTGGTGCTGCGCGAGGAGCGCTACCTGGCGCGAAAATTCGGCGCGCCCTATCGGTGCTTCCTGGCCGAGGTTCCGCGTTACGGCTGGCCCCCGCGCCGGCCCTAGTCGAGCCCGGCCCGGACGGTGGCGCGTAGGCCGCCGCGGGTCTCCACCGGCGGCCGCCAGCCGGTGGCCAGCAGCTTGCCGGGATCGACGACGAGCTCGCCGCCGATGCGCTCCCACAACACGTTGCGCTCGCTCGACCGCAGGAGGATCTCGAACGGCGCCGGCGTGCCGGCCGGCACCGGGCGCGGCGCCGCCTCGCGCAGGATCGTGATCATCTCGGCGAGCGTGATCGGGTCGGGATCGGCGACCAGATAGGTCTCGCCGAGCGTGGCCGGCGTATCGAGGCAGAACAGGACGGCGTCGACCAGGTTCTCGATCGCCAGGAAGGAGCGCCGGTTGGAGAAGGCGGCCGCCGGCAGCGGCCAGGGCGAGGCGGAGATGCGCATCAACAGCGCCATGTTGCCCTTGACGTGCGGGCCGTAGACCAGCGCCGGGCGCAGGATCGTGTAGGGGACGCGGGCGCGCCGCACCTCCGTCTCGGCGGCGAGCTTCGCCCGGTCGTGCGCCGTCACCGGGTGCGGTGTATCGGTCTCGTGCACCGGGTGCTCGACCGCACCGCCCGCCTGGGCGCCGACCGAGGAGACGTAGACGAGGCGCTGGATCGGCAGCCGCGAGCAGGTGCGGGCGAGCTCGGCCGTGGCGGCCCGGATGATGCGGTCGTAGACCGTGTCCTCGACGCCGCTGCGATAGGCGGCGCCGGCGAGGTGGACGATCTCGTCGACCCCGGCGAGCAGCTCCGACCAGTCGCACGGAAGCTCGAGGTCGGGCATCGCCACCGCCTCGATGCGCTCGCCGGCCGGCACGTCGGCCGGGATGCGGGCGGCGGCACGCACCAACCGCCCGGCGGCGGCGAGCCGGGGAACGAGGGCGCGGCCGATGAAGCCGGACGCGCCCGTGACCAGGACGCGGCGCGTCACCACGGCGGGGTCCGAGAGGCGAGGCGCGGCGCGCGGCCGGGCGCGCGGCGCCACGGCGGCGGTCGAACGAACACGACCGGCCGGGCTTGGGCGCCCGGTCGCACGAGGAAGCTCCCGCTTTGGACGACTGTACGCATGCGGACCCGCTGACGCGACGGGAGCACCACCGGCGGCGCTCGGGCGGAACGCTCGGGATCGACCCCGGATCGGGGGATCGAGCGATTCGTCGGTCCGCCGGTCACCATCAGTTAATCACAACCCGTCGGGCGCCGGTAGCGGCTCTCGACCGGAGCACGATGGTGAGAACGCGGCCCCCGGCGGGGAGAGGCCGGGAGCCGCGTCGATCGCCGGTCCCGTCGGACCGGCGGGGAGCTCGTCTCGGAAGACCGGCGGTCCGTGCCGCCGGGGCGCCGTCTCGGGGCCGCCGGACCGGCAGGCCGCGAGCGTGGCGGGCCGTCAGAACGGCAGGATGATGTCGAACAGCTGCTGGCCGTAGCGCGGCTGCTGCACGTCGGTGATCTGGCCGCGGCCGCCATAGGCGATGCGGGCCTCGGCGATCTTGGTCGAATCGATGGTGTTGTCGCTCTGGATGTCCTCGGGCCGGACGATGCCGGCGACGATCAGCTCGCGAATCTCGAAGTTGACCCTGATCTCCTGGCGGCCCTCGACCACCAGGTTGCCGTTGGGCAGCACCTGGGTGACCACCGCGGCGACCGTGGTGGACAATTCCTCCTTGCGGTCGATCGTGCCCTTGCCGTCGCTGGAGGCGGTCGAATCGGCGGTCAGGATGCGGCCCGGCAGGGGGGCCTTGGCGGTGTTGAAGGTCTTGGTGCCGATGAAGTCGGTGACGCCCGAATCCTCGTCGGCGGAGCGGCTGCGGCTGGTCTCGTTCTCGTACTTCGCCTTGTCGGTGATCTTCACCGTGACGGTCAGCAGGTCGCCGATCTGGTGGGCGCGCTGGTCCTTGAAGAAGGCGCGCGAGCCGTTCCGCCAGAGCGAGTTCGGATTGTAGACGGCCGGCTGCGGCGTCGGCATCGGCATCTGCACGGGCTTGTAGCCGGGGGCCGCGGTCGGGTTCTCGATGGCGCTGAGCTTCGGGGCTTCGCCGATGTTGGCGAGCCGGTCGATCGCCGAGCAGCCGCCCGTCAGGGTCGCTCCGAGCAGCACAGCGAGCGTCGCGGCGCGGCGCGGCAGGCCCTTATCGATGATCCTGATCATGACTCCTCACTTGCCGGACGTCGGCGCGGGCCGCATCGCGGCGGACGGATCGAGCGCGGCGGCGGTGACCACCCGGGGCGTCGACGAGACCAGCCGGATCTGGCCGGGCCCGGAGACGACGCCCTGGACGGTGCGCTTGGACTGCAGGTTGACGGCCGTGACGGTGTCGCCCTCGGCCCCGCCCTCCAGCGCCTTGCCGCGGGTGGTGAGCAGGATGCCGGGCGCTTGGAAGACCAGCGTCACGGTCTCGTCCCGCCTGACGAGGTCGGGCTTCATCAGGTCGTGGCGGCGGACCGGCTGGCCGGCCCGGATGCCCTGGCGCATCGCGAGGCCGACCACCGTCTCGCCCGGGGCGGCGGCGTCGGCCGGAACCTCGGCGCGCGGTCGCTTCTCGACGATCACGTCGGTGCTCTTGATCACGTCGCCGCGCTGCATGCCACGCGCCGCGACCACGGTCTCGACCAGCTCGACCACGGTGCCGGTGAAGCGCAGCGGGATGCGCCGCGCCGCCTGGCTGCCGGGAATCTCGAAGGTGATGTCGAACCGATTGGTGCGCGGATCGTAGCTCGACCGCGCCACCACGAGCTCGCCCGACGAGGTCGCCTCCACCGCGAAGGGGCGGATGTCGCGCTCCACGGTCAGCGACAGGCTGGCCGCCTCGCCGAGCCCGTACTGGCCGGCGAAGGCCTGCAGGATACGGCCCTGGATCTCCGCCGGGGTGAAGACGCGGCCGGCGCGCGACACCTCGACCTCGGCGATGTCGGCGAGATCGACCCGGAACATCCGGTAGGGCCGCAACGCCTCCATCACCTGCGACGACGAGATCGTGCCGGTGGTGCCGATGTCGGGCGCCCGGAACACCGGGACGCCGGCGAGCTCGCCGGCATGGTCGACGAGGTCGCCGATCCGCACCAGGGGATCCTTGACGGTGACGCTGCGCTTGAGCGTCGGCACCGGGCGGATCTGCGCCAGCGCCAGCTCGGCGAACGCCTGGGCGGTCGGGTCGGCGGCGGCCGGCACGGGGCCGAGCGGCGCCGCGAGCGCGGCGGCCAGCGCGATCTGCAGGGCGCGGGACAGGAAGGAGCGGGTCATGGTCCGTCTCCTCACGAGCGCATCATGTTGGTGCCGGTCTGCAGCATCGAGTCGGTGGCGCTGACGACCTTGGCGTTCATCTCGTAGGCGCGCTGCGCCGCGATCAGGTCGGAGATCTCGCTCACCACCTCGACGTTCGCCTGCTCGAGATACTTCTGCATGATGTCGCCGTAGCCGTCGACGCCCGCCGTGCCGTCGAGCGGCGCGCCCGAGGCGGTCGTCTCGGTGAACAGGTTGTCGCCGATCGGCTGCAGGCCGGCCTTGTTGATGAACCGGGTCAGCGTCATGGTGCCGACCACCTGGGCCGTGGTGTTGCCCGGCAGGTAGACGGAGACCTGGCCCTGGGTGTTGATCGTCACCGAGGTCGCGTTGTTCGGTATGGTGATGCCCGGCTGCACCAGATAGCCCTGCGCCGTCACCAGGCGGCCCTGCGAGTCCTTCTCGAAGGAGCCGTCGCGCGTGTAGGCGTAGCTGCCGTCGGGGAGCTGGATCTTGAAGAAGCCCTCGCCCCGGACCGCGACGTCGAGGTCGCCGTCGGTGTTCGACAGCGTGCCCTGGGTCATGATGCGGGGCGTGCCGACGGTGCGCACGCCGGAGCCGAGATCGACGCCGACCGGCAGGATGTTGCCCTGGTCCGAGGTCTGGGTGCCGATCCGGCGCACGTGCTCGTAGAGCAGATCCTGGAACTCCGCACGCTGGCGCTTGTAGCCGGTCGTGCGCATGTTCGCGATGTTGTTCGAGATGACCTGGACGTTGAGCTCCTGGGCGGCCATGCCGGTCGCGGCGGTGTGGAGGGCGCGCATGATCAGATCTCCTCAGGGGCTCAGCTCGGCACTTCGGCGAGACGCTCGATCGCCGACTTGCGCAGGTCGTTGTGTTGCGACAGGAGGTTCGCGACCGCCGTGTAGGTGCGCGTCACGTCGATCATCCGGGTCATCTCGACCACGGTGCTCACGTTCGACTTCTCGAGCGAGCCCTGGAGCACCTTGACGCTCGCGGGGGCCGCCTGCAGGCCGGCGCCGTCCGGCGCCGAATAGGTGTTGGTGCCCTCCTTGAGGAGGAGCTGCGGGTTCGCGAAGGTGACGAGGCGGAGCCGGCCGCGCTGCGAATCGTTGAGCTTCTCGGCGCCCTGCATCACGGTGATGCGGCCGTCCGGCGTGATCGAGATGTCGCGGTCGAGAGACTGGAACGTCACCGGGCCGCGGTCGCCGACGACGACGGCGCCGTCCATGGTGACGAGCTGGCCTTGGGCGTTGATCTGCAGCGATCCGGCGCGGGTGTAGCGCTCGCCGTTCGCGGTCTGCACGACCAGGAAGGCGTCGCCGTCGATGGCGACGTCGAGCGGGTTGCCGGTCTGCACGATCGGGCCCTGGCCGTAATTGCGCCAGCTGCCGGCGTCCTCGACGAAGCTGACGCCCCGGGACTGCCCGGAGAAGCGGTTCTCCCGCGCGATCGGGGCGAGGTGCTCCTGGAACACCACCCGGTCGGCCTTGAAGCCTGTCGTGTTCACATTGGCGATGTTGTTCGCGATCGAATCGAGCTCGCGACGCAACGCCATCTGCGACGACAGCCCGATCAGAGCTGCGTTCGGCATCGTCTTTCTCCCCTATGTCCGGGGCGCCGCTCTCCCAGCGTCGCTCCGGCCTCCTGTGCCGACGGCTCTCCCAAACCGTCGCCACGCCGGCTTCGAAGCAGCGCCCGTGCCAGAGCGAAAAACGAAGTCGAAACAACGAAATCGTTGGTTAAGCGAGCGTTGCGGCCCGGCAACATGCGCCGAGATGCCGGCCCGACCCGGCAAAATGTGCCGTGCCGGAGGGGGCTCGGAAAGTTTCCGTTAACCATTTGGCCCCTACTGTGATCGGGCGGCCGGAACCGCGAGAACCCGACCGAAACGGGCCGGGGATCCGGGACGCCGCGGGCGAGCGAGAGGCGATCGGGAACACGGCCATGGCAGGCAAGACTCAGGACGCCGATGCGGCGCCGGAAGACGGCGAGAAGCCGGCCAAGAAGGGATTGCCGATCAAGCTGATCGCGATCGCCGGCGGCGCCGTGCTGCTGCTCGGCGGCGGCGGCTTCGCGGCCTACAAGATGTTTCTCGGCGGCGGCCACGGCGAACAGGCGGCGAAGCCCGCGGCGGCGGTGGCGAAGCCGGCCGTCTTCTTCGACGTGCCCGACGTGCTCGTCAACCTGTCGAGCGCCAACAACGAGCGCACCCAATATCTCAAGGTCAAGGTCGTGCTCGAGCTGCCCGACGACAAGCTCAAGGAGCAGCTCGCACCGCTGATGCCGCGCCTCCTGGACATGTTCCAGACCTATCTGCGCGAGCTTCGCCCGACCGATCTCGACGGCTCCGCCGGACTCTATCGGCTCAAGGAGGAGCTGACCCGCCGGGTCAACGCCTCGATCGCGCCGAACCGGGTCAACGCGGTGCTGTTCAAGGAAATCGTCGTCCAGTGACGCGCCGGGATCCGTGCCATGCCGCCTGATCAGACAGTCGACCAGGACGCCCTAGCAGCACAGTGGGGCCTCGCGCTCGAGAACGAGACGCCCGGCGAGGCGAGCCAGAGTCAGGAGGGCCAGGTCGACGAACAGATGGCGGCCCAATGGGCCGCCATCATCGACGAGACCAACGAAGGCGGCTCCGGCAAGGCGAGCGCCGAGCGCACCCTCGGCCAGGAGGAGATCGACGCGCTCCTCGGCTACAGCTTCGCGGATCTGACGCTCAACGACTCCTCCGGCGTGCGGGCGATCATCGATTCGGCGATGGTCTCCTACGAGCGTCTGCCGATGCTCGAGATCGTCTTCGACCGGCTGGTCCGGTTGATGACGACGTCGTTGCGCAACTTCACGTCCGACAACGTCGAGGTGTCGCTCGACCAGATCACCTCGGTGCGCTTCGGCGACTACCTCAACTCGATCCCGCTGCCGGCGATCCTCGCCGTGTTCAAGGCGGAGGAGTGGGAGAACTTCGGCCTGTTCACCGTGTCGTCGAGCCTGATCTACTCGATGATCGACGTGCTGCTCGGCGGCCGGCGCGGCCAGACCACCATGCGGGTCGAGGGGCGCCCCTACACGACGATCGAGACCGATCTCGTCAAGCGCATGATCGAGGTGGTGCTCGCCGACGCCGAGCTCGCCTTCAAGCCGCTGTCGCCGGTGAAGTTCAACATCGACCGCTTCGAGACCAATCCGCGCTTCGCGGCGATCTCGCGGCCCGCCAACGCCGCCATCCTGGTGCGCCTGCGCATCGACATGGAGGACCGCGGCGGCACGGTCGAGCTCCTGCTGCCCTACGCGACGATCGAGCCGATCCGCGACGTGCTGCTGCAGATGTTCGTCGGCGACAAGCTCGGCCGCGACCCGATCTGGGAAGGCCATCTCGCCACCGAGATCGGCCAGGCCGAGGTCGCCGTCGACGCGGTGCTGTACGAGGCCTACCTGCCGCTGCGCCGCCTGATGGAGCTCGACGTCGGCGACACGCTGCCGCTCGATCTGCGCCCCGAGACGCTGGTCTCGGTCCGCTGCGGCAACGTCATTCTCACCGAGGCACGCATGGGCCGGGTCGGCGACCGGGTCGCGGTGCGGGTCGCCAAACCCCTGAGACGGCCGAAGACGACCTACGCGATGTTCGAGTCGGCCGGAGAATCGTCGAAGCGCTTGGAGGCGTCGTCGTGACACATTGGATCGGATTCGCGGTCGAGGGTCTGGTCTCGGTCCTGCTCCTGCTGACCGTCATCTACTGCACCATGCTGAACAAGCAGCTGCGCCGGCTGAAGGCCGACGAGCATGCGCTCAAGGCGACCATCGCCGAGCTGATCACCGCGACCGAGATCGCCGAGCGGGCGATCGCCGGGCTCAAGGTGACGGTGCGCGACGTCGACCAGAACATCGGCGACCGCCTGCGCACCGCCGAGCGCTTCGCCGCCGACATCAGCCGCCAGATCGAGGCCGGCAACGTGGTGCTCGACCGGCTCACCAAGGTGGTGCTGGCCGGCCGTCCGCTCACCGATCCGGAGGGTGCGGCCGAGGCGGCCGAGCCGGCCGCCGCCGCTCTCGGCCCGACCGACAGCAAGGCGGTGGCCGCCGCCGCCCAGGCCTTCGCCCAGCGCACCCGCGCCCGCGCCCGGGGGCTCGCGGCATGAGTCTGATCCGCGAATTGCGGCTCATTCCGGTCGTGCTGTTCGCGACCGTCTGCCTGCTCGCCTTGAAGATTCTCGGCTTCGTGATGGACGGCGCGATGCCGACCGGCGGCTTCGAGCCGCCGGTCTCGCCGCGCGGGCCGGTCGGCCGCGAGGTCGCCAGCGCCGACCCGACCTCCGCCCCGGTGTCGTGGGCGAAGCAGATGTTCAACTTCCCCGACATCACCGGCTCGGTGCCGGACAAGCCGACCGGCTCGGCCCCGTCCAAGCCGAAGGAGGAGAAGAAGGACGAGAAGCCGAAGCCCGCCGATCCGGCGCCCAGCCCGGGCGGTCTCGTCGTGCCGATCACCCAGCCGCCGATCCCGCCCGGCGAGCGGGCGTTGCTCGAGCGGCTGCAGGAGCGCCGCCAGGAGCTCGAGGCGCGCTCCCGCGAGCTCGAGGTGCGCGAGAGCCTGCTGCGCTCGGCCGAGAAGCAGCTCGAGCTGCGCATGAACGAGCTCAAGGACATGGAGGAGCGGCTCAAGGTCCAGGCCCAGCAGAAGGACGAGGCGGAGGCGCAGCGCTTCAAGAGCCTCGTCACCATGTACGAGAACATGCGCGCCAAGGACGCCGCCAAGATCTTCGACCGGCTCGAGATGAAGGTGTTGCTCGACGTCGCGACCCAGATCAATCCGCGCCGCATGTCCGACATCATGGCGCTGATGACGCCGGAGGCGGCCGAGAAGCTGACCGTCGAGCTCGCCCACCGGGCGTCGTCGTCGGTGCGCCCGCCGTCGCCGAACGAGCTGCCCAAGATCGAAGGCCGCGCCCGCGCCCAGTGACCGCCGCGCCGCCCGGTGTCCCGCCCCGGCGGGACGCCGGCGGCACGGCGGTGACGCCGGTCAGGCCGCGCGCGCCGCGGCGCGCAGGTGCTCGACGAGAGAACGCGCGGGCGGCCCGAGCGCCGCCAGCCCGCGGACGCCGACGACGAGGCGCCGTTCGCTCCACGGATCGGCGAGGCGGATCGCGGCGATCGCCATGCTGCGGCGGCAGCGCGCCGCCGCGATGTCCGGCACCACGGCGACGCCGATGCCCGCCTCGACCATCCGGCACACCGTGTCGAAGCCCTGCACGGCGATCCGCACCGCGAGACGCCGGCCCGCCCGTGCGGCGTGACCGGCGACGTGGCGCTGTAGGGCGCTGTCGCCGGCCAGCGCCACGAAGGGCTCGGCCGCCGCCGCCGCGAAGGGAACGTGGCGCCGGCGGGCGAGCCGATGGCCGCGCGGGACCACCAGCACCAGCCGGTCGACGGCGAACGGAAAGCACGCGAGCCCGCCCAGATCGACACTGTCGGCGGCGAGCCCGATGGTCGGGTTGGCGGCGAGCCACGGGGCCAGCACGGGCGGCAGGAACTCGGCCAGCGCGACCGTGTTGCCGACCAGCCGCACGCGTCCGACGACCCCGCGCGCATGCGCGGCGAGGTCGCCCTTCAGAGCCGCCATCTGGGCGAGCACGAGGTGCGCATGGTCGCGCAGCGCCTCGCCGGCCGCGGTCGGGCGCACGCCGCGCCGGCCGCGCTCGAGCAACGTGGTGCCGAGCGTCTCCTCGAGCGCCCGCACCCGGGCGCTCGCCGAGGCGAGCGCCAGATGGGCGTCGGCGGCGCCGGCCGTGATGCTGCCGCGGTCGACGATCGCGACGAACAGGCGGAGGTCGGTGAGATCGAGGGGCATGGGGACCGTGTCGCGCCGTGGGTCGGAGCCGGAGCCTTGGGCCTTAGCCTTCGGACAGGCCGAAGGCTGACGACGGAGAATGCAGATTGTGGCGGCGTGGCCGCTCGATCAAGCTCGCCGCATGGACATCACGGTTCTCGCGGTCGGCGCCGCGACCTTCCTGCTCGCCGGTCTCGTCAAGGGCACGATCGGGCTCGGCCTGCCGACCGTCGCGATGGGGCTTCTGGGCCTCGTCGTGACGCCGGCGGCGGCCGCCGCCGTGCTGATCGTGCCGTCGCTCGTCACCAATGTCTGGCAGATGCTCGCCGGCCCGCGGCTCCGGCCGCTGCTCGCGCGGCTGTGGCCGATGCTGGCCGGCGTCGTCGCCGGCACGCTCGTCGGCTCCCGGCTGGTCGGCCTCGCCGGCCCGTGGGCGGCGGCGGGGCTCGGTGCGGCGCTCGCCGCCTACGGGATCGTCGGGCTCGCCAGGCTGCGGCTGCCCCACCCCTCGCCGGCGCAGGAGGCCTGGCTCGCCCCGCTGGTCGGCCTCGCGACCGGGCTCGTCACCGCGGCGACCGGCGTGTTCGTGCTGCCCGCCGTGCCGTGGCTGCAGGCGCTGGGGCTCGCCAAGGACGACCTCGTCCAGGCGCTCGGCCTGTCCTTCACGGTGTCGACCGTGGCGCTCGGCCTCGGGCTCCTGATGGAGCGCCTGTACGATCCGGACCTCGCGCTTCTCTCGCTCGCCGCGCTCGCGCCGGCGGCGCTCGGCATGATCGTCGGCCAACGGGTGCGAGGGTGGGTGAGCGAGCCGGTGTTCCGCACCATGTTCATGGCCGGGCTGACCCTGCTCGGGGCCTGGCTGCTGGCGCGCGGGCTGACGTGAGACGACGTGACCGGACGTGAACGAAACGTGTTGCGGGCGACACGAACGGCGTGTTTCCTGTTCACGATCCGAAACGAGCGGAGGGCTCCATGACGTTCGGCGAAGCGATCGCGTCCGGGTTCCGGAACTATGTGGGATTCGAGGGCCGCGCGTCGCGGTCCGAGTACTGGTTCTGGGTGCTCTTCGTCGTCCTGGTCAGCCTCGCGACCGGCATCCTCGATTACGTCATCTTCGGTCCCGGCGGCCTCTCGCCGATCAACGCACTCGCCTCGCTGGCACTGTTCCTGCCGGGGCTCGCGGTCGGCATCCGCCGCCTGCACGACATCGATCGCACCGGCTGGTGGATGCTGCTGGTCATCACCGTGATCGGCGGGCTCGTGCTGCTGGTCTTCTTCGTCATGCGTGGCACGCCCGGGCCGAACCGCTTCGGCCCCGATCCGCTCGGCGGCCCGGTGCCGGCCGGCCCGGCGTACTGAGTCGCTCGCGGACGCGACGTTCGTCCGTGGTGCCGAGGCCTTACATGCCTCGGTCGTGCCGGGGCGTCGCACTCGGGTCGGCGCTTCGCGCCGCCCGAGCACAGGCTCCGCGCCGAGCCCGGACTCCAGCCCGGAACGGCGAGTTCGCCGCGGAATTCCGGATTCGCGTCTTCGACGTGCCCGGGATGCGCCCCGGAATGACAGGACATTGCATTCCCCCACATTGCATTCCCCGTCGCACCGCACTAATCCAAAGCCATGTTCACGGGCATCGTCACCGATATCGGCACCGTCGTCGCCGTCGCGCCGCGCGCCGACGACCTGCGCCGCCTCACCATCGCCTGCGGGTACGACCGCGCGACCATCGTCGACGGCGCCTCGATCGCCTGCAGCGGCACCTGCCTCACCGTGGTCGGCGCCGGGGTGGACGCAGGGCGGACCTGGTTCGCCGTGGACGCTGCCGCCGAGACGCTGCGGCTCACCACGGTCGGCCGCTGGACGGTCGGATCGCGGATCAACCTGGAGCGGGCGCTGAAGATCGGCGACGAGCTCGGCGGCCACCTCGTCACCGGCCATGTCGACGGCCTGGCCACGCTCGTGGCGCGCGAGAATCTCGGCGAGATGGCCAAGATGACGTTCCGGGCGCCGGCGTCGCTCGCCCGCTTCGTCGCCACCAAGGGCTCGGTGACGCTCGCCGGCGTGTCGCTCACGGTCAACGACGTCGATGGTGACGCCTTTTCCGTGCTGCTCATCCCGCACACCCTGCAGGTGACGACGCTGGGCGATCTCGCGCCGGGCGATCCGGTCAATCTCGAGGTCGACCTGATGGCGCGCTACGCCGCACGCCTCGCGGAGGCCGGGCCGGCCTGAGCGTCGGATCGACGGTGGCGCCCGGCGTCGGCCTCGCCGGCGCGTTCGGCCCTGACGCGGGCTCACCGATCGCAAAAAAAAGCGCCCCCGTGCCCGCATGGCCGAGCATGTGTATGCCCGCCTCGGCCGGTCAGCCGGGGCGGGCACACCGTGATCAGAGCTCCCGCGATCCGGGAGACACCCACGCGGTCTACGCGGCGCGTCCCGCCTCGGCGACAGCGGCCGCCCGGATGCTCGCTTCCGCTTCCTTCACGAACCGGAGCTTGACGATCAGGATGCCGGCGAAGATCAGGGTGAAGCTCACGAAGGCGAGCCCGGCATAGATGGTGCCGGTCATGTCCTTCAACCCGCCGAAAGCGACTGGTCCGATGAACCCGCCGAGATTGGCGATCGAGTTGATCGAGGCGAGGCCGACGGCAGCCGACGAGCCGGTCAGGAACAGCGACGGAAGCGACCAGAACGGCCCATAGGGCATGTAGATCGCGGTCGTGATGATGGTCAGGAGCCCCAGCGAGATCCACAGGTTGCCGCTGGTGAACGGCATGATGACCAGGGCGACGCCCGCCATCAGCAACGGAATCCCGACATGCCAACGGCGTTCTCCGGTGCGGTCGGAATGCCAGGCCCACCAGACCATCACCACGGCGGCGACGGCATAGGGCAGTGCATTCAGGACGCCGACCGACGTGTTGCTGAGGTGTTGGGCCAGACCCTTGAGGATCTGGGGCGAGTAGAAGGCCAGGACGTACACGGCGACCGACTTGGAATAGTAGACGAATGCGAGGAGCCAAATTCGAACGCCGCTGAGGCTCTTCCAGAACGAGACCTTTCCGTGTCGCTCCACTTTCGTCTTTTCCTCGAGCGCGAGGACGCCCACGAGCCAGTCCTTCTCCTCGGGGGAGAGCCATTTCGCTTGCTTCGGTCCGTCGATGAGGACGAACAGCGAAAGGATTCCCAACAGCACCGCCGGCAACCCCTCCAGGATGAAGACCCATCGCCAGCTCGCCAGTCCCATCCAATGGACGTGGTCGAGAATGAGCCCGGAGATCGGTCCCGCGGTCAGGGTCGCGATGGGAAGCGCGACCATGAACAGCGCCACCACCTTGGCCCGCTCCCGTTCGGGAAACCAGTAGGTCAGATACAACAGGACGCAGGGAAAGAAACCCGCTTCCGCGATGCCTAGAATGGTCCGGGCCAGGGCCAGTTGGGAGAACGTCTGGACGAGCCCCGTGAGGGTCGCCACGGCCCCCCAGCCGACGAGGATTCGCGCGATCCACAGGCGCGCACCGAAGCGCCGCATCAGGATGTTACTCGGCACCTCGAACAGGAAGTAACCGACCGTGAAGAGGCCGGCCGCGGTGCCGAACTGGGTCGCCGTGATCCCGATATCGGCATTCATCTTAAGGGAGGCGAAGCCGATGTTGGAACGATCGATGAATGCGATGATGTAGAGCAGCACGAGAAACGGTAGAATTCGCCACTTGACCTTTCTCATCGTCGAGGTGCGGTAGTCGGTCTCCATGCTCGAATATGCTTGCGTGGCAGGGCTGGTGACGTCCAGCGTCGACATCTGCGTATCCCTCTTGAAAAGACGGCAGCAATATCGTCTGTTGGATCGGAGCTATTCGAGCCCGAAACGGCGAAGCGTTTCGCCGAGTCCCAGGAGTTCGACTGTCGTCCGGCCGGCGTCGAGTTCCTTGCGGAAGGCGGTCTCCTTCTCCTCGCGCAGAGCGGCGTTGCGGAGCGTCTGCTCGACCTCGGCCTTCGGGACGACGACCAGGCCGTCGCGATCGCCGACGACGACATCGCCCGGGTGGATGACGACGTCGCCGATGCAGATGGGCACGTTGACCTTGCCGGGCTGATTCTTGGCGGTCCCTTTGATACACAGACCGCGGCAGAACACCGGAAATCCCATGTCGATGATCTGATTGGCGTCGCGAACCGCGCCGTGGATCACGAGTCCGGCGATCCCGAGCTTCTGAGCGGCGTGAGTCATCACGTCCCCCCACGGGCCGGCCTCGACGAAACCCTTGGCGTCCACGACCAGGACATCGCCCGGCTTCGCCTTGAGTAGGGCGTAGTGAAGCATCAGGTTGTCGCCAGGACGCATCTCGACCGTGAGGGCCGGACCGGCGAGCCGCGAGCTCGGATCGATCGGCTTCATGCCGCTGTCGAGGGCACCTTTGGCACCCTGGGCTTCGTGCACCGTGGCAGCACCGAGTTCGCGCAGCAGCTTGATCTGTTCGACGTGTGACATGGTCGGTTTCCTGGTTTCGGGATCACGACATACGGGTGGAGGCGGGCGACGCGAGAAGCCATTCGAGCGCGCTCTCGACACTCGGTTCCGCCGTCGTCAGCGGCCGCCGTTCGAGCGCGTCGGCGGTTTTGAGAAACCGCTCGGCCACTCCGGTCAGGACCAGTGAAGGCAGGCCCTGAGCAGCGAGTTCTCGTTCCGCGTCGTGCACTTCGTGAAGGCGGCGTTTCGCGTGAACGACGTGAGTTCGGACCAGCATGTCCAGGAACGAGCGCAGGGGCGTCTCGTCGATGTCTCGCAATTGTTCGTAGAGCTGCGCGCGGATGTTCTGCTTCTCCGCGCTCGTCAGGAGCTCGACCGCGAGCGCTTCCATGCCCTTCGTGAAGACGCTCCGCAGGATCTTGAGCGAGATCGCGTCGCCGGGGGCGCCGCCTGCGATGACCCGCACGCGGCCGCCGACCGGCTCGAGCAGTGATTTGAGCTGATCGGAACCGTCGCCGGACGCGAGCAAGGGGGTGTGTTCATGGCCGAGCGAGATCGCGCCCATGATCGCCGTATCGACGTATCGGACGGCGCGGCCGTGGGCCTTCTGGGCAGCCCGCCGCTTGATGTCGGGGGGAGCCGTCGTCAGGTCGGCGATCGAGGAGCCTTCGGCCAGGTACGGAAGGACGCTCTCCACCACGGCCAGGGCCTGGGCGCCGGTGACGCACGACAGAACCCATTCGGCGGTCGCCAATTGCTCGCTCGGCCGGTCGTGGATCGGCCGCCCCCAACGCGCGGCTAGATCCCGAGCGGCCGCCGAGGGCCGTGTTTCCACCAAGCTCAGTTCATGGCCTGCCGCGTGTAGCGGGGCCGCGTAGCAACGCCCGACTTCGCCCAATCCGATGATGGCGACGTGCATGGCTGGTCTCCCTGTTTGGTACAAAAGTACAATAAATATACAATTTAGCAGTTCGGAGCCGTGTTATTACGGATATACGGCAAAAAAGAATACAAAAAATATACACAACAACCTGTGGGGGCAGGTCGTTGCGTTTTGATACCCAGGGAGGGGCCGGTTAGAGTGGACGCGTGGAACAGGGCCGGCGAGATGGGACGTGGACAGGATCTAGCGTACGAAAGCCTCCGGCAGCGGCTGATCAGCGGACACTACCCACCGGGAACGCAGCTGCGGGAAGAGCCGCTGGCGCGCGAGTTCGGGCTCAGTCGCACGCCGATCCGCGCTGCCCTGAGGCGCCTCGTCGAAGACGGCCTCGCCACGGCGGATCTGGGGCAGGGCATTCGCACGGCGCAATGGAGCGAAAGCGACATCGAAGAGACGTTCCAGATTCGCATCTTGCTCGAGCCCTACGGCGCGAAGCTCGCGGCCGAGCGGGGCGGTGCGGCGCTCACGGAAGGTCTGCGGGCCTGCAATCGGCAGATGGCTGCGGCCTTGTCGGAGTCCGGACGCGACGCCATCGTGACGATCCAGGAGATCAATCGAACCTTCCATCACCTGCTTCTCGATCATGCTTGCTCGCCGCGGCTTCGCGGAATTCTGGACACGTTGATCGAGATGCCGGTCGTCACCCGAGCGTTTTTTCTGTTCACGGCGGAAGAATTGGAGCAGAGCCTTCGCCACCACGAGGATCTGACCCGCGCGGTGGAGGCCCGTGACGGAGATCTCGCCCGTGAGGTGATGCAACTGCACCTGCGCACCTCGCGGAGCCGGTTCATGCGCCACCGGCTCTCGCGCGCGGACGGGCACGCGGTGGTGTCGTCGGCCTCCGACCGGACATGACCAGCGCGGCCGGCGCCGCCCCGGCGCACCAGTGCCGCGAGGCCGTCGCCGGCGAGGGCGGGGCCCGGCGTCGGGCTCCTGGACGCCTGCGTTCGAGACAATACGCGGCTTTTCGAGGTAAATTCGCGGAAACGGCTCACCTATGGGCACTCGGCTGCCCGAGACCGCGGCCGCGCAGGGGCGGTCTGCCGCGGTCGGGGTTGCGGTCGGTCCCGCCGGCTTGCTACTGACGGCGCGACCGAGGAACCCCATGGCCGGACCGAGCACAGCGACCCGCACCACCGAAGAGCCCTTGCCGGGCGCGCGCATCCTCATCGTCGAGGCGCGCTACTACGGCGCCATCGCCGACGCGCTGCTGGAGGGCGCCCGGCGGGTGCTCGACGCCGCGCGGGTCGAGTGGGACATCGTCAGCGTGACCGGCTCGCTCGAGGTGCCGCAGGCCGTGGCGATCGCGCTCGAGGCACCCGTCCACACGCGGCGGCTGCCGTTCGACGGGATCGTGGCGCTCGGCTGCGTGATCCGCGGCGAGACCAGCCACTACGACATCGTCGCCGGCGAGTCCGCCCGCGCGCTCATGGATCTCGCGGTGCGCCATCGGGTGCCGATCGGCAACGGCATCGTGACGACCGACACGCACGAGCAGGCGGTCGTCCGCGCCGATCCGGAGCGGGGCGACAAGGGCGGTGTCGCGGCCGCCGCCGTGACGTCGCTGATCCGGGTGAAGCGCCACCTGCAGAGCCCGCGGAGCGAGCGGTGAACCGCGAGCCCAAGCCGGTGCGCAAGGCGAACCGCCGCGGCGCCGCGCGGCTCGCCGCCGTGCAGGCGCTCTACCAGATGGACATCGCGGCGACGCCGCTGCACGAGATTCTTGCCCAGTTCGAGAGCCACTGGATCGGCCGCGAGGTCGAGGGCGAGCAGTACCTGCCGGCCGAGGAGAGCTTCTTCCGCGACATCGTCAACGGCGTCGTCGAGGGCCAGCGCAAGCTCGACCCGCTGGTCGACCAGGCGCTCGAATCGAGCTGGCCGCTCAAGCGCGTCGAGGCGATCCTGCGCTCGGTGCTGCGGGCCGGCGCCTGGGAGCTCGACAAGCGCCGCGACATCCCGGCCCGCGTCGTCGTCTCCGAGTATGTCGACGTCGCCAACGCCTTCGTCGACCGCGACGAGACCGGCATGGTCAACGCGGTGCTCGACGAGGTCGCCCGACGGCTGCGCGCCGGCGAGTTCGATCCCGCTCCGCAGGGGTGAGGCCAGCCTCAGCGCCAGCCGCCGAGCGTCCAGGCGCATGCCGACATGGCGACGCAGCCGGTGCCGTAGGTCACGGCCGTCGCGGTCGGCACCACATAGGTCGGATAGGCGTAGACCCGCCGCGCATCGGTCGCGTAGATGGTGCCGTCCTGATAGGGCGTCGCCCAGCCGACCGGGCCGTAGGCGCCGTAAGGCACCGGGCCGGCGACCGGCACGAAGCCGGCGCGGGCGCCCGGCAGCCGCGTCCGATACGACACGTACCAGCCGTAGCCCGGTCGCCAGGAGTAGCCGTAGGCCGGCGGCGCCACCCGGGCATGGGCGTGGCGGTGCGGGGAGGGCGCCTGTGCCGAGGCGGCAGGCGCGAAGGATACGGTCGTGGCGACGACGGTCGCGGCGCACGCCGCCGCGAGCATGATCCCGGTCCGCGTCATTTGTGGTCCTTTCGATCGGAAGCTGGCCTTCGAACGCAACACGGCCACCCGCGCCGACCGGCCGGGCCCGTCCCCTCGTTCTCGCACGGAAGCCTGAAGGACCGGATAACGCCGTGTCGCTCCGCCTCGCCCTCGGGTCGGGCTAGCCCGGGGTGACTCTCGTCGGGGCGGCGGCTCGGGTCCGCCGTCCGCGGAGGGCGGGAAAATTCCGAAGAACGGGATAGTACGGACCGGTAAAGTGTGTTCCATTCCCAGCAGAAGACATTAATGTACTAGCTCCATTCGAAAGCCGTCGATACCGGCAACCATTCGACAGTCAGTTTCGGAATGCACAGATGGCTCGCAAGTACGAGCTCAAACGTCGCGCCGTCCGCCAGGACGCCACGCGCCAGAGGATCATCGCGGCCGCTGTCGACCTGCACTGCAGCGTCGGTCCGACGCGCACCAGCATCCTGGCGATCGCGGAGCGGGCCGGGGTCGAACGCCCGACCGTGTATCGGCACTTCCCCACTCTCGATGCGCTGTACGTGGCCTGCGCGGACCGGTTCTGGACCGACAATCCGTTGCCGGACGCCGAGGCCTGGACCGGGATCGCCGATCCGGAGGCCCGGCTGCGTCGCGGGCTCGACGAGCTCTACGGCTTCTTCGAGCGGCTTTCGCCGGCGTTGTGGAACATTCTGCGCGACGTCGAGGACACGCCCGACCTGAAGCAGTGCTGTGCCGGCCATGCCGGCGGCTGGACGCGGATGCGGGAGGTTTTGGTGGAACCGTTCGCGTCCTCGCCGGAACAGCGCGCGCGAGCGGACGCGGCGGTCGCTCATGCGGTCGACTATTTCGCGTGGCGGGCGTCGCGCCGCAACGGCATCTCCAACGCGACGATCGTCGACCTGATGACCGGCATGGTCCGCGGCGGCTGAGCGAACGGGTCACCGGCGCCCGTCACGGCGTCTCGCGGCAGGTGTCTCGCGGCAGGTGTCTCGCAGCGTCCCCCGGTCGGCGGGGCGGCGGGCCGCTCCGGTGCCGAAGCCCCGGAGCGATCGTGTCACGGCGACGGCCTCACATGTACTGGCCGCCGTTGGCGGCGATGTCGGTGCCGGTGATGTAGCCGGCGCTGTCGGACGACAGGAACACCACGATGTCGGCGATCTCGTCCGGCGAGCCCAGCCGGCCGACCGGGATCAGCGGCAGGATCTTGGTGTCCATCACCTCCTTGGGCACCGACAGCACCATCTTGGTCCCGAGATAACCGGGCGAGATGGTGTTGACCGTGATGCCCTTGCGGCCGACCTCGAGGGCGAGCGACTTGGTGAAGCCGTACATGCCGGCCTTGGTGGCCGCGTAGTTCGACTGGCCGAACTGGCCCTTGGCGCCGTTCATCGAGGAGATGTTGATGATGCGGCCCCAGCCGCGCTCCAGCATGCCGTCGATCACCTGCTTCGACATGTTGAAGACCGAGTAGAGGTTGGTGCGCAGCACCGCGTCCCACTGCTCGAACGTCATCTTGCGGAACATCGAGTCGCGGGTGATGCCGGCATTGTTGACCAGCACGTCGACCGGTCCGACCTCGGCCGCGATCTTGGCGACGCACTCCTTGCACGACTCGTAGTCGGCGACGTCGACCTGATAGGCCTTGAACTCGCGGCCTTCCTTCTTCTGGTTCTCCAGCCACTCGTCGACGTGCTTGTTGCCCGGCGAGCAGGTGACCGCGACCCGGTAACCGGCAGCGTGCATCTTCACGCTGATCGATTCGCCCAGGCCCCCCATACCGCCGGTGATGACTGCAACGCGCATGATCTCAATTCCTCCGTTGAATGCGGCGTGACCTCGTCCCCCCGCCCGCGACCCGGATGTCGGCGACCGGGATCGATATTGGCCTCGGTTGGTCCGTCGGCCGCGCCGGCCGCTCGGGACGTGTCCTCGGCGTTTGATCCGCTCCGTGGCGCATGAGCCGCGCCGACGATCCGGACGTTTGGGTGCGACGCCGTCGAGAGATCGCCACGGCGTGCACCAGAAATGTAATTGCGTTTATGACAGTCGGGCGAGTTTGGGCGATTGCGGCCGCTGCCGCAAGGTGCGGAGGCCGTCGGGGTCGATTCTTTGGTCGTAGGAGACCTGCGACCGAAGCGCCGGGGCCGGACCATCACCCAGGCACAAGCATCGACAACGGTCGACAGTCGTAATGCACGTCGCCGAACCGCGCGACCGACCCTGGTGTGCGGCATCGGCGCCGACGGAGCCATGATCGCGCCATGGGAGATTTTGCCGCTTCCATGCGCCAGGCGCGTGGCTCCTTTACTGCTCCGCAACCTCTGACCTCCTTACTAGTGCGCGGCGGCGGGTGCCCTCATCCACATCACAAGATCGGACCTCGCCCCGGAGGAAGGACATGCGGGGTTTTCGTTTGCGCGTCGGCGCCAAGCTGACGCTGTCGGCCCTCATCGGCATCGCCCTGGTCTCGATGCTGGTCGGCAACGTGTATCTCAGCGGGCGCGACACCATCGGGGCGACCGAGACGGCGCTGATGCGGCAGAAGCTGATCCAGGACGCCGGTCGGGCCCAGGTCGCGTTCGAGCAGATGCGGGTCGCCTATCGCGAGATCAAGATGGCGCGGTCCAAGGAGGAGGTCGGCGCCGCGCTGGCGAGCTTCCGCAAGACGGCCGCGGACGCCGGCCGCTACCTCGGCGAGATGCGCGGCGCGGTGCGCCTGAAGGACAATGCCGAGCGCATCGACCGCGCCACCGCGCTGGTCGGCGCCTACGACAAGGCGGTCGAGGAGATCGGCGCGCTGCAGAACCGGATCTTCGAGCTGTGGGTCGCCCGCGACGAGGTGCTCGGCGTGTGGAACAAGGCGTTCGACGCCTTCGTCGCTTCCAAGGATCTGGCCGCGCAGCCGAACGGCGCCGAGGTCGAGGCGCTGGTGCGCGAGGCCGACTCGGTCTCGAAGACGGCCCGCATCGTCTCCTGGCGCTACGACGCCACCGAGGCGGCGGCCCAGGCGGCCCGCATTCCGCCGCTGCAGAAGAAGGCCCGCGACATTCTCCGCCAGGGCCGCGGCAAGCTCGGCGATCCGTCTCTGATCGCCGAGGTCGACGAGCTCGACAAGAACCTCGCCCGCTTCTCCCGGGTGATCGACGACACGGTCGCGGCGCGCGCCGCCCAGAGCGAGGTCTTCGAGAAACGCCTGCGCCCGATCGTCGGCGAGATCGACAAGCTCATCGACGAGACGGTCGCCTCCGCGACCCAGGTGGTCCGCGCCGAGGCGTCCGAGCTGATCGGCGGCGTCGGTCGCGCAACGCAGATGTCGGTGGTGCTCGGGCTTCTGGTCGTCGGCGTGATGATCGGCTCGGCGGTGTTCGGCAGCGTCGCGATCGGCAAGCCGCTGCGCCGCATCGGCGCCGTGCTGCACGGCCTCGCCGAGGGCGACCGGGCGGTCGAGGTTCCCTACACGGGCCGCGGCGACGAGATCGGCGAGGCGGCCCGCGCCGCGCTCGCCTTCCGCGACAACCTCGCCCGGGTCGATCAGCTCGAGGCGGAGCGCAAGGCTGCCGAGGCGCTGACCGCGGACGAGCGCCGCGCCGCCATGCACCGGCTCGCCGCCGAGTTCGAGGCGGCGGTCGGCGAGATCGTCGAGCGCGTCTCGCACGCCGCCGGCGCCCTGGAGGCGGCGGCCGGCGCCATGACGTCGACGGCCGAGCAGACCGAGACGCTCGCCGGCACGGTCGCGGCCGCCTCGGAGGAGGCCTCGGCCAACGTCGCCGCGGTCGCCTCGGCGACCCAGGAGATGACCTCCTCGGTCGGCGAGATCGGCCGCCAGGTGCAGGAGTCGAGCCGCATCGCGGCGCATGCCGTCGCCCAGGCGCGCACCACCGACGAGCGGATCACGGCGCTGTCGCAGTCGGCCGACCGCATCGGCGACGTCGTCAAGCTGATCACGGCGATCGCCGAGCAGACCAACCTTCTGGCGCTCAACGCCACCATCGAGGCGGCCCGGGCCGGCGAGGCCGGCAAGGGGTTCGCGGTCGTGGCCCAGGAGGTCAAGGCGCTCGCCGCCCAGACCGGCAAGGCGACCGGCGACATCTCCACCCAGATCGCCGGCATGCAGGCGGCGACCCACGACTCGGTTACCGCCATCAAGGAGATCGGCGCCACCATCGCCCACATCGCCGAGATCGCCGCAGCGATCGCCGCGGCCGTCGAGGAGCAGGGGGCCGCGACCTCGGAGATCGCCCGCAATGTCCAGCAGGCCGCCAAGGGCACCGACGCGGTCGCCCGCCACATCACCGAGGTGAACCGCGGGGCGAGCGAGACCGGCACGGCCTCCGCGCAAGTTCTCGGCGCCGCCCGAGAGCTCTCTCGGGACGGCACCGCGCTGCGCCAGCAGGTCGGCAAGTTCCTCGCCGCCGTGCGGGCCGCCTGAGCGGCGGCGTCCGCGAGCCCGCGGGCTTCGGCGTCACGGACGGCGCCGCGTCGCGGCGGCGCATCGGGCCGCGGTCGATCCGCCGCGTCGAGAACCGGGTCGGGGCCCTGGCGTGCCGCGTCCGGGGCCTCGGCCTCGGACACCTCGGACGCCACGGACACCTCGGACGCCTCAGGCACCTTGGACAGGTCGTCAGGAAGCTGTCCGTCCGTCGGGCCGATGCTGTCGGGCCGATGCTGTCGGGTCGGTGCTGCGCACGCACGACCGGCGGATCGCCGGATGGCGCCTCGATCCGTGCTCCGACGCCGGGCGGCAGGGATCGTCGACGCCGCGTTCGCCCCGGCCCGTCCGTCGGCTGCCGTCGCGGATCCGTCCCGCGCTGCGCCCCCCACAGGGATCTCTCGATCCTTGTCCCGAAGCCCGCCTGCGATCCGAGCCGCCCCTCAGAGTGGCTGGTTGCGGTCGATCTCCCAGGGCTGCAGCGTCATCACCGGGGCCGACGGGGCTTCGGTGGCGATCTCCGGGCGCGGGCGCGGCAGCGGAACGCCGACGACGGAGGGGCGGGTGCGCGGCAGCGGCACGGCGCCGTCGAGCGGGACCGCCGTGGCGTCGTCCGCCGTGTCGGTCAGGCCGGCCGCGAGCGGCGCGGCGGCCAGCGCTCCGGTGACGTCGGTGGTCGATGCCGCGGCCAGCACGGTCACGGCCGGCTCGGTCTCGGCCTGGTCGGCCTCCCCGGCGACGACCACGGCGGTGCTCGGCCCCGGCGCTTCGGTGGCCCGGGCCGCCTCGGCGGGCGGCGGGATCGCGGCCGCGGGGGGCTCCTCAGCCGTCAGCCGCGGGGCAGGCGACGGCGCCACGACGGGCGGCGCCGGCATGTCCGGCATCGCCGCGACGGAGACGATCTTCAGAGACGACAGGGTCGGGGGCGCACCGTCGCGGGCCGCGACCAGCGCGGCGGCGACGTCGCGCAGCGGCGTCGGTTGCGCCTTCATGACCGTGTTGGCGGCCACCACCCAGGCACCCAGGCCGCCGACGGCGACCACGAGACTCGCGATCAGAACCCGCGAGCCGCGCCCGGCGTGCTCTCGGCCCGTGTTTCGCCGGCCCGGCCTGCGGCGGCCGGTGTATGGCTGATCGGCACTGCGGTACGGCATGTTCCCCTCCGCAAGCGAGTCGCGCGCCGGTGCCTGCGGGCGCAGACGGGAGCGTCGCGACACGACGGCGAGGGACGCCCCGGCGGGCGGATCCCGAACCTCGGCGAACGGTCAGAACAGTCTGCCCTTCTTCAGCTTTTCCGCCACGCGCGGCGCGAAGTAAGTGAGAATTCCGTCTGCCCCCGCTCGCTTGAAGGCCATCAGGCTTTCGACCATGGCCTTCTCGCCGTCGAGCCAGCCATTGCTGGCGGCCGCCATGATCATCGCATATTCGCCAGAGACTTGGTAGACGAACGTCGGGTGCGAGAAAGTATCCTTGATGCGACGGACTATATCCAAATAGGGTAGCCCGGGCTTCACCATCACCATGTCGGCGCCTTCTTCGAGATCCAGCTCGACCTCGCGCAGCGCCTCGTCGGAATTACAGAAGTCCATCTGGTAGGTACGCTTGTCGCCGGTGAGCGTGGTCGACGAGCCGACCGCGTCGCGGAACGGGCCGTAGAAGCACGAGGCGTATTTGGCCGCGTAGGCCATGATCTGGATGGCGTCGTGACCGGCGTCGTCGAGGCCCTGGCGGATCGCGCCGATGCGGCCGTCCATCATGTCGGACGGGGCGATGATGTCGCAGCCGGCGTCGGCCTGCAGGACGCTCTGGCGGACCAGCACGTCGACGGTCTCGTCGTTGAGGATCACGCCGTCGGCGAGGAGCCCGTCATGGCCGTGGCTCGTGTAGGGATCGAGCGCCACGTCGCAGAGGAGGCCGATGTCCGGCACCGCCTTCTTGATCGCCTGAACGGTGCGGCAGACCAGATTCTCCGGATTGAGCGCCTCGGAGCCGGTCTCGTCGCGCAGCGCCGGATCCGTGTAGGGAAAGAGGGCGAGGCAGGGGATGTCGAGGGCGGCCGCCCGCTCGGCGTCGCGCACCGCCTGATCGACCGAGATGCGCTCGACGCCGGGCATCGACGGCACGGGGATGCGGACATTGTCGCCGTCGACCAGAAACAGCGGCCAGATCAGGTCGTTGGCCGACAGGGTGTTCTCCCGCACCATGCGGCGCGCCCAGTCGGTGCGGCGGTTGCGGCGGGGCCGGTGGATCAGGTCGAGGGCGTCGGCGCGGGGGGCGCCCTTCGACTCGGCCGGCACCACCCGGACCTGCGATTCGAGCGGGCGCCCGTACTTGATGGCCATGGCTGTTCTCCGTAAGTGTTCTCGGCGCGCAATGATTGGCCGGCGTTCTAGCGCGTTCCGGATCGGTGTTCCATGTCCTTGACACTGCTTACGCCCGACAGTCGCACCGGACCGCGCCGCACGCCATGGGGCGTCAGGCGATGGGCGATGCGATGCGCGGTTCGGGGGGCGGTGCGGTGAGCGACCCGTCGGGCAGCGGCCCGATCGAGCAGCTCGCCCCCGTCCATGCCGAGGACTATCGGCCGGACCGCGAGGGCTGGGCCTGGTGGCTGGTCGTGTTCCTGCGCGTCGCCGCCGGCCTCGCGATGATCAAGGGCCTCTATCACTGGTCCGCCGTCTGCGGCTTCGGGGCGCGGCCGGGCGAGGCGTTCGATGCCCAGTCGCTGTCCTGGCAGACCGCGACCGTGTTCTTCGCCGTGATCGATCTCGTCGCCGCGGTCGGGCTCTGGCTCGCCGCGCCGTGGGGCGCCGTGGTGTGGCTCACCGGCTCGGTGACCATGATCGTCGTGCAGATCTTCTTCCCGCTGATCTACGGCTTCCACTGGATCGTCGTGGTCGGCCTCGTCGTCATGATCGTCGCCTATCTGTTCTTCGCCGTGATGGCGGCGCGAGAGCAGCCGGCCTGAAGCCTCGCGGACCGCCACCCGGGCGGGTGCCGGTGCCCGTCGGCCATGTCCGGATTGTGGCTTGAGCCGTCCCCCGATCGCACTATCCTGACCCGTGCACGCCGTGTCGCCGCCGGGCCGTCCGTCGCCCCGCGCCGCCGACCGGCCGGCATCCCGGATGGATTGGGCGATGACCAAAGACTTGCTGGACGTGCTTTCGGCGCTCGAGCGCAAGGTGCTGTGGCTGGCCGCCTGGATGATCCACGAGGCCAACCACGTGCGCGAGAACGTCGACGGCCTGAAGGTCGGCGGCCATCAGGCGTCGTCCGCCTCGCTGTCGACCATCATGACGGCGCTGTACTTCCATGTGCTGCGGCCGCAGGATCGGGTCGCCGTCAAGCCGCATGCGAGCCCGATCTTCCACGCCATCCAGTATCTGCTCGGCCGCCAGACGCGCGAGAAGCTGGCGGCGTTCCGCGGCTACAAGGGGGCGCAGAGCTACCCGTCGCGCACCAAGGACACCGACGACGTCGACTTCTCCACCGGCTCGGTCGGCCTCGGCGTCGCCCAGACGCTGTTCGCCTCGCTGGTGCAGGACTACGTCCACGACCACGGCTTCGCCGGTGACCGTCCGCCGGGCCGGATGATCGCGCTGGTCGGCGACGCCGAGATGGACGAGGGCAACATCTTCGAGGCGCTGCTCGAGGGCTGGAAGCAGGGGGTGCGGAACTGCTGGTGGATCATCGACTACAACCGCCAGAGCCTGGACGCGGTCGTCCGCGAGGGACTGTGGGAGCAGTACGAAAAGCTGTTCCGCGCCTTCGGCTGGGACGTCGTGATCCTCAAATACGGCGTGCTGCTCGAGGAGGCGTTCAGGAAGCCGGGCGGCGACACGCTGCGCGCCTGGATCGATCATTGCCCGAACCAGCTCTACTCGGCCCTGACCTTCCAGGGCGGCGCGGCGTGGCGGCGGCGGCTCGCCGACGATCTCGGCGACCAGGGGCCGCTCGGCGCCATGTTGGACGCGCTCTCCGACGACGACCTCGCCCGGCTGATGACCAATCTGGCCGGTCATGATCTCCCGACCTTGCTGGAGGCGTTCGGCAAGATCGACCACGACCGGCCGACCTGCATCATCGCCTACACGGTGAAGGGCCACGGCCTGCCGCTCGCCGGCCACAAGGACAACCACGCCGGCCTGATGACCTCGGCCCAGATGGAGATCCTTCGCAACGCCATGAAGGTTCGCCCGGGCCACGAGTGGGATTTCTTCGAAGGCCTGTCGCTGCCGGAGTCCGATCTGCGCGCCTTCCTGGCGAGCGTGCCCTTCGCGCAGGGCGGTCCGCGCCGCTTCCACGCCGCGCGGATCGACGTCCCGGCCGAGCTCGAGGTCGAGATCGCGCCCACCATGTCGACCCAGCAGGGCTTCGGCGTGCTGCTGAACGCGGTCGGCAAGCAGAGGTCCGACTTCGCCGACCGCATCGTCACGACCTCGCCGGACGTGACCATGTCGACCAATCTCGGGGCCTTCGTGAACCGACGTGGCCTGTTCGCCCGTCAGCCGATGGTCGACACCTTCAAGAGCGAGCGCATCCCCTCGACGCTCACCTGGGAGTTCTCGCCCAAGGGCCAGCACATGGAGCTCGGCATCGCCGAGATGAACCTGTTCATCCTGCTCTCGGCGCTCGGCCTGTCGCACGCGCTGTTCGGGGCGCGGCTGTTCCCGATCGGCACGCTCTACGACCCGTTCGTCTGCCGTGGCCTCGATGCCCTCAACTACGCCTGCTACCAGGACGCCCGCTTCATCCTGGTCGGCACGCCGTCGGGCATCACGTTGGCGCCGGAGGGCGGCGCCCACCAGTCGATCGGCACGCCGCTGATCGGCATGGCGCAGGACGGGCTCGCCGCGTTCGAGCCGTCGTTCGTCGACGAGCTCGCCGTCATCCTCGGCTTCGCCTTCGACTACATCCAGCGGGACGGGGACGGCGAGCCGTCCGAGCGGACCTGGTTGCGCGACGAGACCGGCGGCTCGGTCTATCTGCGGCTCTCGACCCGGCCCGTGGAGCAGCCGCAGCGGATCATGACGCCGGAGCTGCGCCAGGGCATCATCGACGGCGCCTATTGGATGCGAAAGCCCGGGCCGAACTGCCAGGTCGTGGTCGCCTACACGGGCGCGATCGCGCCGGAGGCGATCCAGGCGGTCGGCCTGATGGCCGAGGATCGCCGCGATGTCGGCCTGCTCGCCGTCACCTCGGCCGATCGGCTCAACGCCGGCTGGACGGCGGCGAGCCGGGCGCGCGAGCGTGGTCTGCCGCATGCTCGCTCGCATATCGAGCGGCTGCTGGCCGAGGTGCCGCCCCACTGTGGCATCGTCACGGTGCTGGACGGCCACCCGGCGACGCTCGCCTGGCTCGGTGCCGTCGCCGGCCATCGCACGCGGCCGCTCGGGGTCGAGCATTTCGGCCAGACTGGCGCGCTGCCCGACCTCTATCGCCACTATGGCATCGACGCCAACGCCATCGTGGCCGCCGCCCAGGCGATCGCCCCGGGGCGGCCGATCCGGTACCTCAAGGCGCTGTGAGGGGTTGGGCCAACGGATACAGCACGGCGTGCTGAAAGGATAAGCTGCAGTGAGTACCGGAATCGAGAGCTTGCCAGTCAAGCATCGCAGCCGCATCTCGGCCGCGGTTCACGAGACCGCCGCCGGTCTCCATCGGACCGGGCTCGTCGACAAGGCGACGATGCGCGAGTTCGACGCTGCCTTGCAGAGAATTGTAGCGACCACGAACGGAGATGCTGGCGTTAATCGGGGGCCGATGCATGGCAGATAACAGCTCAATCGAATGGACAGACGCGACGTGGAATCCTGTAACTGGCTGCACAAAAATTAGTGCAGGTTGTCAAAACTGTTATGCCGAACGGTTTTCTGAAAGATTTCGTGGTGTTCCAAATCATCCTTTCGAAACAGGATTTGATCTTACACTTCGGCCGGAGCGGCTAGTGCAGCCGCTAAACTGGAAGCGGCCGCGGATGATTTTTGTTAATTCGATGAGTGACCTTTTTCATAAAGATATACCTGAATCTTATATTTCGGCTGTGTTCGACACTATGGAGCGTGCCGATTGGCACGTATATCAGGTGCTGACTAAGCGAAGTTCCGTCCTTCAAAAGTTTATCAATTTGCGTTATAAAACCACGTCAGCGCCCTTGCATATGTGGTTCGGAGTCTCGGTCGAGCACCAGCGGGCAACTTCACGTATCTTGCACTTACAGCGCGCAAATGCTGCGATCCGATTTCTGTCGATCGAACCTCTCATTGGTCCGATCGAACAGTTGAGTTTGGACAGGATCGATTGGGTTATTGTCGGAGGTGAAAGTGGGCCTCGCGCGCGGTTCATGGATCCGCAGTGGGCTATACAAATTCGCAATCGGTGTCTTGCGGCCGGTGTGCCGTTCTTTTTCAAGCAATGGGGAGGGCGATCGCCAAAGGCCGGCGGCCGACTCCTTGACGGTCGGGAGTGGAACCAATTGCCGTCGCTATTTTTCGAGACTAGGAAATCTTTTGATCATCGTCTGCGGTCATGAAAACTCCTGCGGCTCCATTGAAATTTGATGAAATCGGAGCTTGGTCCGAGCTCAAGCTTGAGATTGTTGAGAAATACGGGTCGGCGTACACTAGCGCATTTTCGAAAAAAGGCTCTAGGTTAAAGAAATACTATATTGACGGATTTAGCGGTGCCGGCACGCATGTGGCGAAGCGAAGTCAGCGTCAAGTTGAAGGCAGCCCTGCTCGCGCGCTGAAGATCGTTCCGCCGTTCGACGGATTCTATTTCATCGATATCAATCCTGAAAAGACCCGGTACCTGGAGAGTCTATGCGAGGGTCGATCGAACATCACGATACATACCGGCGATACGAATGAATATCTTGTCAAGCAGCTTTTTCCAACCATAAAGTATGAAAATTACAACAGAGCTTTGTGCCTTCTAGATCCGTACGGACTGCACCTCGATTGGGGCGTAATGCTGAAGGCTGGGCAGTCGAGGGCGGTCGACCTGTTTCTGAATTTTCCGGTGATGGATATGAATCGGAACGCAATCTGGCGCGATCCGACGAAGGTTCCGGCTGATGGTGTGCAGCGAATGACGCGCTTCTGGGGCGACGAGACCTGGAAATCTGTCGTCTATGCAGAGAGCCCGCAACAGAACCTGTTCTCGCGGCCGGACTTAGTAAAGCAGGCCAACAAAACAGTGGTCGATGCATTTCGATCTCGGCTCAGATCGATGGCCGGCTTTGCGTATGTCGCAGACCCGCTTCCGATGCGGAATCAGAATAACGCTATTGTGTACTACCTTATGTTTGCGTCGCCGAAGCCTGTGGCCGAGAAGATCGTCAAGGACATATTCAAGAAATATATTTGAAGAAATCTGCTTTTAGCTATGCAGCGGTCGCGCGCTTGTTTCAGCCAAGCGCGCGACCACCCGAAGCTTTATCAAACAGCGGCGCCCTTCCTCACCACGACACGCGCAGGCCGCCGGTGAGCTGGTGGGCGCTGGCGTTGCGGCGGAATTCGCCGTCGTAGGCGGCATAGAGGCGCAGCGCCTCGGTGCGCCAGCCGGTCACCGCGAAGCGCGTCACCAGGGCGTCGCGGCCCGGATCGGCGGCCGACACCACGAACGGCTGGTCGAGCAGCGACGCCTGCGCGGTGAGCGCGTCGTCGCGCCAGTCGTGGCCCCAGGCGAGCCGCACCTCCGGCTGGAAGTTGGCGCCGTCGAGCGCCGTGAACACGGTGCTGGCGGCGACGCCGGCCGTCGAGGTCAGCTTGTCGAAGGTCTGGCGCGGATAGGTGAGGCCGAACGTGCCGGTCTCGGTGAAGCCGTCGCGCCGGAACGTCTGGGCGGTCAGGCCGACATAGGGCATCAGCGTGAAGCGTCCGGTCGGCAGGCGGTACCCCGCCTCGCCGGCGGCGAGGAGGCCGACGCCGTCGGTCGCGCCGGCCGTCCCGGTTCCGGCGACGCTGCGCGAGGTCGACTGCGAGGTGACGCCGGCGGCGAGCCGCCCGTCGAGCACCAGCCGACCCGGCCGGTAGCTCGCATACACGGCGCCCGAATAGGTGTCCGCGGTGCCGCTGGTGCCGGCGCTGTCGCTGGTCGTGCGGGTGACGCCGAAGGCGCCGCCGACGAGGGTGTCGGGCGCGACTTGGCGGTCCGCGCCGGCGATGCCGCCGCCGCTGCGACTCTTGCCGCCCGGCAGGCCGCCGGAGTCGCCGACCCGGGCGGCGCGGCCGAAGCCCTGGCCCCAAACCGACCAGCCGGATGGGACGGCCGCCGTGCCGTCGGCCGGGTCGGCGGAGGCATAGGCGGCTAGCGGCGTGCCGGCGAACCGGGTCTCGACGGTCGACTCGCGCCCCGCATAGGAGAGCGCCAGGCTCGGCGCGAAGGACGATTGCACGGCGGCGCCGCCCGACTGCCACATCATCTGCCGCTCGGCGATGGCGGTGCCGAAGGCCGTGTATGCGCCCATGGCGGCGCCGACCGCCACCGGCTGGCCCTGGCCCGACATCTGGTCGATCATCCCGGTGTAGCCGGCCGTGGTGGTCTGCCCGTAGAGGGCGTCGAAAATGCCCTTCGCGCGGTCGGACGGGCGCACGCCGGCCTCCGGGCGCTTGGCGTCGAGGGCCGCGGCGAGGGCCTGCTGGTTGGCGGTCCCGGCGAGCGCGCGGAACGAATGCGGCGTCACCACCAGCGACAGCGACGTCGGCGAGTAGAGGACGTCGAAGCGGGTGCCGCCGGCCAGCCCCGCGGTCGGCTGCAGGAGGCCCGCATACGAGCCGCCGATCCGGGCGCCGTCCTCGGCGGTCAGATAGGCGAAGCGGGTGCCGAGGCTCGCCGTGTAGTCGTTGTTGCCGCCCGCGATGCCGCGCATGACCGGCACCAGCGTGCCGCCGACCGAGAACGTGTAGCCGCTGCCCGACACGACGATCCGATCCCAGGTGCCGGGGCCGCCCGGGACGTTGTAGGTGCCGTCGATGTCGATACGGGTGGTGGACGTCGCGGTCTGCACGACATTTCCGTTGAAGGTGAGGAGGCCGGGCGAGGAGCCGTTCAGCGGCGTGCCGGCCGGCAGCGTGCCGCCGTTGTTGGCCGCGAGATCCGCGTAGTTCGGCACCGCGCCGGCCGCGAGCGTGCCGGCGAGGTTGACGGTGCCGGCGATCGTGCCGAAGCCGGCGAGCGTCGCGCCCTGCTGGACCGTCATCGCGGTGCCGAGCGACAGCGTGCCATCGACCGCCAGCGTGCCGCCGGCGACGACGACGTCGCCCGTCGCCGTGGTCTTGCCGGCCACCACCAGGGTGCCGTCACCGGTCTTGGTGAACCCGCCGGCGGTGACGAGCGGCTGGCTCCAGTAGGTCGAGGTCTGCGCCGCGACGTCCACGCTGCTGCCGGCGGCGAGCGAGGTCGGACCGTCGGTCGCCCGGTCGAGGCGGATCATGCCGTAGCCGTAGACGCGATCGAGCCCGGCGGCGCCGAGATCCTCGGTGGTCGCGAACAAGAGGTTGACGAGATCGGCGGACGAGTAGCCCGGGAACGCGCCTTGCAGCAGCGCCAGCGCACCCGACACGGTCGGGGTCGCCATCGAGGTGCCGCTCTTCTGCGCGTAGCCGCTGGCGTCCACCGAGGTCGGCACGGTCGACAGGATGCCGGGGTCGCCGGCCGGCTGGTCGCCGCCGGGCGCCGCGACGCACCAGCTCGCCGTGACGCCGCAAAGGTTCGCGTAGGAGGCGATGAACTTGTTATGGTCGACCGCCGTCACGGCGACGATCCGACCGGGCTGGGAGAGCAGCTCGGAGAAGTCGTAACGGTTGCCGTCGTCGTCGTAGACGCCGGCGTTCGCATGGTTCGGCTGGATGAACGGCATCAGCGCGATGCCGCTCGGGTTGCGGCCGGCGATCGGGTTGCTGCCGCGGTCGTTGCCGGTCGCCGCGACGACGATCTTGCCGGCCGCGAGCGCGCGCCCGACCGCCGCCGCCTCGACCTCGTCGATCGCCACCGACGGCCACGTCCTCAGGTTCGTCATCGTATCGAGATTGGGGCCGTAGCTCGCATTGTAGATCGTCACGTTCGACAGCGACGTGAAGTAGTCGAGCGCCAGGACCGACGGATGGCCGACGTCCTCGCTCGCGGTGCCGAGCATGCGCAGGACGACCAGGTTGGCGCTGTAGGCGACGCCGTACATGCTGCCGGAATTGGCCGGGTCGTAAGGGGCCGCGATGATGCCGGCGACGTGGGTGCCGTGCGAGCCGAGGTCGCTCGTATCGGCCGAGTTGTAGGGTGCGCCGGCCGCCGGCAGCACGAAGTTCATGCTGCGCGGATCGATCTTGGCGCCGAAGCCGGGGACCACGCTGGTGAAGCCGGTGTCGGCCACCGCGACCGTCACGCCGGCGCCCGAGTAGCCGCGTGCGAACGCATCGGCGGCGTGGATGAGGCCGAGGCCCCACTGGTTCTGATATTGCTGCGTCGCCGCGAAGCTCGCCGGATCGTCCGGCACGCCCTGCGCGAGGGCGCCGTGACCTTCCGTCAGGGCGAGTGCCGCGACCGCGGACATCAGAAGACGCCGGCGAGCGGCCGTTCGGCTTGAACCACGCATCATGTCATCCCCACCAAAGCGTTGAGCGGCGTCGCCGCCCCGGCTCCGGGATAGGGGGCATGGAGCAGAGGCGGCGACGCGAGCGCCGTCGCTTGAAAAAGCGGGGCGCTTACTGCTTATGGGCTATCAACACAGAAACAAACCGTCACGGGGCGAGGCTTGGACATCCGTCTCAATCGATTGCATCAGCGTTCCGAAGCCAAGGCGCGCCGCGCCGCCGCGAAACTCCCGGTCTCATTGTTCGACACCTCCGATCTCCCGTCCCCCGAGCGGTTCGTCGCCTGGCGGGAGAGCATCGGCGTGTTCCTCGAGGTGGGGCTCGTGCGCCCCGGCGACGAGGAGCGTTACGACGCCTGGGCGGAGAGCTATCTGATCGACGACCTGATGCTCTCGCGCTGTGCCGCCAGTGCCACGAAGTTCGATCGCCGGCCGCTACGCGTCGCCCACGATTCGATCGACCACTACATGATCCAGGTGCTGGTCGACGGCACCATCGACATGGCGCTCGGCCGCCACGCGCTCTCCTTCCCGACCGGGCAGGTGATCCTGTTCGATCTCGCCGACGTGATGGACACGGTGAACTCGAGCTTCGACCTGGTGTCCGTGATCGTGCCGCGGCGGCGGCTGGCGCCGTTGTTGGCGCGGCCGGATTCGCTCAACGGCGCCGCCGTCGATCCGGAGAGCGCGACCGGCCGGCTGGTCGCCACCTATCTGCTCTCGCTCTACCAGTCGGCACCGCAGCTCTCGGCCGCCGAGGCGAGCGCCGCGGCCACGGCGCTGGTCGAGCTGATCGCGCTCGCCTTCAACGGGGTCGGCCGGCCGGGCGGCGACGCGACGGGCGGCGACCTGCCGGAGGCGCTGGCCAAGGCCGAGCTGCTGCGGGTGCAGGGCTTCATCAAGGCGCATCTCGTCGCGCCCGATCTCGGGCCCGATATGATCGCGGCCGCGCTCGGCGTTTCACGCGCGCGGCTCTATCGCCTGTTCGCCCCGATCGGCGGCATCGCCGAGTACATCCGCGAGCAACGGCTGCGGCGCTGCCTGACCGACCTCGTCTCGGCCAAGCAGGCGCACCGCCAAGTGGCCGAGATCGCCTATGCGTGGGGGTTCTCCGACCCGACCCATTTCGCCCGCGCCTTCAAGCAACGCTTCGGTCGCACGCCCTCGGAGGTCCGCCGCGCCGCCACCCCGCTCGCCCGCCGCGACCGCCCGTCGCTCGACCCGCGCGTCGGCGATCGTCTCCACGAGGACTGGCTCGCCGGGCTGGGGTGACGGGCGGTACCACCCGCGTGTCATGATGAAAGATGCAGGCCCCCGGTCACGGCCGCGTGCCCCGGACAAGGTGCATCGGGCCGCGGCCCCGACGCACCGCAGAGCCGGGCTCCAGGGGATGCACGACGGACGGACCGGCAGGCACCTCGCCCGATTGCTCCGAATCCCGGTTCGCGGCGCTTTGCGCCGCGTCCGGGACACGAGGCTCGTTCCGAGCCGGCGGCGACGCTTGTGGCCGAGGGTCATCCGCGCATCATCGGTGACGACTCCGGCGGCTCGGTCCGCCTTCGCTTCACTCCGCCTTCGGCGGGTCGATGCCGGTGATACGGATGCCGGCGTCCGGAACCTTGTAGGTGCGGTTGATGAAGATCAGCACCGAGGTCAGCGCCTCGGCGACCACCGCGTTGGCGAGCGGGCCGGCGTCGATGCCGCGCAGGCCGGCGTCGCCGGCGAGCCGGATCGCGAGCGCGCGCGCCTCCTTGTCGTCGCCCGTCACCAGCACGTCGCAGTCGATCGTCTTGTCCGGATCCTTGAGCTTGTGGGCCGAGACGTTCTGGAACGCGGAGACGACCTTGACGGTCTCGCCCAGCGCCGCCTGCAGGGCGACACAGCAGGAGTCGGTCTCCGGCAGCTGCACGCGCGACACCTTGGGCGGCACCAGCGGCACCGTCACGTCGATCAGGATTTTTCCCGCGAGCGCGTCCTTGAGCCCGGTCGCGGTCGCCATCTGGGCCGCGTAGGGGACCGTCAGCACCACCACGTCGGCGCCCGCCACGGCCGCCTCGGACGCGGTGCCGCAGATCAGCGGCTCGCCGAGCTTCTGGTTGAGCTCGGTCGCGGCCGCGGCCGCCTTGGCGGCGTCACGCGACCCGATGGTGACGCGGTGGCCGGCCCGAGCCCAGCGCATCGCGAGGCCCGATCCTTCGGCTCCGGTGCCGCCGACGACGCAGATATCGAGGCTTCCGGTGTGGCTTTCGGTCATGATCCATCCTCGGGCCGAACGGCCCACTTCGAAGCGTCCGCGTCTGGCAGCCGCACGCGGCGGGTCGGGCGGGGGGAGGCCGGCTCGGGGTAGGTGGGGGTGCCGGCGGACGGGCCGTCATCTGGGCCGAGCGGGCGCTCCGATGCAAGCCCCCCGCGCCGCGATCGGCGGCGCCGGAGCCCTGCGGCTCGATGTCCCGGTGCGGTCTCGCGTCTCGCGGGCTCTACGACCAAAATACGCCTCGCCAAGGCGATCGCCTCTGCTAGACTGATCGAGCCGCGATGGGCACCCACCGGGGGCGCCGGCGCGGCATCAAAAAGATTCTCGTCGGATCACCGATCTGGTCGGATCACCGATCTGGTCGGATCACCGACAACGAGAACACGAGGGCGGCCGAACCGGACCGCCCCTTCCAGGGAGGAGACGCGGCGTGACGTGTCGCCGGACACTCGAATTGCATCCTCGGTGTGGGCTCGCGCGGCTCTCGTCGCCGCAGCCGGACGTCGTTCACCCGTTCGCGACGCACCCGTTCGCGGCGTGCCGCGGCCGGCCGGCCCGCTGACGACAGCCGAGTGGATCGGCCCATGTCGGACTGGGTCATCGAGACCGAGAACCTGACGAAGGAGTTCAAGGGATTCCGGGCCGTCAACGGGGTCGGCTTGAAGGTCGCCCGCGGCACCATCCACGCCCTCATCGGCCCCAACGGGGCCGGCAAGACGACCTGCTTCAACCTGATCACCAAGTTCCTCCAACCGACCACCGGAAAGATTCTCTACAACGGCCGCGACATCACGGCGGCGAAGCCGCACGACGTCGCGCGGATGGGGCTCGTGCGCTCGTTCCAGATCTCCGCCGTGTTCCCGCATCTCACCGTGCTGGAGAACGTGCGCGTGGCGCTGCAGCGCCGGCTCGGCACGTCGTATCACTTCTGGAAGCCGGAGACGTCGGTCGAGGTGCTCGACGACCAGGCAATGGACCTGCTGGAGCAGGTCGGCGTCGCCTCCTATGCGCGGCTCACCGCCGGCGAGCTGCCCTACGGCCGCAAGCGGGCGCTGGAGATCGCGACGACGCTGGCGCTCGATCCCGAGATGCTGCTGCTCGACGAGCCGATGGCCGGCATGGGCCGCGAGGACATCAAGCGCATCTCCGACCTGATCCTGCGTGTCGCCGAGAACCGCACCGTGCTGATGGTCGAGCACAATCTTTCGGTCGTCGCGGATCTGTCGGACCGCATCACCGTGCTGGCCCGCGGCGAGATCCTCGCCGAAGGCTCCTACGCGGAGGTGTCGTCGGATCCGGCCGTGGTCGAGGCCTATATGGGGACCGGCCATGGCTGACCCGCTGCTCCAGGTCCGCGACCTCGAAGGCTGGTACGGCGAGAGCCACATCCTGCACGGCATGAGCTTCGATGTCGCCCGCGGCGAGGTGGTGACGCTGCTCGGCCGCAACGGGGCCGGCAAGACGACGACCATGCGGGCCGTGATGGGCATGCTGGCGAAGCGCACCGGCTCGGTGAGGTACGACGGCCGCGAGCTGATCAACCTCAAGTCCAACGCCATCGCCCGCGCCGGCATCGCCATCTGTCCGGAGGAGCGCGGCATCTTCGCCAGCCTCTCGGTGAAGGAGAATCTGCTCCTGCCACCACGCGTGAAAGCCGGGGGGCTCGACCTCGAGGCGATCTACCGCCTGTTCCCGAACCTGCGCGAGCGTTCGGCGAGCCAGGGGACGAAGCTCTCCGGCGGCGAGCAGCAGATGCTGGCGATCGCCCGAATCCTGCGCACCGGCGCCGACCTCCTTCTGCTCGACGAGCCGACCGAGGGGCTCGCGCCCGTGATCGTCCAGCAGATCGGGGCGACCATCCGGATGCTGCGCGAGCACGGCTTCACGGTGCTGCTGGTGGAGCAGAACTTTCACTTCGCCGCGACGGTGGCGGATCGTCACTACGTCGTCGAGCACGGTCAGGTGATCGACATGATTCCCAACGCCTCGCTCGAGCAGAACCGGGAGAAGCTGAAGACCTATCTGGGCGTCTGAGCGGACTCGCGGTGGTTCCGTCCCGCCCGGCCGACAATCGACCAAGCGACCAAGCGACCAAGCGACCAGAAAAGATCCGGAGGAAATCAGATGAAGATCAAGTCCATGCTGCTCGGAAGCCTCGCCGCCGCGGCGCTCGCGGTCGCCTTCGGCGGCCCGGCGAGCGCCCAGATGAGCGACGGCGTCATCAAGATCGGCGTCCTCAACGACCAGTCCGGCACCTATGCGGATCTGTCGGGCCAGGGCTCGGTGTTCGCCGCCAAGAAGGCCGTCGAGGACTTCTGCAAGGAGCAGAAGTGCTTCGAGAAGATCGAGGTGATCTTCGCCGACCACCAGAACAAGGCCGACATCGGCTCGGGCGTGGCGCGGCGCTGGTACGACGTCGAGCAGGTCGACGTGATCGTCGACACGCCGACCTCCTCGGTGGCGCTCGCCGTCAATCAGATCACCCGCGAGAAGAACAAGGTGTTCCTCAACTCCGGCGCCGCCGCGTCCGAGCTCACCGGCAGCGCCTGCTCGCCGAACTTCGTCCACTGGACCTACGACACCTGGGCGCTGGCGCACGGCACCGGGGGCGCCATCGTCAAGCAGGGCGGCAAGACCTGGTACTTCCTCACCGCCGACTACGCCTTCGGCCATGCGCTCGAGCGCGACACCGCCGCGGTCGTCGAGCAGATGGGCGGCAAGGTGCTGGGCAAGGTGCGCCACCCGTTCCCGGCCCAGGACTTCTCGTCCTTCCTGCTGCAGGCGCAAGCCTCCAAGGCGCAGGTGATCGGGCTCGCCAATGCCGGCGCCGACACCATCAACTCGATCAAGCAGGCGTCCGAGTTCGGTATCGTCCAGGGTGGCCAGAACCTCGCCGGCCTGCTGGTCTTCATCACCGACGTGCATGCGCTCGGCCTGAAGACCGCGCAGGGCCTGATCTTCACCGAGGCCTGGTACTGGGACACGAGCGACGCGAACCGCGCCTTCGCCAAGGAGTTCGCGGCGGCCAACAAAGGCAACCATCCGAGCATGGTGCAGGCCGGCGTCTACTCGGCCGTGATGCATTACCTCAAGGCCGTGCATGCGCTCGGCTCCGACGCCGACGGCGCCAAGGTGGTGGCCAAGATGAAGGAGATGCCGACCGACGACAAGCTGTTCGGCAAAGGCACGATCCGGGCCGACGGCCGCAAGATCCACGACATGCTGCTGGTCGAGGTGAAGAAGCCGGAGGAGAGCAAGGGTCCGTGGGACTACCACAAGGTGCGCGCCGTGATCCCGGCCGCGGAAGCCTTCCGGCCGCTCGCCGAAGGCGGCTGCCCGCTGGTGAAGTGAGACTGGCGTCAGCGAAGCCTGCGTTCCCTCTCCCCGCACGCGGGGAGAGGTAAGAGAACGAGAGTCGAGGTGACGCAGACATGTTCGAGCTGTTGGGCGTGCCGCCCCAGGCCCTGATGGGTCAGCTCCTGCTGGGGCTGATCAACGGGGCGTTCTATGCGCTCCTGTCGCTCGGGCTCGCGATCATCTTCGGCCTGATGAACGTGATCAATTTCACCCACGGCGCCCAGTACATGATGGGCGCCTTCGTGGCCTGGATGCTGCTCCAATACGCCGGCATCCCGTATTGGGGCGCGCTGGCGCTGTCGCCCGTGATCGTCGGGGCGACCGGCATCGTCATCGAGCGCCTCCTGATCTCGCGGCTCTATCATCTCGATCATCTCTACGGGCTCCTGCTCACCTTCGGGCTCGCCCTGATCATCGAGGGGCTGTTCCGCCAGCAATACGGATCGTCCGGGCTGCCCTACGCCAACCCGATTCCCGGCGGGCAGAATCTCGGCTTCATGTTCCTGCCCTGGTACCGCGGCTGGGTGGTCGTCTTCTCGCTCGCCGTGTGCCTGGTCACCTGGTTCACGATCGAGCGCACCAAGCTCGGCGCCTATCTGCGGGCCGCCACCGAGCGTCCCGAGCTCGTCCAGGCCTTCGGCATCAACGTGCCGCGCATGATCACGCTGACCTACGGCGTCGGCGTCGGGCTCGCGGCGTTGGCCGGGGTGCTCGCCGCGCCGATCTACACGGTCAACCCGACCATGGGCTCGAACCTGATCATCGTGGTGTTCGCCGTCGTCGTCATCGGCGGCATGGGCTCGATCGCCGGCTCGATCGTCACCGGATTCGGGCTCGGTGTCGTCGAAGGCCTCACCAAGGTGTTCTGGCCGGAGGCCTCGGCCACCGTCATCTTCGTCATCATGGCGATCGTCCTCATGGTGCGCCCGCAGGGCCTGTTCGGAACGCCGCGATGACCAGCACGAGCCGCAGGGCCGCGAACGGCAACGGCCGCAACGTCGAGATCATCGTCTTCGCGGTGCTGATCGCGGCGCTTCTCGTCGCGCCCTTCGTCGTCTACCCGGTCCTCCTGATGAAGGTGCTGTGCTTCGCGCTGTTCGCCTGCGCCTTCAACCTTCTGATCGGCTACGGCGGGCTCCTGTCGTTCGGCCACGCGATGTTCTTCGGATTCGCGGCTTACGTGTCGGGCTATACGGTGAAGTCCTGGGGGCTCTCGACCGAGCTCGGGATCCTCGCCGGCACCGCGGTCGCGGCCGGGCTCGGGCTCGTCGCCGGCGCCATCGCGATCCGCCGCCAGGGCATCTATTTCGCCATGGTGACGCTGGCGCTCGCCCAGATGGTGTTCTTCTTCTGCCTGCAGGCGCCGTTCACGGGCGGCGAGGACGGCATCCAGGCCATCCCGCGGCGCCCGCTGTTCGGCCTGATCGACATCTCCGGCGACGTCTCGCTGTACTACCTCGTGCTGGCGATCTTCGCGATCGGCTTCCTGATCATCTGGCGCACGATTCATTCGCCGTTCGGGCAGGTGCTCAAGGCGATCCGCGAGAACGAGCCCCGCACCGTCTCGCTCGGCTATGCGGTCGACCGCTTCAAGCTGATCGCCTTCGTGCTGTCGGCGGCGCTCTCCGGCCTCGCCGGCGCCACCAAGGCGCTGGTGTTCCAGCTCGCCTCGCTCACCGACGTCGGCTGGCACATGTCGGGCGAGGTGGTGCTGATGACGCTGGTCGGCGGCATGGGCACGGTGTTCGGGCCGATCGTCGGCGCCGCCGTGATCGTCGTCATGCAGAACACCTTCACGGGCTTCGGCGAGTGGGTGCTGGTGGCGCAGGGCTGCATCTTCGTGCTCACCGTGCTGCTGTTTCGCCGCGGCATCGTCGGCGAGATCGTCGCCGTCGCGCGGCGGCGGGCGGGGCGCGACGCGGCGGTCGGGCACGAGGCGCCGGCCGAGTAGCCGATCGACACCGTGGAGGCGGGTGGTAGGGGCGGCGCTTATGGTGCAGTGCGGGCAAGAATATTACAGATCGTAAGCCTCTTACGAACAAAAGTGTTGCGCTGCGGCGTGAAATCGGTACCATCTTGTGCGTGTGCCACCCGAGCAGGAGCTTCCCCGTGCTTCAGCGCAGCGATCTGGTCGCGTTCATGCCGACGTCCGACATGTGCCACTACCTCGCGCGCGTCGCCCACGGGCACGCCGCCACGCTCCACGCCTGGGTGGTCGACGGGTTGCGCGACCACGGGCTGATCGACCACCACGACCGGCTGACCGAGCACGGCCACCGCATGCTGGCCGCGGGCGATTAGGACGGGATCCGGATCGGCGCCGCCGCGGACCCGCAGTCAGTCCCTGCGCGGCCGTCCCGGATGCTCGCCGCGCGAGGCGTCGCGGCCGGCGACGCGCTCGCGCCGGTGCTCCAGCTCCAGGGTCACCAGCCGGGCCAGCAGGGTCGCCGGATAGAGCTGGCCGATGATCGTCTCGATGTTGCAGCACGCCCGGGCGATCGGATGCACCGGGGCGATGTCGCCGTAGCCGGTCGAGGTCAGGGTGACGAAGCTGAAATAGATCAGGTTGCTGGCGTTGCTCGGGCTGTCGACGATCTCGAGCCCGGCGAAGGCGGTCGGGATGAACAGGCCGACGAAGGCGAAGACGGCCACGAAGGCGGCCGCGACCAGCAGATAGAGCAGCACGGCGCCGATGACCCGGTGGGTGTTCACCCGGCCGGGGCCGAACACCAGCCGCGCGACCACCGAACCGAGCACCACGGACAGGACGAGCCAGCCGCCGGCGGCGAGCATGATGTCCATCCGGGACGGCGTGTGCAGGCGCAGCACCACGGCGGTGCCGTTCATCACCAGGCCGACCAGGAGCAGCGCGAACACCCACGGATTGCCCGACATCACCAGGGCACACGCCATGATGCCGAGCAGCACGACGGCGCCCAGCATCTGCCCCGGCTCCGAGCCCGTCGCCTGCAGCGGCACGGCGACGAAGAACAGGAGCAGCATCAGCACCATCAGCACGGTGAGGAGCTGATCGCTCCAGCGCGCCTGGGCGCGCTGCAGCCGCGCCCGGAAGCCGCGCATCGCGCGGGCGCTCGCCGGCTCATGCATGCTGCGGCTCGGCGACGGCGGGGCCGGCCGTATCGGCCGTGGTCGATCCCGGGGGCGGTCCCGACGGCGCCGCCGGCGGCGTCCCGGCGAGGGCCGCTCGGCGCCGCGCGATCAGCCGCTCCAGCCGGTGGATGGCGAGCGACAGCGCCGCCGGGTCGGCGGCGTCAGGGTCGCGCGTCGCGATGCGGTCGAGCTCGGCGTGCAGGATCGCATCGATCTGCCGCTCGATGCCGGTGAGCGCGGGCTCGTCCGCGGCCGCCTCGATCCGCTCGGAGAAGCCGCGCAGGCCGGCGAGCGCGTTGATCTCGCGGCCGAGGTCGCGCGCCATGAAGCGCCAGGCCGCCGCCGCCACCGAGGTGAGGCCGCCGAGCAGCATCGAGCCGTAGAAGATCTGGTCGCCCCACTTGTCGAAGAAGGTCTTCACGTCGCCGTCGAAATACGCGGCGGCGCCCGGGTGGATCGGCACGAAGGCGTCGCTGTCGGTGCTCGGCGCGGCGATCTGGGCGAGCAGCGGGTACTCGCCGACGAGATCGCGGCGGACGTCCATGATGGCCTTGGCGAGCGCCGCGACCGTATCCTCGTCGACCGTCTTGCGGATCAGCAGATGCACCGGCACGCGCAGCGTCGTCAGGTCGTCGTCCGGGACCGGGGGGGAGCCGCGCAGCGTGCCCTTGGGCACGTCGTAGCTCTCGAAGGCGCGCGACACCGCCGCGATGGCGCCGGCAGCTTCGATCGGGATCAGGCCGGGCGACTGGCGGCTGGTCGGAAACAGGCTGCGCAGCAGGGTCAGGTACTTCTCGGTCAGCGGCATCACCACCAGGATGGCGGCGACCTGCTTGGAGGCGACCGCCGCCGGCGCGTCGGTGACGACGAGGTCGCGGAACGTCACCTTGAGGTGGTCGAGGTCGTATTCGCGCTCGAGTGCGGCGACGACCGCGCGGTTGACCGGGCCGCTGATCACCCCGACGGTCTTGCCCTTCAGCTCGGCGATCTCGGTGATCTTGCTGCCCGGCGGCGTCACCAGCAGCACGACGATGTTGGACACGACGACGACGGCGCGCGCGTCGCCGAGGTCGCCGACGTCGGAGCGGCCGACCACGAGGTCGACCTCGCCGGACGAGAAGGCCTCGGTGGCGTCGAGCACGCTGCCCTTGTCGATCACCTGGAGCCGCACCGGCGCCTTGGCGGCGGCGAGCCGCGCCGCGAGCGCCGTCACCACCTTGGGGGTCTCACCGCCCAGCGATCCGGTGGCGACCGTCAGGGTCTTCGGCGCGGTGACGTAGCGCCACCCCCACAGGCCGCCCGCGACGGCGAGCATGGTCACCCCCAGCACGACGGTGATGCGCAGCCAGCGCGGCAGCCGTCCGGTGGCGACCGCCGCGATGCCGGCCACCACGGCGGCACCGGCCGCCACGCCGGCGACCTTCTGGAACTGTCCATGGTCCATCGGTGTCCTCCGGACGTGCGGACCGGGAGCCGATCCACCGCCCGAAGGTATCGTGCGGTTTGCCCGACCTGTCGAGAGGCCGACAGGCCGGCCGGGCCGCTCAGGGGATCAGCAGCGACGAGCCGATGGTCTTGCCCGCCTCGAGGTCGCGATGCGCCTCGACCGCTTCGTCGAGCCGGTAGCGCCGGCCGACATGCGCCTTGATCGCGCCGGCGGCGACCAGATCGAACAGCTTGCCGGCCGACATCGCGATCTCGTCGCGGGTCGCGCAGTAGGTCGCGAGGGTCGGCCGGGTGAAGTAGAGCGAGCCCTTCTTCTGCAGGAGGCCGGCCTCGACCGGCGGCGGCGCGCCCGTCGTCGTGCCGAACGAAACGAAATAGCCGCGCGGCGCCAGCGACGCGATCGAGGCGTCGAAGCTCGCCTTGCCGACCGAATCGTAGACGACCGGCACGCCCGCCCCGCCGGTGATCTCCTTGACGCGCGCTGCGACGTCCTCGCGGGTGCGGTCGATCACCACCTCGTAGCCGTTTTCGCGGGCGAGCCGGCACTTCTCCTCGCCGGCCGCGACCCCGATCATGCGGGCGCCGAGATGCCGACCCCACTGGCCGGCGATCAGGCCGACGCCGCCCGAGGCGGCCCAGAACAGCACCCACTCGCCCTGCTTGATCGGATAGCAGCGCGTGATCAGATACTCGACCGTCATGCCCTTCATCAGGAGCGCGGCGGCATCCGCCTCCGACACGCCGGCCGGGATTTTCAGCACCCGCTCGATCGGCATGTTGCGCAGGTCCGCGTAGGAGCCCGACGCGCCGCCCGCATAGACGACGCGGTCGCCGACCGCGAACGCGGTGACGCCGGCGCCGACCTTCTCGACCGTGCCGGCCGCCTCGGTGCCGACCGCGCCGGGCAGCGGGGCCGGATAGAAGCCGGAGCGGAAGTAGCAGTCCTGGTAGTTGAGCCCGACGACGGACTGGCGGATCTGCACCTCGCCCGGGCCCGGGTCGGCGAGGTCGATCGTCTCCATCGCCAGAACCTCGGGGCCGCCCGGCTGCGCGTATCTCACCACCCGTGCCTTGCTGCTCATGGTTCCTCCGACCGTTCCAGGGATCCGGCGCCGCGGCGGGTTGTTGTGCGGATGTGCGGGCCGACGGAGCCGGAGTGTCACCGATCTCGCGGCCCGCGGGAACGCGCACCGGCGGGGGCGTGCCATGTGAAAACCGACGGGCCGAGGTCGTGCCGCGGTGCGGTGGGTGACGGCGCGCGGACCGCGAGCCGCTCCGCCTGCCGCACGGCGACGTTGTCGCGGCGGGTCGGGAGGCGATCGGAAAAATGCGTCTCTCTGATCTGTGTCAAAGTCCGACACGTCTCGAGCTTCTAGAAAGGCCTCGTTGCGCCGCTTCACGGGGGTGAGTGGTGCGACACGAAAGGGGTGGTCCTCGCGGACCACCCCTTTTCTTGTATGCCGCGCATGATTGGCCTCGGACCCGGCTCGACCTCCGTCGCGTGGCACCCGCGGTCGCCGTCACGATCCGTCAGGGGGCACGCTCCTCCGTCTCGGCCGGGCTCGTCCCGGCCGTCCATGATCGTCTTCCTTCGATGGCTTCGGATCGCGGACGGCCGCGACGCGGCGACGCACGCGACATGAGTCGCGTGGCCTGATTCGCCCGCCGGCATCGCCGACACGGCCCGACGCGGTGTCGGACGAAAATGATTCTGCACGCGACGTTATGAGATCCTGCCCGGTCGTTATCACGTTCGACCGAATGCGCTTATGGCCCGTAAGAGTCGCTTTATCCTATCGCCCGGAAGCTGCGGAAAGGTGTGGCTTCGGAGTGACGATCGGGCCGATTAGCCCTTTGAACTACGGGACTTGCCGGATGTGCAGCGCGTCGCGGCAACGTATGCAGACACGCCGCTGGCCGACGGCCGACGGTGCCCTCCTTGGGCGTTTCCTCCCTAGACTTCGGGCCGCCGACGTTCACGCCGCGCGGCCTCTTTTTTTTGCGCCGAGGGATGCGCGCGAGAGGCGCACGGGCACGCGCCGACCGTCGGCGCGCAGTCTTCCCCAACAGCCCGCGGAAGTCGAGTCGAACCGGGTCGGCGACACGTCGCGCCCGGCGATTTTCGCGGCGTGGTTACGCGGCGGGCGGCGGGGCGTTCGGTGTGGCGTTCGGGGTGGCGGACGGGGTGGGATTCGAACCCACGAGAGACTTGCGCCTCTGGCGGTTTTCAAGACCGCTGCCTTCAACCACTCGGCCACCCGTCCGATGCCGCGAGGCGCCGGCTCTTGTTTCCCGCTTTCGGCGGGGCGTCAAGTTTTCCGCGCCGCGGTCGGGCGGCGCGCACCCGTCTCAGAACCGCTGGCCCTCGTCCGGGATGTTCAGCACGACGCCACAGGCCTTGCAGTGGACGGCGTCGGGGTCGTGGCGCATCAGGCCGCAATTCGGGCAGGTGAAGCGCACCTTGGTGGGTTGCAGCAGGGCGCGGGCCAGGTTGAAGAACAGCGTCACGCCGAGGATCATGATCACGACCGAGATCAGCCGTCCCGACGTGCCGGGAAGCGTGATGTCGCCGAAGCCCGTGGTGGTGAGCGCCGTCACGGTGAAGTAGAGCGCGTCGGCGTAGTTGGCGATCGCCGGATTGGTCGCGTGCTGGGTCTCGTAGACGATTCCCGTCATCACGAAGATGAAGACGCTGAGATGCACGGTGGCGAGGATCACATCCTCGTTGCGGCGGAACCACGGGCTGTCGACGCGCAGGCGCGCGAGCAGCTGATAGGTGTGCAGGAGCCGCACGGTGCGCAGCACCCGCAGGAAGCCGGCGCCCTCGCCGACCAGCGGCGCCAGGAACGAGACGATCGCGGCGATGTCGGCCCAGGTCGCCGGATGCAGGAGGTCGCGCAGCGGGCGCCGCGAGATCGCGAGCCGCACCAGGAAGTCGGTGAGGATCACGAGGCCGAACAGCACGTCGAGCCGCTCGACCAGGTCGGTGCGCGGCAGGAACGACGTGACGACGATGAACAGCACCGTGAACAGATCGAAGCCGAGCAGCACGTAGCGGAAGCGGTGCGCCTCCGGCGTGTCGGCCTCGTAGAGATCGCGCAGCCGGGCGATCAGCCGGCGCGGGCCGGCGAGGCGACGGCTCTTCGGGCGAGACGAGGCGGGGATGGAGGTGTCGGGGGTCAAGGGCGCGCTCCTGGCGTCATGGTAGCAGGCGGCCGGGCCGGGGCGAAGTCGCCGGCCTCGGCCGGGGGTCGGCACGGGCGGGCCGGCCGCGGCCTGAACCTCGAACGACTGCGCGGCGACCAATTCCCCGGTGCTCACCGCCATGGGGACGGCATGGCCTTCGGCTTCATCTCGGTTCCGCTCGACGAGGCGCGCGAAGGGCTCGATCTCGACGCCCATTTCGGCGACCGCACGACGCTCGACGACATCGTCATCGCGTCGCCGCGACCGTCGCTCCTGGTGGTGCGGTATGCCGGCAATCACGCCGTCTCGGCCGGTGATCTCGACATGGACGGGATGGTCGCCGCCAGCGTCGCCGGCATCGTGGTCGACGGCGATCTCGAGCTGTTCGGCACCATCGTCAGCCGGCGTGCCGGCGCGACGCCCGGCTTCCTGTGGGTGCGCGGCAGCCTGCATTGTCGCGCCGTCGCGGTCGGCGCCATGGATCTCGTGGTGGACCGCCACGTCACGGCCGACCTCGTCGTGGCGACCGGCGAGGAGGGCTTCCTGCATGTCGGCGGCGACGTGCATGCCGGTCGCATGATCGTCGACGACGGCGCCGTCGCGACGGTCGTGGGCGAGGTTCTGGCGCGGCGCGGCTGGAACGGATCGGCGCAGGCTCGGGTGGCGTTGCGCAAGAGCCGGTGGGTCGACGAGGTGAAGCCCGAGCTGCGCGCCGCGTTCTTTCGGGGCGACGGCACGGTCGCCTGCACGCATGGCGAGGGCGGCCTCGTCCAGGCGCTGCTCGCCGGCCGCGACGTGCTGCGGCCGGAGCCGTGACGTCCACGCCCTGATCTCTGCACCCGGGTCTCTGCGCCCGGATCGCCGCACCCCGACGTCCGCGTCCTGCTGTGCCGACCGCCCGCCTGCCGGCCGACACGATGGCGGCCCGCCGGCGTCACAATCTCGGCGCATGGTCGGCCGATCGACGCCAGGGCGGCCGCACGGCCGCGGGCGAGACGGCGGGGCAGGGGTCGTGACGACGGGTCCGGTGCGAGGAATTTTCGGGGCCGGGGGCGGCAAGGCGCTCCGGCTTTTGGCGTTTGCGGCGGTGCTGGCCGGGATCGGCGGGCTCGGCGCGGCGGCACAGCCGGCCGACCCGCGATTCGAGTCACGTTCCGATCCACGCGATCGCCCCGGCGCGACCCGGCCGCTCCGGGCCGTGCCGACGCCGCCGCGCGTCTATCCGGGGCAGCCGCAGCGTGTCCTTCCCGCCCCGCCCGTGCAGGGGTCGCCGGCCGTCCAGCGGCCGCCCGGCGCGCCGGCCGTGATCGGCCGTCCCTACGGGCCGCCGGCCGGCTACGCGCCGGGCCGCTTCGGCGGACGGGCTTTCGGCGGACGCCCCGTCGTCGCGCGACCCTTCGCCGGTCGCCCGGCCGTCGCGCCCCCCGGCGCCGACCGGCCCGCGCTCGCCCCCGCGACAGGCGCTCCGCTGCCGCGCAATGCCGCCGGGCCGGGTGGCACGGGTCCGGGGGCCGCCGCTCCGGGTGCCGGTGCTCCGGGTGCCCCCGGCCGCGCCGCTCTCGGCCCGCGGACCGGACCCGGAGGCCGCCCGGGCTTCGCCCCGCCCGGCCCCGGTCGGCCGGACATCCGGCCGCCCGGCGGCTCGGGGCTCGCGACGATTCGTCCGGTCGCACCCGGCCGCCCGGGACTCGGCGTGGCAGGCCGCCCCGGCTTCGGCGGACCGGGCTTCGGCGGACCGGGTGTCGCCGGACCGGGCCGCCCCGGCGGTCCGGGTGCCGGTCCCTATGGCGGCTTCCGCTCGCCGGCGGCCGCCGCCTGGGCGACCATGCGGCATCGCTTCTACGTGCCGCCGCCGCGCCCGGTCGGGCCGCCGCCGGGGCTCGGCATCGGCCGCACCGCGCACGAGCGCCTCTATTCGGGCCTGCCGCCGCGCGACGAGACCCGCTTCGTCCCGCGCGAGATCGTCGTCCAGGTCGCCGATACGGTGCCGCGCGCCCAGATCGAGGCGGCCGCCCGCAAGCACGGCATCACCATGGTGGCGTCGCACGGCTTCGACGGGGCGGGCCGCACGCTCTACCACTTCCGCACCGCCGACGGCCGCGACATCCGCGACGTGATCCGCAATCTCGAGCGCGAGCAGGTCGTCGCCGCCGCGCAGCCGAACTATGTGTACCGGCTCGATCAGGCGGACGCCGTGCCGGTTGCTTCACCGGCCGTGCCGGTTGTGTCACCGGCCGTGCCGGCTGTTCAGCCCGCCGTGCCGATCGCGCCGGCCGTCACGACCCCGCCGGCTGCCGCATCCGCCGGGCCGCAGCCGGCCGCGGCGGCGGCGCTTGAGCAGCCGCTGCCGGCAGGCGATCCCGGCCAATACGTGATCGAGAAGCTGAAGCTCGCCGAGGCGCACGCGCAGGCGCGCGGCCGCAACGTCGCCATCGCCGTGATCGACTCCGACGTCGACGCCCGCCATCCCGACATGCACGGCGCCGTCACCGAGCGCTTCGATCCGAGCGGCACGCCGGCGAAGCCGCATCTGCACGGCACCGGCATGGCGGGCGCCATCGTGGCGAAGTACCGGCTGCGCGGCATCGCGCCCGACGCCTCGATCGTCGCCGTGAAGGCGTTCGACGAGCGCAGCACCGCCCCGGAGGCGACCACGTTCCAGATCCTCAAAGGGATCGACCACGCCATGCGGCGCGGCGTGCGCGTCATCAACATGAGCTTCGCCGGTCCGCACGACGTGATGATCGAGCGCAAGCTGCAGGAGGCCTACGACAAGGGCATCGTGCTGGTCGCCGCCGCCGGCAATGCCGGGCCGACCTCGCCGCCGCTCTATCCGGCCGCCGACCCGAACGTGATCGCCGTGACGGCCACCGACCGGTCCGACGCCCCGCTGCCCCAGGCGAACCGCGGCAAGCACCTCGCCCTGGCGGCGCCGGGCGTCGACATCCTCGCGCCGGCGCCCGGCGGCGCCTACCAGCTCACCACCGGCACCTCGATCGCCGCGGCCCATGTCAGCGGCGTCGTCGCGTTGGTGCTCGAGAAGCGGCCGGACCTGACGCCGGACGAGGTGCGTGCGATCCTGGTCGGCAGCGCCGCGCCGATCACCGGCACGAGCGAGACCGAGACCGGCGCCGGCCTCGTCGATCCGGTGAAGGCGCTCACCTACGAGCCGGAGATGCCGGAGGCGCCGGCCGTCGTCTCCGGCACGCCGGCCGAGCCGAAGACCCCGGCCGCGGCGGCCGCAGCCGCCGCGACACCGGTCCCGAGCAGCACCACCCGCACGGCGCCACGGCCCGCCGCCACGACGGGCCGGGCCGTGCCGTAGGCGGTCGGTCCGGTCCTTTCGGCGAGTGACGACGCGCCTCATCGTCCGTCGCGATCGCGCAGCGCGGCGCGCAGCGCGTCGGCGACGATGCCGGGCAGCGTGGTGGTGAGCACCGTCACCTTGCCGTCGAGCTCGGCGAGGCGGCGGCCGATGTCGTCGACCTTGCGCTCCATCCGCTCGAGCCGCGCCTCGAGCGCCGCGACCCGGTCGCTGGTGCGGCGCGCCTCGGCGAGCACGTGCCGCGTCACCAGCTTCTCGCCGTCGACCTCGCGCTCGAGGATGCCGATGCGGGCCGTGAGCTGGTCGAACTCGTCTCTCGTGATCAGATCGGTCATGGGCTCGGTCATGGGGGCTCGCCGAAGGTCCGACGGGGAGGGCGCCGCGGCGACGCCATGCACGGTGCGTCGCCGGCGATGCCGGTGCGGCGTCGCCGGAGATCAGGGTCGTCGAGCGTTAGTAAAACGTCAACCACAGAGCGGCGCGCGGCTTGCCGGACGGCCCCGGATCGCGCAGGTTTTAGAGGTCGCGTTGACCAGGAGTAAACCATGAGCGGTTCGGACGTCACGGGTATCGCCGGCGATCAGCTGCGCACCATCATCGAGCGCATCGAGACCATCGACGAGGAGATCAAGGCGCTGAACGAGGCCAAGAAGGAGATCTTCCTGGAGGCCAAGGGCAACGGCTTCGACGTGAAGATCCTTCGCGAGGTCATCCGCATCCGCAAGCAGGACCAGAAGGAGCGGGACGAGCGCGAGACGCTGCTCGACCTCTACCTCACGGCCATCACCAACGCGGCGACCCCGGGCGCCAAGAAGAAGGCCGCCTGACGCGTTTCGTTCGAGGCGTCTGCAGAAACGGCGAAATCCCCGGCCCGGCCGGGGATTTCTGTTTTTGGGCGTGGTTTCGGGTCGCGTGCCGCGGACGAAGCGCGTCGACCCGCGGGCCTGACACGCCACAGAGCCTCGGACCAGGGGCCGAACGGTGACGACCTTGTTCGACCGCGCTGGTTTCCGGTTCGCGGCGCGTCGCGCCGCGCCCGCCGCGACACGAGGTCTCCTTCGAGGCCCTCGCGTCGGTCTTCCGGTGGAGCGATCGCCGCCGCCGACGCGCTACGCGAACCCGGGCCTGTCGAGACCGTTGCCGGAGCGGTGCGGCCGACCGCGCCGCATGCAGCTCACACGACCGGCGCGACCGACATGATCACGCTCGGCGACGAGCGGATGTCCGAGGAGCACGGACCCAAGGCCCGGGCCCGTGACGCCCGGGCCGCCGAGGCGGCCGGTTTCGACTTCGCGGCGATCTTCGACCATTTCTTCCCGTGGCGCGACGAGCACGGGCACGCGCCGCGCGCCTGGTCGGTGCTCGGCGCCGTCGCGCAGGCGACGGAGAGGCCCGGGCCGATGACGGCCGTGACCTGCCCGACCTTCCGGTATCACCCGGCCATCGTGGCGCAGGGCGCCGCCACCGTGGCGCTGCTGAGCGACGGCCGCTTCACGCTCGGGCTCGGCGCCGGCGAACGGCTCAACGAGCACGTGGTCGGCGTCGGCCTGCGCGAGCTCGCTCCCGCCTTGAAGCAGACGAACGCCGCATCAGGGACGTTGCCGGAGGGCGCGCGCCCGAGGCCCGGAGCGCGCGCGATCGTGTCGACGTCAGTTAGAAACGCGGATGTTCGCCTCGGCGACGATCCTGGCGTTGTGGAGCGCCTCCGTCCGCAGCGCCGCGGCCATCTCGTCGGGCGTCCCGGTGGCGATCTCGAAGGTCTGCGCCTCGAGCGCCCCGGCGACGTGATCGAGCCGCATGATCCGCGCGATCTCGGCGTTCAGCCGGGCGATCACAGCCGGTGGCGTTCCGCCTGTGGTGTAGATGCCGAACCAGGACGTGACGGGCGGCATCGCGGCGACGCCGAGCTCGCGCAAGGTGGGCACCTCCGGCAGGTAGCGGGTCCGCCGCGCATCGGTGACGGCGATCGGCACGAGCTTCTTGTCGTTCACGAAGCCGATCACGGCGTTGAGCGGCGCCATCATGATCGGGATATGGCCGGCGGCCAGATCCGTGACGGCGGGCTGCGTGCCGCGATAGGGAACATGCACCAGCGGGATGTCGACCGCCCGAGCCAGAAGCTCGCCGGCGAGATGCGGCGGCGAGGCGATGCCGGGCGAATTGTAGCTCGCGCCGCCGCTGCTCTTCTTCACGGCGTCGACGAACTGGGCGAAGTCGCGTGCCGGAAACGACGGATGGACCGTGATCAGGGTCGGCGTGCTGCCCAGCGCGACGACGGGCGCGAGATCGCGCCAGATGTCGATCGGCATATTGGCACGCAGCGCCGGCAGGGTCGCCAACGTGTTCGATCCGATCATCAGCGTGTGCCCGTCCGGCGCCGCACGGGCGACGAGCTCGGCGCCCAGCATCCCGGAGGCGCCGGGACGGTTCTCGACGACGACCGTCTGCCCGAGCGAGGCCGACAGCTCGTGGCTGATCGTGCGGGCGAGCACGTCGAGCGTGCCGCCCGGCGGGAACGGAACGACGAACCGCAACGGTCGCGACGGATAAGCCTCCGTTGCCAGGGCGGACGTCTCGGACGGGGGCTGGGCGATGGCGAGCGTCGGTGCGGTCGCGACCAGCATCGCGGCGAGAAGCTTCACGATCATGGTGCGTGTCCGCCGTCTCAGGCCGCCATCGGCGCTTCGGTGCCTTCGATCTGGACCCGGAAGCCGGAGCGGACGTTCGGCCAGTAGTCCCAGATCGCCTTGTGATGCGTGCACCGATTGTCCCAGAACGCGATCGAGTGCGGCTGCCAGCGGAAGCGGCAGGTCCATTCCGGCTTGTTGCAGTGGTCGAACAGGAACTGCAGGATCCGGTCGCCCTCGAGGCGGGGCAGCTCGTTGATATGCGAGGTGAAGTCGGTGTTGACGAAGATCACCTCCCGGCCCGTGACCGGGTGGCGCGTGATCACCGGATGGACCGAGACGGGCGTTCCCGGCCCGAAGACGCGGCGACCGTCGTGCGTCGCCGTCAGCCCCTTCAGATAGACTTTCATGTTCGGCGACAACGCCTCGTAGGCGGCGTACATGCTCGCGAACATCGTGTCGCCGCCACCGTCGGGCGGCACCGTGTGATTGTAGAGAATGCTGCCGAGCGGCGGCATCGCGGCGCAGGACTGGTCGGAGTGGAAGTTCTCGCCGGAGATCTGCTTGGACGTCTCGTCGTAATGGAATTTCCGCACCAGCTCGTTCTCGGTGCTCTTGCTGATCGTCGAGGCGCCGACATGGCGACCGAGGGATCCGAAATAGCTCGCCAGGCGAATCTGATCCTCGAAGGAGATCTTCTGATTGCGGAAGAACAGAACCTGATAACGCGCGAAGGCGTCGTGCAGCGCGCTCACCTGCTCGTTACCGAGCGGCCGGGTGAGATCGACGCCGGAAATCTCCGCGCCGATGTGCGGGCTGACGGGCACGGCCGTGATGGCGCTGTAGAGCGTGGCCTTCGACGACGACGCGACCTTGGCGATTTGGGGAAGATGAGCGGTTCCACTCATGTCTGCTCGGCTCCTCGGGGGCGGTGACCTGCGCGACGGCGTTGCTCCGAGCGTTCCTCGACATTTCGCGTGAGCGACGTTTCTTATGAGCGATCACTCGCGATGATAACGCGGCTCCGGACGCTCGTCCTGAGCAAAGAAACGCTGTTCCGCTCAAAAAATGCGCTGCCGCCGGCTCGATGCGCCCGTGTCGAGCTGATCCGTGCGATATTGAACAGACGATCTGCTCGTGACCTGTCGCGCCTCGCTGTACGCTGGTGTGCCGGATGGTTCCCGCGGCAGCGTGAACCGGCACGGTGTCGGCGGCGACCAAGCGAGGAACCGTGATCATCCTCGCCATGCGCCGCCTGTCACGTCGTCGGTTCGCACGCGTGCTCCTCGCCGCTGTCGCCGCCGCGAGCGCGCTCCTGCGCGGGCACGGGGACGAGGGGCCGCCGAGCGACGCGGCCATGCTGGCGCATTTCGAGACGCATCGGGCCGGCTTCGAGGAGCTCGCCGACATGCCGGCCGAGGATCGCGGGCTGCGGCGCTTCGGTGCCGACTGGAGCGAGTCGCCGACGCCCGAGGCCGCCGGCATCACGGCGGATCGCCTCGCGCGCTATCGGCGCCTGTCCACGCAGCTCGGCATCGTGTCGGTCGTGAATCTCGGCGACCGGATCACGCTCGTTCGTTACGCCGCGGGTCTCGGCATCGGCGGTTCGGGCAAGAGTCATGTGCGAGGTCCGGCCGTGTCCTGGGCCGAGCAGACGGCAGGCGATCTCGATGCGGCGGCGCGCGCGGTCGAGCGGCGTCGCCGCGGCATGATCCTCGAGCGGCGCATCGATCCGCACTGGTGGCTGCAGCTCGACCCGGGCTGACGCTGAGACTCCCGCGCCTCGACGGCGCCGCGCCGCGAACGTCGCCGGCTTGACCCGTCCTGGTCGGGCTAGCTATATCAAGTCAAATACAGCATCGTGCCTGCCGCCGCGTTCGGCCTCGCGAGCGGATCGCTCGCGCCGACCGGCCGGTCCGGCGGTCGCCCATCGGGAGAGCCTGCCATGATCCGTCCGCTCGTCCACGCTCTCGTCGCGGCGCTGCTCGCCGTGCCGACCGGCTTGCCCGCGGCGGCTCAGGACAGCGCGTCCGGGGCGGGTGCGCCCGTCACGGTGTTCGCCGCCGCCTCGCTGCAGAATGCGCTCGACGACATCGCCAAGCACTTCACCGCGGAGACCCGGCAGCCGGTGCGGTTCTCCTATGCGGCCTCCTCGACGCTCGCCCGCCAGATGGAGCAGGGCGCGCCGGCCGACCTGTTCGCCTCCGCCGATCTCGACTGGATGGATTGGGCCGAGCAGAAGAAGCTGATCGATCCGAAGTCGCGCGTCAGCCTGCTCGGCAACCGCCTCGTCGTGGTGGCGCCGACCGACGGCAAGCTCGCCACCGTCGATCTCACCAGGGACGGCCTGAAGGCGGCGCTCGGCGACGGCCGGCTCGCCACCGGCGCGGTTGCCTCGGTGCCGGTCGGAAAGTATGCCAAGGCGGCGCTGGCGAAGCTCGGCCTGTGGGGCGAGGTCGCGCCGAAGCTCGCGCAGGCGGAGAGCGTGCGGGCCGCGCTGGTGCTGGTGGCGCGCGGCGAGGCGGCGCTCGGCATCGTCTACGAGACCGACGCCAAGGTCGAGCCACGCGTGAAGGTGGTCGCCGTGTTTCCCGCCGACTCGCATGCCCCGATCGTCTTTCCGTTCGCCCTGACCGCGACCGCCAAGGGCGACGCCCCGGCGAAGTTCTTCGCCTATCTGTCGCAGCCCAAGGCCCGCGCCGTGTTCGAGGCGGGCGGCTTCACGGTACTGAAGCCGGCCGGGCACTGAGCCGTCCCACGCGCCCGCCAGAGGCGCTGCTCCAGAGCCGGCGCGGGGCCTCCCCCCGGACTTCCGGGTCCGCGCCACGGCTGTCCGGCACGGATTGTGCTTTATGCGGCGAGCCTCGGTTGGTGGCG